>RECH01000276.1 GCA_007694125.1 Leptolyngbya sp. DLM2.Bin15
GGGGGGGGGGGGGGCTTGCTCGGGGGGGGGTGGGGTGACTGGTGTTGTGGGAGTAGATGCGGCAGCGCCTTCGGCTGTCTCGGGGGTCTGCTCTGGCGTCGGTTCATCAGGATGGGAGGGTTGAACTGCAGGAAGCACCTCTGGCTCTGCGGTCAAAACCGGGGGCGGCGCACTGCGGGTTGGGGGCGGACATTTGGAGGGGGCGCGCTGCAGCAGGGTGGGTTGCGATCGCCGTTGGATCAGCGACCCCAGCGACCCGGTTTGCTGGATCACATGGGTGGATTCGTGGGCCATCAACCCCAAGTTATGGCTAGATTCATGGTGGTTGAGAAAAATGTGAGGCCCATGGGTGAAGGCCCGAGCGTTGAGGCTGGCTGCGGCACGATGGGCAGAGCGATCGGTATGCACCCGCACGCCGCTGAGGTTTGCGCCCACATGGGGTTCGATGCGATGGCGGACGGCGGTGGGCAAGGGCGAGCCTAGGCCAGGACTGCGCACTGTGGCGGCGGTGGCAGCGGATACCTGGGGCTGGCCGGTACCCCGGCGTTGAATGGGTTCATCGAAGGAGGTGTCATCGAAGGGCGATCGCTGCAGCACATGTTGCTGACAGGTAGGACAGTCCTCCTCCCTCGGTAGGCGCTGAATGGCCTCCTCGGTTTCCAACCGCTGTAGGTTAGGCACCTCTCGATGGTCATCCGGTTGGGGCAGAGGGGCCGGAGTATTCATCACAGCACTGGCCACCGCGTCCGCCTCTTGCTCGTAGGCATCCCCTGGCTGGTTGACCGTGAGCTTGGTTTGGATCAGGGGCGATCGCAGGGATAGGGGAGAGAGCGATCGCCGTGAGGCTGGGGCCGACGCTGGAGCGTGAGTCGGGGCTGAGGTCGGCTGATGCCGTCGATGGCGTTCCGCTGTTTGGGCCATGGTGATTCCGGTGGCTAGGTGAGGGGCGACACGGCCCCCATTTTGGTATATTCACGCTGGACACCTTGGGTGAAGAAGGTGTCGGACATCGGAGTCTGGGCGTCTACCGCTAGGAGGGTGGCGTGCAGGGCAGCATTGCGGATTTGCCCCCCGGTGAGCTGGCAGCGCAGGGCCGTTTGCCGCAGCAGACCGACGCTCACCTGATGGGACGTGGGTAGATGTAAGTGCCACAACCGCTGTCGCTGGCCGGCATCGGGCACCTCAAAATCAATCACCACATCAATGCGGCGCTGGAAGGCGCTATCGATGCGGCTAATGGCATTGGAGGTGATCAGGATAATGCCTTCGTACTGCTCTAGCCGCTGCAATAAATAGTTGGTTTCCATATTGGCGTAGCGATCGTTGGAACTGCGCACATCGGTGCGGGCCGTCAGGAGAGAGTCACCCTCATCCAGCAGCAGCATAATGTCCTGTTCCTCCGCCCGCGCAAAGAGACGGCTGAGGTTGCGCTCTGTTTCGCCGATATACTTGCTGACCACGGCGGATAGATCCACCCGGTACAGATCCAAGCCCAGCTCCGCGGCAATGATGCGAGCCGCTAAGGTTTTGCCGGTACCACTACAGCCTCCAAACAACGCTCGTACCCCCCGACTGGCTCCAGTAAAGCCCCGCCCCAACTCCGATAGCAGCGTTTCTCGATGGCGGCAGCGACGAATGAGGGTCTCTAGCTCGGCCCGAGTACTGTCGGAGACAATCAGCGTATCCCAGGTGCAGTCTGCCGTGATCCGGGTGGCGAGGTTTTCCAGGGTCTGCTGGTTGAGGGACGAGCAGGCAGTTTGCACGTCTTGCAAGGCAACATGGTCGTGGTCATTGAGGGCGGCATAGGCATGGGCTAAGCGTCCCACCTGCTCCACAGCTCCCAGGGTGAGATGATAGCGCTGACTGGCCTGCTCCACCACGGCCCGAGTCCCGTTGATGCTAGGGTCAAGAACCGTCTCCCACTGCTGCTGACGGGCGGCACGGCTGGGAGCGGGGACTTGCAGGGTCAGGCATCCCTCCGCCTGGGGGCCGCTGAGGCTACCTTCCCGGTTGAGCAGGATGGCAAACAACCCGTCATAGCCTGCCAGGTTTGGCAGACTAAGGGTTTCGCCGGGAGCCAGTTCTAGGTCAATCACGGGGATGGCCCGCTGCAGGACGGCCAGAGCCCCAGCTAAACGGCACAGGTCAGGAAGGTTGGCGAGGGAGGGACGCTTGAGGTGCAGAATACCGGCATTGCAGGCCTGGGCCACAGCAGCGATCGCCCTCAATCGTCCGGTGCCGCGCATTCCTCGCAAGATCACCCCTCGGGCAAGGTGGCGATCGACTAAGTCCGGTAGGCGGGCGAGGCGATCGAGTAAGTCCTTGGGAAGCAGGCCGGTTAACTGCTCCAAGCTCGTGAGGGCCTGGGGAGGATAGTAGGCTAAGGCGTCTGCTGATGAGGGGAGAGATAGACCGCAGAGGGTATCCCAGACCCTGGTTGGTAGGGTGAGCACTTGGGCGGCGCGGGGGCGATCGCTTTGATGCCGAGTCACCAGACCGCGTTGCTCCAGATCCTGCACCAGCACCCAGGCGGGGGGCGGGTCGTTCAGGGCATTAAAGCGTAGGAGATCGTCTAGTAAACCAATGGTCAGCCGCTGTTCTTCTGGAAACGGATGCAACACACTGTATAGCGTGCCAAATCGAGCATCCACCTCCACCAATCCCGCCAAGAGGAGCGCTTGCAGATGGGCAGACCTGAGGCCAGCCAGCCGCAGGCGAATCAGGGGTAGATCGGAATTCCCATCCATCTGCTGATCGGCCGTATCCACCTGCCGTTGCAGAGCTTGGTCTACTTCTCTAAGAGAGGAGCGATCGCCCACCTGCTGCAGGATCGGGCGCAGGTACGCCTGCAGAAAGTGATACTGCTCTAGCACCTCTGATCCACCCACAGCACAAAGATGCGCCGCTACATGGACAATGCTGCGCTGGAGCCAATGGTGTAGATGAGTTTGGGCACTAGGGGTTGCAACCATAGGACTTACTCATAGTGAAACGCGATCGCCCTGGCCAATTCTGGCACCCATCCCGGATCTTGATCCAAACCAGCCATACGCAACTCTAGACGAATTTGATCTAAGGAAAACACCACATCCACATGGGTGCGAGTTAGATAAAGTATGGCGGGTTCCAGGATATAATCGGCTATGGCAGCAGGTTGCTCGAATCGCCCCTCTAGATAGGTTAGTACTTGCCCATGAATGTCAGCTTGCCAGGACTGCAGCAGGTTTGCGGGGGGAGGATCGCCGGCGATCGCCGCCAATAGTCCCCAAACCGGATCAGGCGGGCAATCGGGTCGTAAAACCTGAGCAAGGGCCAACACCTGATGCCAAGGGGTGAGGAGGGGCGATCGCCCTGGCCAATCCAGCAGCACCAAGAGATTCACCAGATACCAAAGTCCTCCCAGGGCTGTTGGGATGCCCTGCTCGGCTGCTAGAATTGTATCAGGTAAGAATAGATCAGGCTGGTCGAGGTGAGAATCAGAGATCTCAGGACTTGGATCCAGCTTGGGATCAAGAGATCGGGCCGCACTAGACTGCGCTAGTTCGATGGGCAGCATCGGAGGATCATTGTCTCTCTCAGGATTGACGCTTGGAGCCGGATCTAAATTGATGGCATCATGGCTGTCTGTCATCGGAGAACTGGAGGGTCGATTGCCCCTAGAGGAATCCCATGTATCAGCAGCCTGAGTCGGTATCTCCAGGCTAGGTAATATCTCAGATGAACTCTGTTCTACTGGAGACAGATGAGCAGATGCGGCTGGTTGTGTAGAATCAGACTCCAAGCTGGTTTCTAACCCCGTAGATCTTGGCATCGCGTCATGTTC
>RECH01000223.1 GCA_007694125.1 Leptolyngbya sp. DLM2.Bin15
CAGCGCCACCACCTCATCCGCCGTCATTCCCTGACTCTGAACCTCCGCCTGGTTGCCCTGCTGCGTCTGGGTCAGATCGCGGCCCGCCTGCCCTTGCTGAACCTGGGCACCGGTAATATTGGCACCGCTAATCGACTGAGATTGATCTGGCTTACGTTTAAAGAGCATGGTAATAAAAACATGATGTACCGCTAGGTTAACCCATGCTCAGGCATATCCCACCTATGCAAATTTATAGCCCTCATCCCCCAACCCCTTCTCCCAAAAAGGGCGAAGGGGAGCCGGATTCAAAGTCCCTCGCCCGACTTGGGAGAGGGATTTAGGGTGAGGGATTATGAATGTGAAATGCTTTCTAGAACGATGTGCTCGATATCACCTAGGCCATCGATGAATCTAGACTAGGCGCAAGGGTGGCGGGATCGGCGACCTGTAATTCTCCATGCTGCATCGTCCAACACCGGTCAGCGATCGCCAGCAGATCCCCCGGTTCATGGGTGACAATCAACAGCGTCCAGTCCGCCTTGAGCACCGATAGTAAACTCACCAACTGCTGACGCATCGACCAATCTAGCCCCGCCGTTGGTTCATCCAGCAGCAAAAGGTAGGGTTGACGAATCAGTTGCACCGCCAAGGCCAAGCGTCGCTGTTGCCCACCGCTGAGAGCATGGGGATTGGCCGACAGCGGTAGATGGGCCAGGCCAACTTTTGCCAGGGCTTGCTCCATGGTTTCCCGCTTCAGCTCCGGATGCCCAAGGCGCAGCTCATTCAGCAGCGTGTTGCCACAAAAATGCCGTTCTGGAAACTGAAAGACGAGCCCTCCCAGATCCTGGAGCTGATCGGGGGTGAGTACTTGACTGCGCCAGCGAATCCGTCCCGATGTTTTGGACGCTAGGCCCGCCAAAATTTCCAGCAGCGTACTTTTGCCAGAGCCACTGGGGCCGATCACTAACCCCAGTTGTTGAGGTGCTAGCTCCAAGCCAATGGACTTGAGGATCGGCTCAGCAGTAGCCGCTGGATGGTAAGACAGGTTCTCAATGTACAGCATTCAGATATCCAGAATTTCAGGTCTTTGACAAGCGATCGCCCCTATCCCAACCATGCCCCTTGCTGCCAAGATTTGGGTAGACTCAGTCCTACATCCTGGAGAGCGATCGCCAGCTTTTCTATTCTAAGGTGACGATCTGGCACATTCCCTACCCCCGATTTCCCATAGGCAAGCTAAAGTAAGGCCAAGCCTCCTCCGCTCCATGGACAGATTCCAGTGTAGACTCCAGCCAAGGGTTAGCACACCTATCGATACACCTATCGATGAGATGATGCCCGACACCCTATGCCATGGGAATGATGCGCAGGAGCGCCATTGCATGAATCCTAGTATGGAAAACGCACGATAGCATTACCAAGGAGCAATTCTATGACCTCTGATTTCAACACTCCCCAAACCCCTGTGGTGCTAGATGACGATTCGTCAGCGACTCCGGCTGAGCTAGCAGAGGTGAAAAATGAAACCCAGGCGTTGATTGAAGCCATTCGCGCCAAGGCTCAGGTGGAAGCACAGCAGGCCGGTGAGTTCACGCGGGAAGCCTATTTGAGTGCCGTGCGCCGCACTCGCGAAACCGTGGAACAAACCAAGTTGTTTGATCCCGACAAAATTGAAGAGTCCATCAGCACCATTCACAAAGAAGCTGAGAAAAACTGGCAGACTATTGCCCAAGAGGTGCAAGACTTTGGCGATCGCTTAACCGAAGCTGCCAAAACTGCCTGGGATATTCTCATGGGCCATGACAAAGATTCAACGCCCAAAAACTAGACTAGGGCGCGCATTGGCCATAAAGCAACCTGGGGCATGGCTAAGCTGTGCCCCATTTTTTATGAGTTGCGATCGCTCACCGATCTGAGTCGGACACGATAAGAACTCGGGAGCTTTTCCGCCCTGCTCTAAAGAGACGGGGCAGAAAAGTGACTCGGCGGCTAAAGCCGCCGTCAGGAATGATGAGGGTCGTTGATATAGGCCATGATCTTGGTCGTGCTCACTTTTCCGGTCGTGTCATAGAAGTAGCTTTTTGTCCACAGGCTAGGCAACTTGAGGAGGTGCGGAAACTCCTGTCTAAGCAAGCTGGAAGAACGCCCTTTCAGTGCCCGGACTACCTGGTGAATGGCAACCTGCGACCCATGCTCTACCAGGATGTGAACGTGGTCAGGGGCTATCTCCAGAGCCTTGACCAACCACTGATTTTCTAGGGCTACTTCGTTGAGTATCGCAGCAAGCCTCAATTTGACATTGCCAACCAAAACCTTTTTCCGCCGCTTCGGAAGCCAAACCAGGTGGACGTGTGCCAACCCTAATGAGTGGTTGCCGTGGCGATAGCTGATAGACTCATCTCGCACTGTTGAAGGCTACCCATTTATCTACAAATCCTAGTATACTTGTTTCATGCCTAAAACCTTTGCAGCACAAGTCAATCAACTCCCTAATGACCCTTCCTTGAAGGCTGCGTTGGAGTATCTATGCACAGCTTCAAACAACCTCTATAACTGCACCGTTTACTTGGCTAGGCAGTTGTATTTTAAGGCGGGCAAATTCTCTAATGGGCGCTGGCTGTCCAGTCAGATGAAGCACAACGCCCACATGAAAGCGCTCTATACCAGCGCTGCACAACAGACCTGTATCAGCGTAGGGGAGGCATTTAAGGGCTACCGAGAACTGCTGAAACTCTGGCGTAGTGGCGGACTGACTAAGAAACCCAAGCCGCCTAACTACCGCCGCTCTGGGGGTATGTTCCAGATCAGCTACCCTAAGCGGTGGCTTAAACTGGTAGACAGCCAGGTCAGAGTGCCGATGGGAACTGCTTGCAAACTTTGGTTTGACCTGCCCGAAATCTTTTTGCCCTTTCCCAGCAACCTTAACTGGGCGGATGTTAGAGAACTTCAGATTGTACCCAGGGCTGGCTATTTTGATGCCGTCTGGGTGTGCGCTTGTAAAACCGTTGAGCCTGTCGTCCTAGCCCCTGAGAAGTCGTTGGCTATTGATCACGGCATTGACAACTGGCTGACCTGTGTAGATAGCGATGGACATAGCTTTATCGTGGACGGCAAGCACCTGAAAGCTCTCAATCAGGGCTATAACAAGCGGGTTGCCGCCATCAAGGAGGATAAAGAGCAAGCCTTCTGGTGCAAGCTGCTAGACCGCCTCACGGGCAAGCGTAACCGCCAGATGCGCGATGCCGTCAACAAAGCCGCTAGGCTGGTGGTCAATCACTGCCTGAAGCACGGTATTGGCACCGTGGTCTTCGGTTGGAATCAGGGGCAAAAAGATGGGGTCAATATGGGCCGCAAGACCAACCAAACATTTGTTCAGATCCCCACAGCAAAGCTAAAAAACAGAATCGCTCAGCTTTGCGATGCCCACGGGATTATCTTCGTTGAGCAGGAGGAAAGTTATACGTCCCAAGCGTCGGCGCTAGATCTTGATGTCATCCCCGTCTACGGTGAAAAACCCGAGGGTTGGAAGGCTTCAGGTAAGCGTATTCGACGCGGAACCTATCGCTCTGCTGCTGGTGTTGAGGTCAATGCCGACGCTAACGGAGCATGGAATATTGGTCGGAAGGCAAAAGTAACGGGGATGCAAGGCACCCCCGCAAGAGGCGTTTTGACTTCGCCTAGGCGTCTGAGAATTTGGGGTCTACCTGGTGCGTTGATCCTAACTCAGAAGTGCTGTAATCCCTCCGGGGAATCCCCGTCTCTTTAGCGCGGGGAGTAGTCAAAATGCAGGATAATAGGAAGGTTTGATTATCATGGGGACACTGACCGTGCCTTTCC
>RECH01000140.1 GCA_007694125.1 Leptolyngbya sp. DLM2.Bin15
ATAGGATTCTAGTCCTCCAGCCAATGGAGCAGCGAACGATCGAGCAACTGACTTAACTGCTCCACATCCGAGTAAAATAAGCTTTGCAGCTTGATTTTCATGGCCAAATCGAGGGGCGATCGCATTCACATCTTCTGTTTTTACCTAGCTCAACTCAAACATTTCGGTTAGTACTGTTACCATTAACGAAATCAGTTCAAAAGTTTGAATAGTAAGTTTTTCATTTTTAGCCAGCCACAGCACTGTGCCATGCACGCCAATATCAAAAAAGACATGACTCTCTGGTAATGCGTCGGGCAGGAAAGATAGTGAAGACTCATCTGCATATTCACCATACCAGAAATGTCGATGAGCAACGCTAGGCAACCGCAGGTCACGATTCATTGCCTGCACTGGTAAGTAGCGATAGCTGGTTTTGAGTCAAGCCTTATATTCTTGAACGCGCAGCGACCAGACTTGGGGATTTAACCGGCGACAAGAACACTGAGGTGACCAAGGGATAAATGATATAGGATGCATGAGGCGAAGGCAATTAAACAACAATAGAAATCAAGATATTGGTTGGCGGATAGTTGATTTGATACGCTGAGCCAGATAAATTGGCTCACTATCGATGGGTTGCTTCATTAACTGGAATCCATAGGGCTCTAGGTAAGAAGCGATCGCTTCGGGAGTCGTATTATTGTGAATTTCCAGGATAATGGCACCAACCCGAGTCAGCCAATCATTATTCTGAGATAGCAGTTCTTCTTCCGCACCCTCGATATCAATCTTGAGCAAGTCAATTTGAGTCCAGCCTAGCCTAGATAGGATATCAGGAATTGTATACACAGTAACGCTAATGTTATTTGCCGGCAGATGCGTCAGCAAATGCTCAAGCCTTGAGTAACCAGGTTGATGATAGCAAACAAAATTGAACTGACCAGGAGTTCCACCAACTGCTGCGTCAATCACTGTTGCTGGGATTTGATTCAGATCCAAAGTTTCACGCAGCAATGGTAAATTGCGCGGATCGGGTTCAACACAGGCGATCGCAGCACCTGGAAATTGGCAGTGCAGATATAGTGCACCCAGCCCAATATTAGCTCCTAAATCAAGAATCGTGCCTGGTGTATGATTGAGTTGTTCTACAACTTGGTATTGTCGATCTACGAATACACCCTCTGCAATACAGCCATACGGTGCTGACAAAGGAAACTTTATAGACTTCTCAAAAATCTTGGCAGTGACGGTTTCAATCGGAAAATCAAGATGGAGGCGGTCGCACAGTCGTCCCCAATAATGAAACCGTAAATACCAGCCACGGGGTAATCCTAGCTGAGTAAAGATTTGGTCACGCCTAGCTATTCTCTGAAAAACAGCCCAACTTTCACGTAAAGTCACTATTTTGTCCTAATAACAACGAAGTGGACAACTCTCTCTAGCGCAAGCAGACCCTCAAGAATGAGGAGATGCGGCATTGCTGAATCGATAGATGATTTGCCCTCATACCCAACCCTTCTCCCCAGGGAGAAGGGAGCTAGAACTCCTGTCCCCTCGCCCTAGCCCTTTCCCTAGGGTGAGGGCGGATTGAGCAATTCATACTTGTTTCAGCAACGACGAGGAGATGCATCTAACCAATGCTTTAGTCTTCAGAAAAATGATGGATGCGTCAGGATGATTCTCGACCTTTTTATTGGACACTGAAAGCAACTAGCGTAATTTAGGGCAGTGTCTGTCTCTATTCTTGGTGTTGCTGAATAGCAGTATGATTCTGCACCATGTTGAATAAAGTCTCAGGGCTTCTAGCTAGAAGTTCATACTCTAATTCAGCAACGCCCTATTCTTGAAAAAGATTGGAGTCCCCAAACACATCATCCGTTTACGCAATGTATTGAAGGCTCAAAAAGCACGACATGATCATGCGTCGTTCTTCAGCAGTTCCGTACTCAGCAGGGTGAAATCATTTCTTTTGGTGACTAAGCATCTTGTTTAGAATTTCTGATACCTGGCAAATAGTATTAAGGTTTAATCCCCACCAGTCAGAGAACGTTAACTGAATACTTTGGTTGAGATGGTGCAATAAATAGCTCAGTTGCACAATATTAGCAATACCTAGGGCAATAATGACAGTGATGAGATTAATTGAGGTATAGGGTAAAACTAAAACAATGAGAACTATTCCTAAAAATGCGGCCGATGCCATTGCTGAACTGATCGTAATCGGGCGAGGATGATCCAATCCATACAGACCAAAAATAATGATATCAGATAATACCTTTGGATTATAAACAACTAATAGCAAAATAGCTGGCACGATAGCGCTTGAAAATTCTTGCCCAAACAGTAGGGGAATACAAACCGGTGTAATGGCAATCAGGCACAAGCTAGCGGCAATGCTCAGAACCATGCTATATCGCAATGCTCGGCCCAATAGATGGCGCTGATGTTCGATGTCAGACTGTCGAGCAATTTTTGGAAATAATATTCCTTGAAAACTTGCGGTCAGAATTTTTAGTCCAGAAGTTGCAACTGTAAATGCAACGGCATAGAGTCCAATACTGGTGCTACTCAACAATGAAATAATAACGATTCGATCGCCTTCTCTCGCCAACATGACAATTATGCTCGATAGTTTGAAGCGAAAAGCCATCTTCAGGAGCAATCGTGCTTCTGCCCAGTGGGGAGACTGCAAAAATAGCGATCGCACTTGAATGATTAAAATCAGAGTCACTAATACTGTGCCAAGCCAGTTGCAGATCAAGATAAACTCAATGGCAATATGATCGGTGAGCCATAAAACAACCATCCCAACCAAATAAACCAGCGCTGGAATCAAACGTAAGCTATTAAATTGTAAAAACTTTTGTTCGGCATGGCGAGCAGCAATAAAAATTGCTCCGATAAAATTCAGTGGGAGGAAGGCAATCAGATAGATCTGTGCAATAGCTGTCCATTGCGCTCGTTCTGGGCCGATCAGATACGGGAGAGCAAAATATACAATGACAACTGTGATTATAGACAGAATAACGGCTAGATAGGCTGCTGTTGTTGCGATTATGCTAGACTTCTCTGGATTACGACTAGCCTGCTGTGCTACAGCCGTATTCAAATTCATTAGCCCCAAATCAGCCGCAATTTGAGGCCAGAACAAAATTGCGACTAACGTGCCCCGCCCTTCTGGCAACAGCAGCCGAGCCGCTAGAATACCCGTTGCAACATTGCAGGACAGCATAAAGCTACTAGCTGCAAAGGTTCCAATCCAGGCATGAACGGTACGATTTGACATTGTGGCTTAAATAAAATAGATATCGACGCAATACATCCCTGAACTACTCCGGAACCGCATCATGGGCACAGGCGATCGCCATGGAGGTTTGCCCCTCAGAAGTCGCCGCTTGATCCGACAGGGGGCAACCCAGATGTCCACCGGCGCGGACAATGAAATCATTGAAATCCCGATCCTGTTGCGACGGCGGCACCAGTAGCGCCCCCGTATCCTCCCATTCCATCAGCGTGCCGCCCCCAGCTAGCCCCGCCAAGCCGCCGGTGAAGCGCACCAGCCGTTCGCCATTGGGATTGCGCTCGTCGAGGGAATAGACTGTGCCCGCGGGCTGACCATTGTAGGTGGATTCCAGGTAAAAGATATAGGGTACATTCGCCTGGAAGCTAAATTCATTCACCGGTGGCGGTAGTTGGCGACCGTCTTCCACAGGAACGGCCCGAGATGAGGATCCAGGAGCATCCACTTCGTAAAAAAGCGGTGTTTTTACCCCAGTCTCCAGATTCAAGATGCCAAAGGTGGAGCGATAGGCCGCATCCGATCCTTCAAAACGAAATTCAACAATCGTATCGACATCAAACTGAATGCCCGTATTATCAAAAACATCCCCATAGGCAGGGAGAGCGATCGCCCCCACAGATAAGGTAGCGATCGCCGTTGTGCTAAGCCAGATATGATTCAAATTCATCGTTTATCATCCACAAAACTACAAGCACGCTCTACCACACCCGAGCTGGCAAGGTCTCAGGCTCCACCCCAAGCTGGGATAGAAAGGCGCGGGTCTCCGATAGCCGCTGTTCATAGTCCACGCAGGCAGCGGTGATACAGGGCGCATTGCTGGGCGGCCCGAGGGCAAAGCGACGCGGCAAACCCTGGGCTTCCTCCACCGATGCTAAGCAGGCTGCATAGGCATCATTCAGGGCGCTGGATAAACTGCGGGCTCGTTCTAGCGTGGCCGCGTCAAACCCATAGTCTTCAAAGCCAGGGGCAATGCTGTTAAACACGTTGGTGCCGGTAATATCAGACTGGTTGGGGGGATTGGCCTGACCGGCACCCGCCAGACTAACCAGCACCCCAATCGTTATCCCAATCATGGTCAAGGGACGTTGTTTCATAAGGCATAGTCTCCGTTTTGCCTAGAGTCTGCATCGAGTTCTATAGACGAGCGTTAAAACGATGCACCAATTCCCAATACAAAGCGGGCTCCATCTCCGGCTCCGGTGATGTCCCGCAGGGCAGGGGTAATGACAATGCTGCGGTTGGCAAAGGGAGCCACGGATAGACCAATGGCCAGGTCTTGCCCCGTCCATTCCGTCACTAAACTGACAGGTTCAGCCAGCCGTACCGCCATGCTGCCAAAGGCCCCAATGGTGTCGTTGCCTTCATCCACATCGGTTTCCGAGCGGAACATGCCACTACCGATGCCGGCGGTAAAGGCAATGCGGCTAAAGGGATCCTCAATGCGATCGCTGAGGGTGACAATCTTGGTGAGCACCCCGTAGACCGAGGATTCGAAGTCATCCGCATCCCCCACGGTCAAAAAGCCATTCCAGCCGATCGCCCCGGCAAAGTCTTCTGAGAAACGACGGTGAACCCGGAGATTGAAGCCACCTGTCCCAAAATCTCGGTTACGCCCAAAACTCGCTAAGGTGTAGGACAACTCCACCCCCACGGCTTCGCGGGCATCGCCAGCCCCAATGCCAAAGACCATCGCGCCATCGCTGACGTTGCTGTAACGGGTACGAGACTGGAAGGTGGCTCCCACGAAGGGCGTCCAGTTGTCTAACCCATAGCCCGTAGGATTGACAATCGTCAGACCCGGTGTCCAGCGATCGCCCCCTCGACGTTCCCCTAACTCCTCTAGGCGCTGGAGCTCCTGCTGCACCTCCATCAAGTCGGGAACATAGAGCGTTGACGACGATGGGGTCGCTTGGGCCAAGACTTGGGCGGTCATCGGCGGGACGATCGCCTCTTCAGGCTGAGCCGTGGGGGCTGGAACATGGATCTGGGGCGCGATCGCCCAGGTTAATCCTGATTCCACCTCAGGGGGAGCGATCGCCGTAGACACCTCCCCAAGGTATTCCGACGACAGCTCAACCCCACCCCCATCGAGCCCTTCATCGGCCCAAGCAGGCATTGCAGCCGCTTCAGGGATACCTTGCCAAAACTCTAGACGGTCTGTGGGCGAGGGCGATCGTAGATTCTGAGCCGACTCCAGCACCAAGGCTGTATCCAGGTTAACCTCTGTGATGGCTGAGCTAGGGGCGATCGCTTGCTCTGCAATTGCTAACTCATCTGTCCCAGGATTCACAACGTCAACGGCGATCGCTGCTTCCTCGATCACGGGTTCCGCCGCCACATAGGTGATCAGGTCAAGGTCACCACTGATCGCTGGTTCTGGGGACAGGGCATAGGTGATTAGGTCAGGGCGATCGCTGCTTGCTAGATCCAGAATGGTGCGGTTATCCATGACCATGGATCCGTCTCTCCGATCCTCCTCCTCCATCGGCCGATCCATGATCATCGCTTGGCTATCTGGATGAGCGATCGCCACCGAAGCTTTCATCGTCCCATCGGGTTGCGCCGACAGCGACAGCGGCTGACTAGCGATCATTTGCGGCGGCACAGCCTGCACCTTGCCCTCCGACGCAAGCTGGTGGTGATCATCAGCCCTATTCAGATCAGGATCATCCTTCAGTTGCACCGGATCAGCAGCAGCGATCGCGGGCTGGAGGGCTTCCTTGGCTGCTAATGCCGCGATCGTATAAAGAACAGCGGTTGAGATACGCATAGAAACAAGATCGGTTGAAGGGACAGGTGTCATCATTGACACCACGTTCATCACGAAAACGGATGGATCCGCTCGCTCTCTAAATCCAGTTGCAGATGATTGGGGTAGAGCACAGTAGTGATGGGAGAGACCAATCTATATCTCTCATCTCAGCCTGACGTTTGAACCAGGCCATTCCCTGACCGAAGGAGTATGGGCTATGTCTTGATACACCCTATAGAGTTTTCCATCAGGACGCTCCCTCAAGGGTTCTTGTGCCCAGGCTGGGGGCAGCAGGCAGTCATTCTCTCCATTAATCCAGGCTTAACCCATGGCCAATGCGCAATCAGAACGGGTGTAGTACACTGAAACTCAACTCCCAATTTCGTGGCTCATCCTGTCTCTATTCGCTAGCATGTAAGGGTGATTAACTTGTACTATCCCTTACGGTCACTGAAGGAAGGACACTGGTTTAAGCTCATTTGTGGTGCAAGCTTCCAACACCTTCCTGCCATCCAAAATTTAGTCCTGGCCTATGCGCTGGCCGGAGCCGACTGTATTGATGTCGCGGCGGATGCGGCAGTGGTGGCGGCGGCCCGCGAGGCGCTCGACCGAGCTGGCAATCTCGTAGACGCCCAGTGGCAACGCGGCGATCGCCCCTGGGTACGGCCCCTGCTCATGGTCAGCCTCAACGATGGCGATGATCCTCATTTTCGCAAGGCAGTCTTTGACCCCAACACCTGCCCATCCGATTGTCCTCGCCCCTGCGAATCCATTTGTCCTGCCCAAGCGATCGCCTTCACCCCAGCCCAATCGGGGGTGATTGCCGAGCGTTGCTATGGCTGTGGGCGCTGTGTCCCCATTTGTCCCTTTGATACCATCTCCACCCAGTTCTATCGCTTCTCCCCCGCCGATCTCCTCCCCCTCGTTCTCAGTGGCGTTGATGCCATTGAAATCCATACCCAGGTGGGGCGACGGGATGCCTTTGAACATCTATGGCAGGCGATCGCTCCGGTGATTCCCCATCTCTCTCTGGTGGCCGTGAGCTGTCCTGCGGGCGACGGCATTGAGAGCTATTTGCGATCGCTCTATGCGGTGATGCAACCCCAGCCACCGGTGGTGATCTGGCAGGCCGATGGTCGGGCCATGAGCGGCGACATTGGCGATGGCACCACCCATGCCACCCTACGTCTAGGCCAAAAACTGCTGGCCGCCGAGCTGCCGGGCTATGTGCAGCTTGCCGGCGGCACCAATGGCTACACCGTGGAAAAACTGCGATCGCTCCACCTCTTACCGCCGCTCTTATCCCCCACACCTAGCGATCGCTCCACCTCCAAGGCGATCGCTGGCGTTGCCTACGGCAGCTATGCCCGCACCCTCCTATCCCCCGTGTTGGACACCCTCGACGCGATCGTGCAGGAACGGGCTAGTCCTTCCGTCATCCCAGAGTCTGGGAACGGGGGAGCGATCGCCCAGCCAGCATCTACACCAGCCTATCTGGAACAGTATCCTGCCTTGCTGAACCAAGCCATGACCCTAATTGACACCCTCATGTCTCCCCTAAAAGGGCCTGGCAGCCCCGCCCAGATGCAGCTAGGCAAGCGATCGCCCTCTGCCGCCAAGCTGTAAGCCAGGTAAGATATCAACCCCGTTGGTTGCCCAGCTAGTCCCCCAGTTATCCCTAGGTTTTGTCCATGTTTCTCTCAGACCCTGATGCACCCTTTATCACCCATCTAAGGTCTCAGCCTTGAGATCGTCCGCATTGCCGATTCTCTCAACCTCAACCTATTAGCCACCTATGACATCCCACGGTCGTCCCGCTCCCGGCGCATCTGATCCGCATCCCGCCACCCCCGAAAACCCAACCCAGCCCTCTGGCATCACCGATGACCTCGAACAACTGCTGGCCGTTCTTCCCCCCAGCATCCGGCAAACCCTCAGCCACCATCCCCAACGCAATTACCTAGTGGAAGTGGTGATGGATCTGGGGCGGCAGCCCGAGGCCCGCTTTCCCCAGCAAACCGAATACCTCTCCGAGGATGTCGTCTCCCAAGCCGATTTGGACTATTGCATCGAGCGGGTCGGCAGCTTCAGCGGCGATAACCGAGCTGGCATCGAACGCACCCTGCATCGGATCAGCGCCATCCGCAATCGCCAAGGCACCATTATTGGGCTCACCTGCCGGGTCGGGCGGGCGGTGTTTGGCACCATTGGCATGATTCGCGATCTGGTGGAAACGGGGAAATCGATTCTCATGCTAGGGCGACCGGGGGTGGGCAAAACCACAGCACTGCGGGAAATTGCGCGGGTTTTAGCCGATGATCTCAACAAGCGCGTGGTGATCATCGATACGTCCAATGAAATTGCTGGCGACGGCGATATTCCCCACCCGGCCCTAGGTCGCGCCCGGCGGATGCAGGTGGCCAAGCCGGAGTTGCAGCACCAGGTGATGATTGAGGCGGTGGAAAACCACATGCCTGAGGTGATTGTGATCGACGAAATTGGCACCGAGCTAGAAGCCTTGGCCGCCCGCACCATTGCCGAACGCGGGGTGCAGTTAGTGGGCACGGCCCACGGCAACCGCATTGAAAACCTGATTAAAAATCCTACCCTTTCTGACCTGGTGGGCGGCATCCAGTCGGTGACCCTGGGGGATGATGAAGCCCGACGGCGCGGTAGCCAAAAGAGTGTCCTGGAACGCAAAGCACCGCCGACCTTTGATATTGCAGTGGAAATGCTGGAGCGCCAGCGTTGGGTGGTGCATGAGCAGGTCTCTGATACGGTGGATAATCTGCTGCGCGGTCGTTTGCCGGTGATGCAGGTGCGGGCAGTGGATGACCAGGGCAAGGTGGAGATCACCGAAGAGGTGCAAAGCCCGAGTAATCCTGAACTCTCCACCTATCGGCGATCGCGCTCTTCCTCTTCCAGCCTGGGCAGTGAGGTTCCTCAAGTACGCGGCTGGCGTGCCTCGGGTCAAATGTTGCCCTTGCAAACCCAAGGGCGATCGCGGACGGTGCGTTCGGTGCCCGCCGCCGCCCTACCCTCCATGCGCTCCCCCGAGCATCAGCAGTTTGATCAATTGCTGCAAGAATCCCTCAGCGATCGCACCCTAGACGATGAGGACGAGGCCCTTGTGGGCATGCCCACCGGCCCCAACGGAGAAGATCTGCCCCTGCATGTCTACCCCTACGCGGTCAGCCGCCAACATTTGGATCAGATTATCCATACCCTCAACCTGCCCATCGTCATCACCAAAGACCTCGACCATGCCGATGCCGTGCTGGCGTTGCGATCGCACCTAAAGAACCATTCCAAACTCAAGCACATGGCCCAAGTGCGGCAACTGGCCGTCTATGCGGTGAAGTCCAACACCATGCCGCAGATCATTCGCGCCCTCAAACGCATGCTCAAACTTGATGACCAAGGTATTAATGAACCCATTAACCTGAATCTCTTTTCCCGCAGCGGCGATGGTGACGAGATCGAGGCCTTGGAAGAAGCCCGCCTAGCCGTTGAGCAAATTGTCATTCCCAAGGGGCAGCCGGTGGAACTGCTGCCGCGATCGGCCAAGGTACGCAAAATGCAGCATGAGCTAGTGGAACACTATCGCCTTAAATCCTCTAGCTTTGGCGACGAGCCCAACCGCCGCCTGCGCATCTATCCCGCCTAGTTCTTCCCTGAGCTATTCGCAGAGATGTGGCAGGCATCCATGCGGGAAAACAGCACCCAGCACCACCAATCCACCACCCCGACCAAGACACAGGCCTTGGCCGGCAAATGACCGCGCACGGCCGCCAGATCAAACACCACATCTTGGTAGTAGATCCAGCGATTTTTCACCCGCCAACCGACGCGATCGCCAAACTGCTCCCAGATTTGGTCACCGGGATAGTCGCCATCCAGCTTCGCACCGCAGTCTAGGTACAGCGACTGCTGCACGCTAAAGCCAAAATGCCCCTGGCTGTAGGTGGTCCAGAGTTGATCAATCGTGCGCAAATCGGTGCAGGGAAACCCTCGCAACTGCTCCACCCGCATCCAGTCCCCCTCTTTCCGGCCCACGCATTTGAGCATGACCCGGTAGGTTTCATCATCCGCCGCCTGCCAGTTACCCGCCTGGAGCAGATCGCGGAGGGTTCGATAGTCCACCCCCTTTTTAGACTGAAGAGGATCCAGGATGAGATGGCTGCTTTGCGGCGCAGACACTTGCATTTGGCTGAGGGGGAGGTTTTGTTGAGCATCCAAGGTCAGCCGCTGCAGGGCATGCAGATCAGCGATCGTCACCCGCAGCAGCCCATCCGCAAATTCCAACACCGCACATTCCTGGCGTCGCCCTTGCTCCGTCAAATATTCCGATCGCAAAAAACGACCAATGCCATGGCCTTGGTGCACCACATAATCTCCGGGATGGAGATCCTTGAGATCCATCAAATCCGTGGGAGCACCCACGGTCACATCAAGCCGCTCGGCAGGACTGGTGGTGTGAGCCACCGCTTTGCGCGCAGGTTTCAGCACTTGCAGAGAAAGCTCCGTCATCACCTGCTGTTCAATGATCGTCACCTCGTCATCCCGTAAACTCAGCGCCGCCTGAATTCGCTTGAGTTTCGTCCGGGCGCGATCGGTGAGCAAATAGCCTTGCTTGAGGGCAATTTTCAAGGCGGTTGCATAATAGCGAGCCCGTTCCCGCTTCCGCAGGCGGTAGGGCTCTTGCTGCTCTTTAAGAATGCGCGCCGCTAGCTCGCTAGGAACATTTAAGTTGGCGCGCTCTACTTCTAGATAGTGGCGGTCGAGATCATCAATCTCACCGTCATTTTCCTTGAGCACCTGGGCCACCAGTTGGCGATAGTCCCCAGCTACATCCTTCAGCTCTGCCCGAGCAATGGGGATACGATAGCCCTCTTTTTCTACCACAATAATCTGAGGTTCAGGTGCCGCTGCCAGTTCCGTTTGAAAGCGTTGCTTAGCGTAGTCATGAAGATCTTGGGCATAAATCCATTCTGTTTTACCCAACCGAGCTGCCCCCGTTTGCATGCCTTCAATTAAGTATCGAGTATAGAGCGATTGTGCCTGTTTAACATTGGATTTTTCCTTATCTTGATAGGACACCTCATAGGCATTACACGAGGCTAGCAACACCGTTCCCTTACTTTTAAGCTGCTGAAGGTTAATGGAGTCATCCCCCTTTTGCAGCAAATTAGCCACGGCACCGCTAAAGCAGCAGTCTAGAACCACAACTTTTTGATCCGAGCGACTGCTCATCAAATGACGATGTAGCCAAGCCGCCTCCACAGCGCTAGATTCTACTAGCCGTTGCCCATCCTTACGGGTTTGGCAGGTAGACAAATAAAGTTGGCTCGCAGTAGAATTGTCGAGCGCCCCATGCCCAGAAAAGTAAAATAACAGCACATCATCTCGACGACGACCGCCAAAAAAATGTTCAATGGCTTCCCGTAGCTGTTGCGGAGCTGGATTTTCCAACAGCTCAACCTCAAAGCCGCCTCGATGGGGATCCTGCAACACGGCTTGCATTTGCGCCAGATCTGCTAGAGTGCCTGGCAACGGCTCGTATCCCGCTCCATAATCACTCACCCCAACTAACAGTGCTAAGCGCCGACCAGACATCTCAAAACCCTCATTATTAAGTTGGCTGCACGGATATCATCCTTGCCGCCCAACAAACCACCGCATCTACCCCCTACGCTATCCAGGAACGGATAGCCGGGGGGGTAAGTGCCCATTGCTGTGGTTTGATTGGCGTCTATATGAAGCACAGGAGAGATCTACTCGGACAGCCGTCCTACTCAACGTCCTAGGGAGGACTAGAGGGCGTTCAAAGACATGGGGGCGTAACAAAACTTTGTTTAGACTATCTAACACTTCATGGTTCAGGGCTAAATCATAGAGTGTCAGAGAAGAAATCATGGTTAATCATGCTGAGAGAGAGATGTTCGCTACTAGTGTAGGCGATGCTCTGAAAAGCAGAGAGATGGGCGATCACCCTCCCCCGGGGATCTCTATCACCCTCCGCCAGGAATCCACAAGCCGTAAAACCGCAAACAGGGATGAGCGATCGCTCATCCCTGCATTCATCATCAGTCCATCTAACGCCGTACTACTCTAGATGGAGACAACCGGTAGAGCCTTCTGAATCTCTTCTCGGTACTGACTCTTCTGCTTCATGCCCTTCAACTGCCCAACCATGGCTTTATCTTTAAAAAACTGAACCGTGGGCGTACCCATGACGCCGGCAGATTCAGCAATCTCTGGGTCTTCGGTGATGTCAATTTCCACATAGTGGACGCGATCGCCAAATTCATCAATCACCTTGCCGAGAATGGGCTTGAGGGTATGGCAAGGGCCACAGGTGGGCGAGGCGTATTTGACCACAATCAAGCGATCGCTCTCGTGATAGAGCTTACGGAGAGCATAGCCTCCCTGGTGATGTACCGAGGCGAGATCAAACTCCGCTTCGACCGGCCCTGAGGTTTTCTCCGCAGTCTCTGGGGCATCCGATGACGCATCCGAGGGTGCATCAGACGAGGTTTGGGTAGATTCAACAACCTGGTGAAACTCGGTGACCAACCCCTGGCTAGACAACCAGCGTTCGGCTAGCATCGCCGCCATACAGCCGGTGCCAGCGGCAGTAATGGCCTGGCGATACTCGTGATCTTGCACATCACCAGCGGCATAGACACCCTCAACGCTGGTTTCCACCGAGCCAGGCTGCGTGACGATATAGCCCACCTCATCGAGCTGCAACTGCCCCTGGAAAAGCTGGGTATTGGGAGTGTGACCAATGGCATAAAAGAGACCGCGTACCTCTAGGTTGCGCTCTGTTCCCGAGAGGCGATCGCGGAGGCGTACCCCCTGCATTCCCCCGGCTTCCCCATAGACATCGATGACCTCGGTGTTCCAATGGACAGTGATTTTAGGGTTTTGCAGCACCCGATCCTGCATGGCTTTGCTAGCCCGCATGTGATCGCGCCGCACCAGTAAATGAACATGGGAGCCGTATTTGGTGAGATAGACCGCTTCCTCTGCCGCCGAGTCGCCGCCGCCAATCACCGCTAGGTCTACCCCCTTAAAAATCGGCGTGGCTCCATCGCAAATGGCACAGGCCGAAATGCCGCGACTCCAAAAGTCATGCTCACTGGGCAGCCCCAAGCGCTTAGCCGTGGCTCCCGTGGCGATCACCACGCTGTGGGCTAAGACCTCTCGCTCATCAGAACGAATCACAAAGGGACGTTGGCTGAAGTCTACGGCGGTGACATCTTCTGTAACCAGCTCTGTGCCCCAGCGCACCGCCTGAGCTTTCATGTTCTCCATCAGTTGCGGCCCCGTGATGCCATCCGGGAAGCCCGGAAAATTTTCCACTTCGGTGGTGGTCATCAACTGTCCGCCCGGCACGCCGCCCACCTGATATCCCTCAAACATCAACGGTTTAAGATTGGCCCTTGCAGCATAAATCGCGGCGGTGTAGCCTGCGGGCCCAGAACCGATAATCACTAAGTTTTCAACTGCTGGGTTGGCCATATCTAGGTGAACTCGTAACGACTACGCCTAATATAGCATGGGAGTGGGATCCAGCGATCGCCCCCCAGGAGAGTCTGGGGAGCGACTCCTACGATCGCAACCGCTACTCCTCCTTGGTTTTGCGGCGTTCTGCAAGCTGTAGCAGCAGAGCGGCATGCACCTCGCGGGTGATGGGATAAAAGTAGGTCAATACAATACCACCCAGCAGGCAAAGAGCTGGCAGGGGAGCGATCGCCATGCGGATGGCCCACCGGGCCGTCTCCGATTGTTCTGCCGCACCGCCGATATAGCCCGACCACTCCAACGCCTGCCCCACGACCCAGAGCCCAGCCGCCAGGCCAATCTTTTGCAGCAGCACCATAAAGGCATAGAAAATGCCCTCCCGCCGCTGTCCGGTATTCAGTTCATCCAGCTCAATCACATCCGGCAGCAGCGACCAGGGAATCAGATAAGCCGTGGACACCCCAAAACCTGCCATAATCGCCAGTCCATACATCAAGCCCATCTGCCCTGGCTGTAGGAAAAAGAGGCCCACCTGCGCCATCAACCAAAGACTCATGCCGATGAAATAGACCGCCTGTTTGCCAATCCGTTCACTGACGGCGCTCCAGACAAAGAGCATGATCAGCGCCGTCCCCTGCACCGCCAGGATCACCACATTGGACACCTGATCCGACATGTATAGACAGCTCACCACAAAAAACTTGAGGATCGATGCCGTCACCTGCACCGCTAGCCAAGAACAGAGGTAGATGCCAATGACAAACAGAAAGGGGCGATTGCTGAAGGCAATTTTGACCTGATCCAAAAATGGCGTGGTGGGCATGGCGGTGGTGGGATTGTTGAGCGATCGCAACCCCCGCTCCTTGGTGCCAAAAAAGCACCAGAAGATGGGCAGCACCGCAATCACCGCACAGACGCCGCCGATGACTTGATAGCGATATTGCAGGTCATCGGGCGTGACCGCACTGATGGCAATCACCAACAGAACAGACAGGATGCTCCCGCCAATGGAAAAGGCAAAGCGAAAGCTATTGAGATTCGTCCGTTCGTTATAGTCCTGGGTGAGTTCAGGCGTGAGGGCCGTGTAGGGCAGGTTCACGGTGGTGTAGGCCAGGTGAAACAAGATGCCGATGGTCACATAGTAGGCAAACAGTAGCCATTGATTGATGGACGGATCGGCACTGAACTGGGGCACAATCCACAGCAGAAAAAAGAACACCCCAAAGGGAATGGCCCCCGCCAGCATCCAAGGATAGCGCCGCCCCAAGCGCGATTGGGTGCGATCGCTCATCACACCGATAATCGGATCATTGATGGCATCTGAGATTTTGCCAATGGTCAACACCCAGGCCGCCAGCCCCGGCGGCAACCCCGCCGCCTCGGTAAAGAAAAACAGCAGATAGAAGATGAGAACATTAGCCGTGATCGCGGTTCCCAAATCACCGGCACCGTAGGCCAGCTTGGTGCGAAAGGGCAAGCGATCGGCTAGAGGTGGACTGGGATGCTGCACCATAATCTATACGCCCTGACGCGGCGATCGCGCCTGTTTCACCATGGCGATCAACGTTTGGTGGGCATCTTCTGAGTCTTGCAGCGTGTGGTCAAACGTGACCCGCACTGGCACCGTCTCCTCTGCCACCTGAGCCGTTAGATCCATCCCCGTGGGGTCAATGCGCAGGAGTTCTGCCGCCGTCGCATCGGTCACGCCGCCAAAGACCTGGGCGTAGAGTTTCACGGCCTCGCTATGGTCTTCGTTCATGTGTTTACAGATGCGATCGCTCACCTCTGTCGTCAATACATCTGCCATGATAGTTAGTCTCCTTTACCCGTGATCATCTATTATCAACGATTCATTCAGGCATCAACGATTCATCCAGGCGTCAGCATTCTAGCCCGAACCATGGAGCGATCGCCCCACGTTGCCCTGAAGCCAACTCTCGGATTCACTGATTGATCTTTTCCTCTCATCCCCCGCCTCTTTTCTCACAAGGGTGAATCAAGAACGTTGATGTGTTTTCAAAGCCCCGCTACCGTCCTGGGAGAAGGGTTTGGGGTGAGGGTCTTCGAGGGTTGTCCATCAACCAGTTCAACTCTAGACCAGTTGTTGGTTTTGCAGCAAAAATGCCACCATGCGAAAAAGACTGAGGGCAATAAAGGACAGCAAAACCACACTCAGAGCAATATTCAAGCCATTTTTTAAAGCATTCATCGTAAAACCTAGCGCGTGGGATTTATCCCTCACTCTAGCAGGCTTCACCGAGTTATCCCTACAGGGCCTCTATGCTCTAGCCGGTGTAGACCCAAGGGAGCGATCGCCTAGCGGTTACCAGCTTCAGCCAACGCCGTTTGACGATTTTCTTGATAGAGCAGCACCCGATTTTGGGCCGTCTCATAGCGTGGATCATCCACATCCACTTGGTTCATCAAATCAGCCGCACGCTGCCAGCGGGCCGCTAGCTCTAGCCATTCAGCCGCAGACTGAGCCTCGCCACCAGCATCGGCCGCCTGCTGGGCCAAAACAACCGCCTGGGCAAAGGGATCAAAGGCTGGGGGGTCAGGAGGCTGGGGTACTTCAGGCTCACTCGGCAAAACGTCAACCGGCTCAACCTCCGGCTCAACTTCCGGCTCAACCTCCTCGGGCAGCTCCGACTCACCCGTCAAAACCGTCTGCACCTGATCGGCCCAGCCCAGCCCCAACCACTTAGACACCGCCCAACCCACCACCACCACCAGCAAGCTGAGACTAACGCCCCCAACGATGCCTCGCCAAAATCCTTGATCGGATTTCTTGGCTGCCTTGGGCAAGGTTGACCGCGTCGAAGAGCGATTGTGCTTCATATCCTGCACCCATCGCTGAATAGGATTGGGCGATCGCAGCCGAATCTCCTGAGACCACAGCAAATTATCCGGCTCCCGGCGAATTTCATCGAGCCACAGCAACTGCTGCTCTTGCACCAACCGGCTGTGCATACTCACTCGGCGAATATTGCGAGGAGACATCGCCTCCAACATACCCTTCACCCGTTCCACCAGCACTGTCTGGTCAAGCTGGCCCACCGTGGCAGCTTCACACAAAAGCTGTAGCTTATTATCTTCAAACACAGCTCGAACTCTGACGCCAGAGTTCGCCAATTTCTCATTCAAAATTTGGATAATCGCGGCTACGCTGCCCTGTCGAGCTTGGTAGGCGATGTTGTCTATTGGATCTACCATCGTTCGCCCTACATTCAATGGGGAGATGAGCCCTGAATTCAGGTTTGGGTGCAAACCCTCCATAGTCTGACAGGAGACGGCCGCGATCGCAGCAGTAACCTCTCTAAAACCCTTGTGCCTATTCTTGCATCCCCAGTAAAACACCTGTGATGCCTAGGAACAGGCGATCGCTACTCGCTTAAAAAGCTTAGCCTAGTGCGGCACATTTCTAGACATGTTTCCTCTGCAGGGTTGCCCCCCAGGGCAGACAACGCTGTCCCAGCCTAGGACATCCCTAGTGTATGCGAGGCTTGAGATGATGGCACACCATGATTCTGAGGCAAAACGCTCGCCAGAATCCAGCCCCTGTTCCCTTCAGACACTACGCTTTCAGGGACTTCACTTGCAAGGTCTCCGCTGGCTGAGCGAAAAGGTCTCCGCTGGCTGAGCGAAGCCGAAGCCACAACCCCACCGTTCCCTTCAAGGTCTCCGCTGGCTGAGCGAAGCCGAAGCCACAACCCCACCGTTCCCTTCGGCTTCGCTCAGGGAACACTAGTCCAAGGAACACTAGCTTAGGAAACATTAACGCTTAGACATAGCAGACCCTCACCCCAAAGGTGTGGGCCATCCCCAGGGTCATAACTCTTGTTTCAATTAATGCGGATGGCGAGAATCGAACTCGCAAGGCATTCGCCACACGCCCCTCAAGCGTGCGTGTCTACCAATTCCACCACATCCGCCTATGTTTCTAGCCTACTCTCAACCAGTTAGAATTGACTAGCGGTCAACATAATAACATAGCTAACCCGTCAGTGGTCAGCAAAAATGATCCTGAACCTTTGTGGCTGATCAAGGAATTAGGATCTAGGGAGACTTTGGG
>RECH01000116.1 GCA_007694125.1 Leptolyngbya sp. DLM2.Bin15
GGCCCAGTTGGGAGGTGGCGTTAAGTCTGTTCCCTGGGGCAAGGCTGCCAGATGGTAGTCGGTCAGCAGTGTTGGCAAACTGAGTGGATCATCGGCAGGCAACTGGCGCAGGTTTGCCCGACAGCGGGCCAGGTAGAGCAAAAATGGAACTCGGCGGGGGGCGCGTTTGCGGTAGGGGCGAGTGCTGTAGCTGTAGGTGATGTGCTTCAGGAGGGTGGTTTTGCCGTAGCCACCCCAAGCACGAATGGCAATTTGTCGTAGGGTAGGTTCGTGTTGTGTTCGCTGCAACAAATCCCAAATTAACAAGACCTGCCCATCTATTGAGGAATCTGGATCGCCGTTTTGGATGCCTAGAGATTGGGACAACCCTGGGGTAATGGAGTCGGTACTAAGGCGCAATGGCACATACACCTCTTGCAGTAGGGGCGTGAAGATGCGATCGCTATATCGAACTCCGATCGGCTCATCGTCTTGGCAAGCTCCTCGTTGGCAATCGAGATACTGCATTTCAAAGCCGGATAACTGCCATTTGGCTGTTTCAACCGCACTATCGACCCAGCTCACTAGTTGGTTGGCATGGTTTTTGCCCCGCTCTGCCAAGACAGTTTGGAGTTGCTCGATGAAATTCTGGCTGTAGACCGCCCAGAGTGTTGCCAATCCGGTGGTGGGAACGCTCAAGATGGTCATCACCCAATCTTGCCGAAAAAACGATGAGGCTAAAATCCATCCGCTTGCCCCTAACGGCACCAAGCGAACGAAGATATTGATGATGTTGTGATGTCGTCGGTGCTCTGGTGGAGGTTGCGGCGATTGAGTCATGGAAGCAGGTTAGGGATCTTGTCCTCAATCTTAGCCAGACCCAAACTAAAAGGGTAGGCACTATAGATCTCCGACGTCTTAAGACGTCGGAGATCTGGAAGAAGTCGGGGATCTGGGGCCGTTAACCCCTACGCACCGATCGCTTCCTTAGCTGCATAAAGCACTTCGGCGGTAATTTCTGAGATATGGCGATCGCGGGCAAATTTTTCCGTATTGCGCTTCACCTTACCGCGCACAAAACCTGGAATGCGGTTCAGTTCTGCCAAGCCATCCTTACTCCAGCCCAGATCAGTATCTGCGGTCATACCCTTGGTGATCACGTCCTTGGTATCGTGACCGCCGAAGATTTCCAGCAGGTGATCTTCCATACCTAGGGTGAAGGAATTGTAGACCAAGTCGGCGATTTGGTTGGTGCCTTCATAGCCCACAAATGGCTTGTAGCCAATGGGGAAGTTTTGGATGTGGATGGGTGCGGCAATCACACCGCAGGGAATATTCAAGCGCTTGCCCACGTGCCGTTCCATCTGGGTGCCGAAGATGGCGGAGGGTTCAATGCGGGCGATCGCATCCCCAATGGCGGCATGGTCATCGCTCACCAAGACCTCATCGCAGTAGCCGCTCACCTGCTCCCGGAACCAGTCTTCATCATATTTACAGTAGGTTCCTGCCATCACCACATGGATGCCCATTTCCCGCGCCAAGATCTTGGTCATCGCTGCCGCGTGGGTATTATCGCCAAACACCACCGCCTTCTTGCCGGTGAGGTTTTGGCAATCGATGGAGCGGGAGAACCAAGCCGCCTGGGAAACATTCAGGGTTTGGTGTTCGATAAATGCTTCATAGTCTACCGTTGCCCCTTGGGCATTGAGCACTTTTTGAATGGTGCGAATGCAGCGGGCTGTTTCCACCACGCCCATGGGCACAATATCGACCACCGGCATGTCAAACTCCTGCTTGAGGTAGTCGGCCGTCATGGTGCCAAGTTCGCGATAGGGCACGAGGTTAAACCAAGCGCGGGACAGATTTTTGAGCTGATGCACCGATGCACCATCGGGAATCACTGAGTTGACTTCAATGCCCAGATCGGCCATCAGCCGTTTTAGTTCGGTGCAGTCGTGCTGATTATGGAAGCCGAGGGTGGAGGTGCCAATGATATTGACGGAGGGATGGGCGGTTTTATCCGTGGGCAGTTCGTTGCGCTTGCGGGCCTTTTCGGTGTAAAACTGCACGATTTGCTGCAGGGTGCGATCGCCTGCCTGCAGTTCGTTGACGCGATAGTGGTTGACATCCGCCAGCATGACATCACCTTTGGACTCCATCTGGGCCCGATCTACAAAGTTTTGCAGATCTTCTTGCAGGATGCTGGAGGTGCAGGTGGGGGTCAGCACGATCAGGTCAGGATGTTCTTCCTGATCTTTGCGGGTGATATTGTCGACTACTTTTTCCTGAGACCCTCGGGCCAACACATGGCGATCGACCACGCTGGTGGTCACGGGGGTGAAGTTGCGCTCCCGTTCCAGCATGGATCGCATAACGTTGAAATAGTCATCGCCGATGGGTGCGTGCATGATGGCATGGACGTTTTTGAAGGACGTCGCAACCCGCAGGGTGCCAATGTGGGCGGGCCCAGCATACATCCAGTAAGCCAATTTCATATCGCGAGATCTCCTATGGGGTCGTCAACGCAACCATCGAGGCTAACGAGGCTGATGCGTTGAATCCTGTTCTAGATTGTCTCAGAGAGATCTGAGATAGGTGTCAGATTAGTAATGTATCGTTGGATGACGCAAAACTTAGTAACAGATCGCTGGGCAGGATGAGTGGGGTGAGTGGGGAGGGCGATCGCTGCCCGTCTTCATCAACCAGATTGCCCAAATCTCCTGCTTCAAGAGATGGCGCACCTGTCAGGATGGTGCGGGATGCCCCATCAGCTAGGCTCAGCTTTCTGGAGATAGCCATCAATCAAGGCCTGCCAGGTGGCATTGGGTTGCCAGATGCGCTGCAAATCGGCCTGGGCGATCGCTTCATCGGTGGCTTGGCGGAGCCGACGGTAGAGGTACATGAACGCTGACACGCGCATATTGGCAGCGCAGTGGACGAAGATGCGCTGGCCCTGGTGCTGGTCGAGGGCGGCAAAAAAGCGATCGCAGTCTTCCGGGGTCGGCTGCTCCCATGCCACGGGGATGGCGATATACTCCATGCCCAACTGACGCACCAGGCCCGCCTCATCGGGCAAGGCCCCATCCGAGGTGGGCAGCGCTAGGTTGATCACCACCTGATAGCCGGCTTGTTGAATAGCCGTCAACTGCTCAGCCGTGGGCTGGCCAGCCGTGGCGATCGCCTCTGAAATCGCTAGAAATTGATAAATTTGCTGCAAACCCTGGGGCACAACGTTGTCCCTCAATAAAGTTAGGGGTAGCTCAATCTACCCCTTCTTGGTCGATCTTGGCGCTACAGATCGTCTGGCCAGTTGGGCGGCGATCGCCTACCTGGGTCTGATCTGCTGCCTACAGGTAACCTGGATCGTTGACATTGCAGAGTCTGACGTGGTTCGTCTAACTAGAGCCAAGCTAGCAGCCAGGGAGAAGACGTCAAGCAGGCGATCGCTTCTCCCCAACTGGGATGTAGACCGTAGCGATCGCGGTCTTACTTGGGCGCTACTTTTTCCTTGAACAGCTTGCCTGCAGAGAAAGCCGGAACGGTGGTTGCCGGAATCTCCATAGCTTCACCCGTTTTGGGATTCCGACCTTCCCGAGCTTTGCGTTCGCGCGGTTCAAATGAGCCAAAGCCCACGAGGGTCACTTTTTGTCCAGCAGAGACGGCATCCATGATCGATTCGATGGCTGCGGTTAGCACTGCATCAGCTTGTTTCTTGGTTACATTCGCCTTTTCAGCGACTGCATCCACTAGTTCACCTTTGTTCATATGAAATCTCCTTAGATCTATCTCAACACGTGTTCAATGCCGTGATTGGGTATTTCGAGTCGTTGTATGACCGTCGTCTGACCATGAAGTTTCAGTCTCGCTGGTAAAAACGGCTGAAACTCCCACAGACTCGAAATTTTACTGCCCTATTCTAAGGGTTAGTTCAAAGTTATGGAATGGCAAAACCTTTAATTTATGTAGATCAGGGGGTTTTTTTGCCATTTTGGGGTCAATTAGCCGCCAATATGCGCCAAAGACAGGACATTTGGTTCATGTTTGTTTCAGAGTGTTAAGGGATGAGTAGATATTCTAGCGATAGATCCCTCGCTGTACCAGACGCTTGACCCATCCAACTGACTCGGAAAATGGGAAAATTTGCATGGGATGTCTCGATGGTCGATCGCTCCCTTGATGGTTCAGGGGTGATCAGGGTGATGGCGATCGAGGTGGTTCCCTTGAAGTGTTAGTCAATGTTAGAGAAAACGAGGCGATCGCCATGGCTCAGACAATCAGCGATATCACAGTCAAAACGATGGACGGGCAAGACAAATCCCTGGGTGAGTATCAGGGGCAGGTGCTGTTGATTGTCAATGTGGCGTCCTATTGTGGCTACACATCCCAGTATGGTGGCTTGGAAAAACTCCATCAAACCTATGGCCCGCAAGGTCTACGGGTGTTGGGTTTTCCCTGTAATGACTATGGCGCTCAGGAGCCGGGCAGCAATGAACAAATTAAAACCTTTTGCAGCACCAGCTACGGCGTCAGCTTTGAACTCTTTGATAAGGTTCATGCCAAGGGCCCGCAGCAGCATCCTCTCTATGCTCGGCTGACGCAGGTGGAGCCGGTGGGCGAGGTGGGCTGGAATTTTGAGAAATTTTTGGTGAACAAGCAGGGCGACGTGGTCGGTCGCTACCGCAGCAGCGTCACCCCCGACAACCCGCAATTGGTGCGAGCCATTGAGCAGGAACTGGCCGTCTAGGAGCCGCAGGCTGGGGCAATCCCTAACCGATCCAGCCTTTCAAGACCTTGGACATTGTTGTTGGACATGGTTTGAGGAGCGATCGCCCCCCAGGTTCCATTACAACCAATTACGACTCTCCGTCCCTAAGTCGTCTGGTCTCTAGCCCCGGCTTACTATAGTGAGGAACGATGGGGGAGAGTTGTTTCAGCGGGCTGAATGACCATGCTGCTTGTCTATTGGATATGCTGCCTTGTGGGCAGTCTGTTTGTGGTTTTGGCCGCCGTGGGCGGTCTAGATGGCGCAGATTTTGACTCGGAATTTGAGATTGATGTCGGGGTCGATCGCCGAGATGAAGAGGAGCGATCGCCCCTGCATCGGCGTCGTGGCCTGTGGCTGCCGATTTTTAGTCTGCGCTTTTGGACCTTTGGCGTCTGTTTCTTTGGGCTGTCGGGGATTCTGCTTTCTGCAACGGAGATGACTGCGGCGACGGTGCTGCTCACCTCTGTTGCGATGGGAGTGATCTGTGGCAGTATAGTGGCGATCGCCCTGCGACAACTGGGTCGCCGCCGCATCGATAGTTTAGTGCGTTCCACCGACTATGTCGGGCTTTCAGGAACGGTGGAAATTCCCTTTGATGCTAATAGTCGAGGAAAAATTCAGCTTCAGATTCGTGGAACAACGTTAGGTGTTATGGCGCTGACGGACGATCCCAACGGATTTCAGGTGGGCGATACGGTGTTCATTGTCAGTATGAGCAAGAATCGCGTTTGGGTGGTCTCTCAACAGGATGCGATCGGACAACTGCCAGATGCTGCCCCGCCCGATTGCCTCTAGGTGTGAGGTGCAAGCTAGATGTAGGGTCTACTCTGGCAACCTCCGGAATCTGTAGCGGTTTTTCAAGTCCCTTCATCCTCAATGGTTGTTATGACTAATTTTCAGCTTTATTCCATGACAGGTTTCCCGCCAGTCCACGCTAACTATGTTGTCCAGGTTCCGGGCAGCGCTCCGGCCCCTGTGCGTCGCAATGATGATCAACTGAGTACCGCGTTGCCCATCGCCTTCTCCCTGTTTTTTGTGGTGTTGGTGATTTGGTTTCTCAACAGCTTTTTAAAAATTTGCAATCCCAATGAAATCCTCATCCTGTCTGGGCGCAAACATCGCACAGACGAAGGGCAGGAGCAGGGCTACCGGGTGATTTTTGGTGGCCGGGTGATTGCCATTCCCATCCTGGAAACGGTGAAGCGGATGGATATGACCACCATTCCGGTGGTGGTGGAAGTGCGCAATGCCTATTCCAAAGGGGGAACGCCGCTGCATATTCAAGCGATCGCCAATGTGAAAATCTCCAGCAACCGTCAGCTTGTGGGCAATGCGATCGAACGATTCCTCGATCGCGATCGCTCCGAGATCACCCGCGTGGCTCGCGAAACCCTAGAAGGAAATCTGCGGGGGGTGGTGGCGCTGCTCACGCCGGAGCAAATTAACGAAGACCGGTTGCAATTTGCCGAACGGATGACCAGTGACGTGGCAAAAGACCTCTCTAAGCTGGGCTTGCATATTGACACCCTGAAAATCCAAAGCGTGGCGGATGATGTGGACTACCTCAGTTCCATCGGGCGGCGGCGCATTGCTCAGATTGTGCGGGATGCGGAGATGGCGGAGTCGGATGCTGTGGCCGAAGCAGAGAGCATTGAAGCTGGCTGTGAACAACAGGCCGAGGTGGCAGAACGGCAGGCCATGGCGATCATTCAATCGAAGCAAAATGAACTGCGCACCATCAAGGCAGAGCTGGAGCAACAGGCGAAGTCGGAGGAAGAACGGACGGACGCGGCCGGACGGGAAGCTCGGGCCCGAGCTGAGCAACTGTTGCAAACCGTGCGGGCGGAGTTGGAACGTCTGCGCCTAGAAGCCGATGAAGTGCTGCCCGCTGAGGCCGATCGCCAGGCCAAGGAACTCATGGCCCGAGGTCATGCAGCTCCCTTGGCAGAAAATGCAAAAGCCTCTGCCCAGGTGAACAATCTGCTCAATCAGGTGTGGATGGATACGGGAGCCAATGCTTCCGAGGTGTTCTTGATTCAGCAAATTGAGATGGTGCTGAAGGAAGCGGCCCAAATTCCCCAGCGGGTGGAACTGCACAACATCAATGTGATTGACAATGGCGACGGGAAAGCGATCGCTAGTTTGGTGAATGCCTACCCAGAAATGGTGCGTCAGTTCCTAGAACGGGTGGATCAAACCCTAGGTTTAAATGTCACCAGTACCCTCAACCGCCAGCGTCCCCAAGCTCAGCTTACTAACCCCTCGACCCCCTCGACACAGGAGTCCTCCTCATGACCGCCATTATTGTCACCATCTTAGGACTGTTGGGCTTAGGTACCGGAGCCACGGTCTTTATCATTCGCAATCTCTACTATGTGTGCCAGCCCAGTGAAGTGCTGATTTTTGCGGGCAGTTCGCGTACGGTGAGCGATGGTCGCCGCATTGGCTATCGCTTGGTGAAAGGGGGCAGCAGTCTGCGAACGCCCTTGGTAGAACGGGCTCTGCGCATGGATCTCAGCAACATGATCATCGAGCTGCGGGTCTCCAATGCCTATTCCAAGGGCGGCATTCCCCTAACGGTGGAAGGGGTGGCCAACATTAAGGTGGCGGGGGAAGAACCCACCATCCACAATGCCATCGAGCGTTTGCTGGGCAAGAGCCGTAAGGAAATTGAATCCATTGCTAAGGAAACCCTAGAAGGCAACCTGCGCGGTGTTTTAGCTAGTCTCACCCCTGAGCAGGTGAATGAAGATAAGATGGCGTTTGCCAAGAGTCTGCTTGATGAAGCGGAGGATGACTTGGAGCAAATGGGGCTGGTGCTGGATACGCTGCAAATTCAGAATATTTCTGATGAGGTGCGCTATCTAGACTCCATTGGCCGTAAGCAAAGTGCAGATTTGCTGCGCGATGCCCGGATCGCGGAAGCCCAAGCTCGGGCCGAATCGGCGATCACCTCGGTCAATAATGCGAAGCGCACGGCCCTGAAGCGGTTGGATCGCGACATTGCTATTTCCCAGGCCGATGCCGAGCGCCGCATGGAAGATGCCAAAACTCGCCGTCAAGCGTTGATTGCGGAAGCCGAAGCAGCGATCGCTTCTGAGGTGGCCCGCACCCAGGCAGAACTGCCGGTGCAGCAAGAGCGCATCAAGCAGGTGATTCAGCAACTGCAGGCGGATGTGGTAGCGCCAGCGGAGGCGGAATGCAAACGAGCGATCGCCCGTGCCCAGGGGGATGCCGCCAGCATCATTGAAGATGGCAAGGCCCAGGCCGAAGGGACGCGCCAACTGGCAGAATCGTGGAACATGGCTGGCCCCAATGCGCGGGAAATTTTCCTGCTGCAAAAGCTAGAAATCTTGCTGAAAACCATGAGCGATACGGTGCCGTCGCTGTCGGTGCACAATGTCACGGTGATTGATGCTTCCCAAGGGGGAACCGTGCCGCAGTTGGCATCCTTGAATGAACAACTGCGTGCTTCCACCGGCATTGACCTGGCTCAAACCGTGCGTAATCTCACCCGCTCCGATGAGCAGCCACCGTCAGCTTAGGTAGCGTCTAGGCTGTATGGCGAACCTGTGCATACAGTCTACGGTTGTCGATCCCTAGTCCTAGGAGGGGCTAGGGATTTTTTGTTTTTCTTAATATTTCTACTCAATGAGAGGTGGGTCTAGATGGGGCATGAATTCGGCTTGATTTTGACCCTAAAGGGAGCGATCGCCCAGTTTGATCCCGGTGTCAGTTTTGACGTAGATTGTCCTACTAGCACCACCTGTGAATTTCCATCGGGTTTGAGGTCAGTGCGCTATGCGGTCCCCAAACCTGGTAGATTTGAGCGAGAGCAAGCAACACATTAGCAAGATTTAGCACGATGAAAGTCCTAGTTATTGGTGGCGACGGCTATTGCGGTTGGGCAACAGCACTGTATCTCTCAAACCGAGGCTACGAAGTTGGGATTTTAGACAGCCTGGTGCGCCGACACTGGGACGCGCAACTCTGCGTGGAAACCCTCACGCCCATCGCTCCCATTCAGCAACGTATTCAGCGCTGGAAAGACTTGACCGGCAAGTCCATTGATCTCTTCGTTGGAGACTTGACGGATTACACGTTCCTCAGCGGAGCCATGCATAGCTTCGAGCCGGAAGCCGTGGTTCACTTCGGGGAACAGCGATCGGCTCCCTTTTCCATGATTGACCGCGAACATGCGGTGCTCACCCAGGTGAATAACGTGGTCGGCACCCTTAACCTGCTCTACGTGATGCGGGAGAGCTTCCCCGACTGCCACTTGGTGAAATTGGGCACCATGGGTGAATACGGTACCCCCAATATCGACATTGAAGAGGGCTACATCACCATTGAACACAATGGTCGCAAAGATACCCTACCTTATCCAAAACAGCCCGGATCGTTCTACCACCTCAGCAAGGTACACGATTCCCACAACATCCACTTTGCCTGCAAAATTTGGGGGCTGCGCGCCACCGACCTCAACCAAGGCATTGTCTACGGGGTGTTGACCGATGAAACCGGCATGGATGAACTGCTGGTGAACCGGTTGGACTATGACGGTGTGTTTGGGACGGCGCTGAACCGCTTCTGTATCCAAGCGGCGGTGGGGCATCCGCTGACGGTCTATGGATCGGGGTCGCAAACCCGCGCCATGCTGGATATTCGCGATACGGTGCGCTGTGTGGAACTGGCGATCGCCACGCCGGCTAACCCTGGAGAATTCCGCGTTTTCAACCAATTCACAGAAATGTTCAGCATTCAAGACATCGCTATGATGATCAAGGGTGCGGGCAATTCTCTGGGTTTGAGCGTGGAAATCAAGAGCATCGAAAATCCTCGGGTGGAGGCAGAAGAGCACTACTTCAACGCCAAAAACACCAACCTGCTGGATCTAGGGTTGCAGCCCCATCTCCTGTCTGATTCCTTGCTGGATTCTCTCCTCAACTTCAGCATCAAGTACAAAGATCGGGTGGATGAGTCGCAAATTCTCCCGAAGGTCACCTGGCGGTAACCTTGCTCCGGGGCGATCGCTTTGTTCTATGAAGGGAGCGATCGCCTGACCTGATTGCCTGACCTGACTGATGTGGGTGTTGGACACCGTAGTTTAGACGAGTCACGTTGGTCGGTTTAGTCTTGAAAGTGCTGCACCTGTCGTGCGTTTTGATGCTGTGATGCTTGTTCTCTCGTCTTGTTCTATCCCCCCTCATCCCGTTCTAAGCTATGCGCATTGCCCTATTCACTGAAACCTTTTTACCCAAAGTTGATGGCATCGTTACCCGTCTCAAGCATACGGTGGAACACCTCCAGCGCTTGGGTGATCAGGTGTTGGTGGTGTCGCCGGATGGTGGCTTAACGGAATATAAAGGGGCAAGAATTTATGGGGTGCCGGGGTTTCCCCTGCCGCTCTACCCAGAACTCAAGCTGGCCCTGCCGCGGCCGTCCATTGGTCAAACGATTGAAGAATTTCGGCCAGACTTAGTGCATGTGGTCAATCCGGCGGTGTTGGGGCTGGCGGGGCTGTTCCATGCCAAAAACCTCAAGGTGCCCCTGGTGGCGTCCTACCATACCCACTTGCCCAAGTATTTGGAGCATTATGGGCTAGGAATGCTGGAAGGGGTGATGTGGGAACTGCTGAAGGTGGCTCACAACCAGGCAGAGATTAATCTCTGTACATCCACGGCCATGCAGGAGCAGCTCACCACCCACGGCATTGAACGGGTGGCGGTGTGGCAGCGGGGTGTGGATACGGAGCTATTCCAGCCCCATCTCACCTGCGCAGAAATGCGATCGCGCCTCAGCCAAGGGCATCCCGAAAGCCCTCTCTTGCTCTACGTGGGACGGCTGTCGGCGGAGAAAGAAATTGATCGGATTCGTCCGGTGCTAGAGGCGATTCCCAATGCTCGTTTGGCGTTGGTGGGTGATGGCCCCTACCGAGCCGATCTAGAGAAACATTTTGCTGGAACACCGACCCATTTTGTGGGGTACTTAGAAGGGCTAGACCTAGCCACGGCCTTTGCCTCGGCGGATGCGTTTATCTTCCCCTCTCGGACAGAAACCCTGGGTCTAGTGCTGCTAGAAGCGATGGCGGCCGGCTGCCCGGTGGTGGCGGCCAACTCCGGCGGCATTCCCGATATTGTCACCGATGGGGTGAATGGCTATCTGTTTGATCCAACGGATGAGTATGGGGCGATCGCTGCCACGCAACGCCTGCTTTCGCAACAGTCTGAGCGGGATGCCCTCCGTCACAATGCCCGTTTAGAGGCAGAGAAGTGGGGCTGGTCGGCGGCTACACGGCAGCTTCAAGGCTTTTATCAAGAGGTGGTGGACAACTACGGCTCCCTGCCGTCGGCGGCGTAAGAGTCAGTCTCGGATGACCTGTTACAGGTTGCCCTGACTCTATGTCTTCTCACGCTTAGGCAGGCATTGCCTACAAACTAGGCAGGCTCAGAGCAGTCCTGCTTGGTGTAGACGATCAACCATGCGACGCACTTGCTTGGCCCATGTCCAGTCCTGCATAAACTCGGCGGCGGCTTGCCCCTTTTGGCGGGCCGTGGCGCGATCGCTGTAGACCTGTTCCAACGCGTCCACGATCTCATCCACATCAGATTCACCCCAGCCCTCAACCCCTACAAATGGCGCGATGGGCTGGACGGGGGCTTGGTGGCGGAGGGGATAACAATGGCGATCGCCCACCAGGTCTAGATGACCGGTGTTGGCGGAAAGAATCGTGGGAATGCCACAGGCCAGGCACTCCATGGCTGCTAGGTTGGTGCCGCCTTCCCCCCGATTGGGAAAAATGGCGACATCGGCTTCTCGGATCACTTCCCCCATCAGGTAGTTGGGGATGGGGCCAATATCCATGACCTGTTGGGGTGGAATGCCGTTGGCAGCCAACCACGGTTTGATCTGCAGGCGGCGCTGGGCATCGATGGTCGGTAGACCCTGCACATGACTGCGGTCTATGCCCTGCATGAACTGGGGCCAGAAGTTGTGCCAGGCGGTGAGCAGGAGGGTATCGGGATGTCGTTCCACGAAGCGGCGCACGGCCGCCACCACAATATCCTGCCCTTTGCGATATTCCAGCTTGCCGCCGGAGAAAATCACGAAGCGATCGCCCAGGAGTCCTGATTTGGGCCCCGGATGGAAACGGGTGGGGTCAATGCCCTGGGGAGAGGCATAGGCGTGATCAAGACCCGCTGCCCGCAAGACCGTTTCGTTCCATTGGGAGCCGGCGATCATTAACTGGTACTGACGACCCCGAGCGATCGCTTCTGGTGGCAGATGGGTATCTTCGAGGAAAATCACCCCCAGATTGCGATCGCCCCTGAGCTTGGGCATGAGTCCGCCTTGGAGGCCATTGCCCAGGGCATGGAGCACCGGCACATTGAGCTGGAGCTGCTTGCCGGGGTTGGCGTCTAGGAGCGCCTGCAGGCGTTGATATTCCGCGACGATCGGCGCTAGGAGCGATCGGTGTAGGGGGTTGAGCTGATCGATGGCCTCGGATTTGGCCAGCAGCACCGGTGCGGCGTCGGGCATCTGCTGGAGCTGGAGGACGAGGTTGATGCCGAAATTCCCCCAGCCGGTCATCAGGCTCATGGGCCAGCCCACGCCCAGGATGTGTCTGGTGGGCGCGGGGGCTGCTGGGCTGGGCATGGGGTACTGCTCCTGAAGGCTGGCGAGGACTTGGGCGATCACGGGTTGCCAATGCTTGGCCTGGGTCTGGCGGAAGAGGCGCAGGGTGGGATACCAGGGGCTATCGGGGCGATCGCTCAACCAGCGCCAGTCACAGGAGAGGTGGAGGAGTACCCAGGTGGGTTTGCCTAGGGCACCGGCTAGATGGGCAATCACGGTATCAACGGTGATCACCAGATCGAGCTGGGCGATCGCTCCGGCGGTGTCGGCTAGGTCGGTGAACTGGGAGCCCAGGCTGATCACCCCTGCCCGGTCGAGGACAGTCTGTTCCTCGGGTGAGACGTCTTTTTGCAGGCTGTAGAACTTCGCAGATGCCAGGGAGAGCAGGGGTTTCAGGTCATCTAGGGAACAGGAGCGCTGCTCTCCGGTTTTGCTCAGGCGGTTAGCCGTCCACACGATCCCAATGTTGGTACGGTGGGGATCGTGATGGGGCAGGGGACGCAGGGTTTCTGGGGGTGCCGTCAGATAGGGGCAGGCGGCGGGGATGGTCTTCAGGGTGGTGCCGAAGATGTGCGGTAGGCTCATGAAAGGCGCTTGGTAGGCTGCGCCGTCCGGCACCTGACCGAGTTCAAACACCTGGATATCTCCCCCGAGGCTAGTGGCCATGGTGCGAAATAGACGCCCTAGCCCTGGCTGGTGGCATTCAATCCACAGGCGATCGCACCTGGCCTGCACTTGGGGTAGATAGCGCACCATTTGGATGGCGTCCCCTAGCCCCTGTTCGGTATAGAGCAAGAGGGTTCCGCGCACCGCTTCTCCCGTCCACATGGGTTGCTGGAACTGCCGGGGCGGACAGTCGGGATGCTGCCAGCGCCATTCGTAGTCGTCCCAGCCTTGGGCGAACTGGCCCAGTTTGAGCAGGACGGCGGCCCGGCCACAGCGCGCTTCCAGGTGATCGGGCTCCAAGGCCAGGGCCTGGTTGTAGGCGTCGAGGGCTGCTTCTAGGCGATTGCCCCGTTTGAGGGCGCTGCCCCAACTGTTGTAGCCGTCGGCATAGTTGGCCTTAAGGGCGATCGCTTGTTGATACTGCTGAATGGCATCGTCGATGCGGTCTTGTCCTTGGTAGAGGGTGCCGAGGTTGTGCCAGGCTTCGGCGTAGTCGGGCTTGAGGGCGATCGCTTGTTGATAGTGCGCTTGGGCTTGCTCTGTCTGTCCAACTTTGTCGAGGGCGACGGCTAGGTTATTGTGCAGTTCGGCATAGTGGGGCAGGCGGCTGAGGGCTTGCTGATAGAGGGCGATCGCCTCGTCTAGATCACCGGATTGGTAGGCAATCACTCCCAGGAGATGTATGGCGTTGCCGTCTTGGGGATAGCGATCGCGTAGTTGTTCATACAGGGCCTTGGCGGCTTCTAGCTGACCGGCTTGGTGCTGGGCCACGGCGGCCTTGAGCAGGGCTGATCGGGAGGGGCGATCGCTAGCTGGGGATCGCTGGGGCGAGGTTGCAGCGGTTGACCGACGCTGGGCTGGCTCCACAGCGGGTTTGGACATTGGAGCCAGGGAGGATGGGTCGGTTAGGGCGGCGGCGATCGCTGCCATGACCGGCGACCAATCTCCCGAGGTGGTTTGGCGGAACAGGCGAGCGGTGGGATACCAGGGGCTATCGGAGCGATCGACCATCCAGCGCCAGTCGGCCATGACGGGCAATAGAACCCAGGTGGGTTGCCCTAGGGCCCCGCTCAGGTGGGCCACGGCGGTATCGACGGTGATCACCAGATCCAACTGGGCGATCGCGGCGGCCGTTTCTGCCAAGTCGCTGAGCGCTTCACTCAGATCAATCACGCCATGGGCTTGCAGCCAGGCTTGATCCTCGGGATTGGGATCTTTTTGCAAGCTGTAGAGCTGCAGGCCGGGCTGCTGGGCGATCGCCTGCCAATGGTCGAGGGGGCAGGAACGCTTACTGCCGGTTTTGTTCACCGGATTAGCGGCCCAGACGATGCCCAGCTTGCGGATGCCGGGGGGCGCGACGGGCAGGCGGAGCTGGGTCGTGGGGGGTACCGCTAGGTAGGGAACCTGGTTGGGCAGGGTGTCGAGGGTGATCTGCAGTAACCAGGGCAGACTCATCAAGGGTGCATGGCAGTCAAACTCGGGCAGGGGCTCCCCTCGGATCACCCACTGGTCGATCCCCGGCACGGTTTGAAAGAGGCGCATCAACACGTCTCGGCATTCCAGCACTACCCGTCCCCCTAGGGCGATCACCAAGGGCACAAAGCGCATCGCCTGGATGGCATCCCCCAAGCCCTGTTCATCGTGGAGCAAGAGGGTTTTTCCCGCAAAGCGATCGCCTGTCCATAGGGGTTGGGAAAAGTCCCGAGGTGGGCAATAGTCATACTTCCAGCGCCATTCATAGCCCGCAAAGCCTTCTAGAAAATTGCCCATGCGCAGGTGCAGGGCGGCGCGACCAAACTGGGCATCTACATGGTCAGGATCGAGGGCGATCGCCTGGTCATATTTCTCCATCGCGGCGGGCAATTGCCCCATTTCGGTGAGCAAATAGCCCCAACTGCTGTAGGCATGGGCATAGGTGGGATCGATGGCCAGCGCCCGCTCGTAGCAGGGAATGGCGTCTTCGTAGCGGTTCTGGGCACGGAGCACGGAGCCAAGGCTGCGCCAGGCTTTCGCATAGTCTGGCCGCAGGGCGATCGCTTGCTGGAACTGCTCTGCCGCTTCGGCATACTGCTGACGGCGTTTGTAGATATTGCCCAGGTTCAAACAGGCTTCGGGATAGTTCGGTCGCAGGGCGATCGCTTGTTGAAAGGCAGCGATCGCCTCCTCGGATTGCTCTAGGTTTTGCAGAGCCGAGCCCAGGTTATAGTAGCCCTCGGCATAGGTGGGCTTGATCGCTAGGGCCCGACGCAAATAGTCTACGCCCTCGGCATAGCGCTGCTGTTGGCACACTAAGGTTCCCATCAGTTGCAGCGCCTCCATGTGATCGGGGTCTTGCTGCAAAATGCTTTGGTAGAACGGTGCGGCTTGCTCTAATCGACCGGATTGATGATGGGAAAAGCCTTGCTGGATCACAGACAGGTGAGGATCGACGGTCTGGTCTGGTCTGGCGGACGGGGTGGGGCTGCGGGGCAAGTTTCCCTGGGCGATTGCCTCTTCTACCTCAGCGATTACCGCTGGCCAATCACCGGGCTGGGGCTGGCGAAACAAGCGCGCCGTGGGATACCAAGGGCTATCCTGACGCTCATCCAACCAGCGCCAGTCCGGCTGGGTCGATAGCAAAATCCACACCGGTTTTCCTAGGGCCCCCGCCAAATGGGCCACCGCTGTGTCTACGGTGATCACCCCATCGAGCTGACTGATGGCGATCGCTGTATCGGCAAAGTCCTGCACATCATCGCTCAAGTCCAGCACTTCACCCTGGGGCGCTAGGGTGGCTAATTCCGAACGGCGATCGCCCACTTGCAGACTATAAAACAGACAGTCGGGCTGAGCCAGCAGCGGCTGCAAGAGCGCCGCAGGACAGGTGCGGTATGGATCATCTGGGTTGCCAGCACTGCCCGCCCACACTAACCCGATGCGGCGATGGTTGGGAACCTGCTCCGCAAACTTCGCGATCCGGGAGGCGATCGCCTGGGCGCGGGCGTCCCAGAGCGGGGCTAGATCGATGTAGGGAATGGGGGCAGGAATCGTCTCTAGGGTGGTGCCCAGCAGATGGGGCAGACTCATGAGGGCGGCGTGCTGCTGCACCTGGTTGGTATCAATGGCGCTACCCGCAGTTTCCACACCGGGCACAGCTTGAAACAGGCGCACCAACGGCGACGGACAGCCCACCCACACCCGTCCGCCCCGCTGCACCACCGCCGCCACGTAGCGGATGAACTGGATGGCATCGCCAAAGCCTTGCTCAGCGTGCAGCAAAATAATGCGCCCCTGGAGAGGGCTGCCGTCCCATCTTGGTTCCGGGAGGGGATGGTCTCGCTGCCGCCATTCATATTCTGCAAATCCGGTGACCAAGTCTCCCGATCGCAACAGGGCCATGGCCAGGTTAACGTGGGTGTCGGCATGGTTGGGCTGCAGGGCGATCGCTTGTCGGTAGTGGTCAACAGCGCGGGGCAGATCTCCTAGGGCCAGGTAGATGGAGCCTAGGGCGTCGTAGGCTAAGGCCAGGCTAGGATCGAGGGCGATCGCTTGCTCATAGGCGGCGATCGCGGCTTGAGTATCCCCTTGCTGCTGCAGGGCGGTGCCTAGGTTGAGATGGGCTTTGGCGTAGTGAGCATCAAGGGCGATCGCCTTTTGGTAGTGCTGGATCGCCTGGGGCAGATTCTGCTGCTTATGGCAGACGGTGCCGAGGTTGTGGTGCAGCAGAGCGTCTTGGGGATCGAGGGCGATCGCCTTCTGGTAGTGCTGGGCGGCGGCGGCATAGTCCTGCTGCTCATCGAGGGCGGCGGCCAGTCGCGCTTGCAATGTGGCGGAGGCTACGCCGCAGTTGAGGGCTTGCTGATAAACCGCGATCGCTTCACTGGTCTGCTGCTGCTGGTGATAGAGGCGGCCTAGGGAGAGATAGAGATGGATCTGGGTGGGCTCGGCAGCGATCGCTCGCTGGTAGGCGTTGATGGCCAGCGGCAGATCTTGAGTTTGCTCCGCCAAGGTACCCAGGAGTTTTAGGGCTTCGGTATGGTTAGGAGTCTGGGCTAACACCTGGTGGTAGAGCTGAGCCGCCTCGCGCCATCGACCGGCTTGGTGGTGTTGGAGGGCCGTTTGTAGGTGATCAGAACTGGAAAAAGACATTCCCAAGGGTCTATAGCAACAACGGGAGCAAGAAGGTGCAGGTGCTTTCAAAGCCTTTCGCCCCAAGGGAGAAGGGGTGGGGGTGAGGATCTTCAAGCTTGGTCTGTCAACCCGATGGCTAGGATACCCAAGAGCGATCGCCCTCCGATCGAGTTGGCCAGTCGCTTCCCAGGACACAGCTTGCTCAACAGCATAATCTATCTCTTTGTAGAGGCGGCCAACGGAGATCCGTGGCAGAATCAAAGCAAGACCTACAGGCCCTATCACCACCGAGTCTCACCGTTCGGCTGCATCGTCTAGATCCGACACCCTGACGAGTGGTTGTGAT
>RECH01000114.1 GCA_007694125.1 Leptolyngbya sp. DLM2.Bin15
CTAGGATCTGGGCGGCGATCTGCTTGGCCTCTTCCTCCGTGGCAATCCATCCCTGATCCACCCTGGCCTGTAGAGATAGCCCCACCGCTAGTTCCTGGGCGAGATAAAACAGGCGATCGCTCACCGAATCGACATTAAAGTAGTCGATATAGTTAGGAATTCGAGGATGGTCGAGATTAGCCAACACCTGGGCTTCTCGCTCAAATAATTCCAGCACTTTCCAGTCACTCGCTGCCAGCAGGGATACGACCTTCAGCGCTACCGGTTGATGGGTCGTCAGATCCTTCGCTTCATAGGTCGTGCCGCTACTGCCATGACCCAGCTCTTGTACGATCTGGTAGCGATCGCTCACCACATCGCCAGGTTGATGAAGCGCTTTCATGATCAAATCCGCCACGCAAGGATAATGGACATTGAGAATCTCCACGATGATGTCACAAATTGTCTATATTGTGGCGGGCCAGGGGCGGGAGATTCTATGGTTAGAAAGGGAGTGCAGGTTTTGCCTATCGGCGATCACCGGCTTTCTGGAGCAACATGAGTTGATACAAGTTGATACAGATAGCGCGGTAGCCTATGCAGATGCCTCTAAGTACATCTCTCTAAGTCACAATCAGGGTTCAGATCGTTTAGGACTATAGCACCAGGTTTTGGGGATATGTGCACCACTATTCTCCTCTCTCCTCACACTCACAGTATGCGCCAGAGATGCTACACACTTATCATCGAGCGTTTACGGAAGCCGTTGAGACAGAGCCTAGAAGCAGATGGACGGGCAGCCGTTTTCTGCATGATTGACATGGTCTAGATGAGCGGTAGCCTGGTCAGTCTTGAGCAGGCGCTGGATCTGACAACGCTGGATCTGATGGGTAGGTTTTAGTGCTAGCTATATCGAAGCTGTATCGAAGATATCGAAGATGAGGACAGCCCTGAGCCATGGCCCTAGAGGCCGCGATCAGGAACTCCAGTCTTGGCTGTGTTGAGCGAGGCTCTTTTCCTCACCATGACGCAATACTCAAAGGTAAGTTCAGACTTTGTTGCACAGAAAAGTCTGCGAGCAAAAGAGTTAAACGATTGTTCCATTGTGCAAACTGAGTTAGATCGGCTGGTGAGTTTGGCAGCAGAACTCTGTCAACGCCCCATTGCCCTGATCGCCTTTTGCCAAGGGGATCATCTTTGCTTGGTTGCGCAACAGGGTTGGACAATCACGCCCTATAACCAAACGCCCCACTCTCTGGTCTTTGATGATCATGTGCAAATGACGGCTGAGCCGTTGCATATTGAAGACGCTTCAAGAGAACCTCGCTTTTATCGGCTGCCCTACATTGCCAGCCCCCCCCATCTCCGGGCCTACACCGGCATCCCGCTGGTGGGCGATCGCTTAGGGCTGATGGGCGTGCTATCGGTTCTCGATACCCAACCCCAACCCGCCTCGCCTCGGGTGCTAGAACTCTTGCGAATCCTCAGCCATGAAATTGTGGGACTGGTAGGCGATCGCCCGGCAGAACCTACCTGGCGGATTTCCCCAGCGGCCCAACAGTCGCCACCGATGCAGGCATTAGTCCCCTCACCGGTGTTAACCGACATAAAGCAACAAAACCTATACCTGCGGCTTCTGCAGCATCTCAACTACGAGCTGCAAATGGGGGCATCGATCCGCAAGGCTGGCCCTGTAATTGTGCAAGTGTTGCCCCAACTGTTTCCAGACAGTAGCGGTTGGGTGCTGCTGTGTGATCGTGATGGCCAAGTTTTTGAGTCCCTAGCTCTTTGGGGGAATACAGCTTACCGCAGCGATTGTCTTCTGGCTAAGCACTGTTGGGCTGTCCAATCTCCCCCTAAAGATCTCGCCCAAACCACCCAGAGCTGTACGACGTGCCGTGATGCTGCCTATCGAAGCGTCTATTGTTGTTTACCTTTGCGAGTGGCTGATCAGACCATTGGCGTTTTATCCTTGCGCTTCCCCCACCCACCACCACTGCTGCCGGACGTGCGCCAGCGGGCAGAGATGGTAGCCCGCCACCTAGCGCTGTCTCTTTTGACCCTACAACGACTAGAGACCCTAGAGCAGGAAAACTTGCTGGATCCGCTCACAGGGCTATACAACCGCCGCTATATGACCAAGATGTTGGCCAATATGCTGCACCGGGCTGGTCATGGCAACTTCTCCGTTGCCGTCATTATGGTGGACATTGATTACTTTAAACGCTTTAACGATACCTATGGACACCTCGCAGGCGACCAAGTGCTGCGGGATTTCAGCGTATTTCTTAAGGGATTTATCCGCAGTACGGACATTGCCTGTCGCTATGGTGGGGAAGAATTTCTGCTGTTGTTATCAAATGCCAATCAAGCGACTGCCTACCGGCGAGCGGAGCGCCTACGCCACGATACTCGCTATCTCACCATGAAGTATCAAGGCAAATCCCTAGGAAATATTACCGTATCGGCTGGAGTGGCGATCTTTCCAGACCATGCCAAGACCGATAGTGCTCTCATCTGGGCAGCCGACATGGCCCTATACCGCGCCAAGATGACCGGGCGCGATCGCGTGGTTTTAGCAGAAGCCTCAGATGCTCCTCCGCCTAAGGAGCTGTAGTTATGGTGAAGGGCTGATCCTTGCAATAGCAGCCGTTACCCGGAAGTGGCATCATAGAACCATAGCCCGCAGGCTGTATCCCCTATGCCATGGTGTTCCGTTATTTATGTTTCCCCGGTTTCTCTCATCCCGCGTTCAGCAGCTCACGGAAGCAACCTCCATTGCCCTTGCCCAGCAGATTCAGCAGCAGGCGATCGCCACCCCGCTTCTGGAACACCCCATCGTCACCAGCTATGTACACCAGGGCGATCGCCAAGACATTCCCATCCTGTTGCTCCACGGGTTTGATAGTTCGGTGATGGAGTTTCGTCGTCTGCTGCCGCTGTTGGCGGAGCACCATGAAACCTGGGCGATCGATCTGCTTGGCTTTGGGTTTACCGAACGTCCCCCAGGGCTGGCGATCACCCCTGCGCATATCAAGCACCATCTCTATGCCGCTTGGCAGACCCTGATCGATCGCCCCATGATCCTCGTGGGTGCATCCATGGGCGGTGCTGCAGCCATTGACTTTGCCTTGACCTATCCCGACTGCGTGCAGCAACTGGTGTTGATCGACAGCGCCGGTTTTGCCAAGGGGCCAAGCGGCCCACTGCTGGCTCCCCTCGCCTATCTAGGAACAGAGGTGCTGAAAAATCCTTGGGTGCGCGATCGCATTAGCAAAACAGCCTACTTTGATCCAACGTTTGCCTCCGCCGATGCAGCAGCCTGTGCAGCCCTCCATCTTGACTGTCCCAACTGGCGACAGGCCATGGTGTCGTTTACCCAAAGTGGCGGATATACCGGTCTAGCCAATAGCATTGCCCAGCTCGTGCCGCCGACGTTAATTCTATGGGGCAAGGAGGATCGCATTTTGGGAACGGCGGACGCCCAGCGCTTTGACCAAGCCCTGCAAGGACGAACTGCTGCCCATCAACTGGTGTGGGTGGAGCGCTGCGGCCATGTACCCCATTTGGAACAGCCCGCCGCAACGGCCAATGCCATTCACCAATTTGGGGCGATCGCCGCCGTTCCTTCTGGAAAACCAGCCGGTGCATAGCCCCCCGAACTCTGTCCCACAAGGGAACCAGGAAAAGTGCAGGTACATTCAAAGCCCCTCTACCGACCTGGGAGAGGGGTTTGGGGTGAGGGTCTTCGAGGTTGTCCCTAGTCAACCATGGTGAGTTTTCCCATGCGTACATGGTCAAACACACGATTGATGAGGCGACGTTCCTCATCGGTGAGTTGATAATTGGCAAGGAGAGCGGAGGTGAGCTGCAGATGCTCTTGACGGCTAATTTCCCGCGCCGCCATGACTCGCTCCACAATGCTGCTGATCGATCGGTCTAATTTTGTTGGCATGGTCCAAACCATACGCGGTTCACCTCGCAGATGATCATCTTAGGAACGATTGCTAGATCGCTGATGGAAGATGGGTCATGTTGCTAGGCAAATGTTCACAGATGTTGCATGGAAGTTCTTGTATCTACTTTCTATTCTCATCTTAAACCGGATGAATTGGATCAAGTCTCCATAAGCCCTGCTTAAAGACTTGGTAAACCTAGACAGGGTAAATGTTCTAGAATTGTAACGATAAGTCACAACTCTTATGGAAATTCACCGAATTCCCGTTCTATCCAACAATTACATCTTTCTCTGTCATCATCCCGAAACCGGCACAGCGGCTGTGGTTGATCCCGCCGAGGCCCAGCCTGTGCTAGCCTGGCTCGATCGCCATGGTGCCACCCTGACGGCAATTTTCAACACCCACCACCACCACGACCATGTGGGGGGCAACCGTCAACTGCTGCAGCGCTATCCGGAGGCGGTTGTCTACGCAGGCGCAGCCGATCGCGATCGCATTCCGGGGCAACAGGTCTTCCTAGAGGAGGGCGATCGCGTCTCCTTTGGCGATCGCGTCGGCGAGGTCTGGTTTGTGCCAGGCCACACCCTTGCCCACATCACCTACTATTTTCCGCCGCTGCAGCCCAACCAGCCGGGGGATCTCTTCTGTGGCGACACCCTCTTTGCTGGCGGCTGCGGTCGCTTAAAGGAAGGGACACCGGCCCAAATGCTGCAGTCCCTGAGCCGCCTGCGAACATTGCCCGATCAGACGCGGGTTTGGTGTGCCCATGAATATACCCTGCAGAATTTGACCTTTGCCCTAACGGTTGATCGAGACAATCTCCAACTCCAGCAGCGGCTGGAGCAAGTGCGGGTCGCCCGGCAACAGCAGCAGGCCACCGTACCCAGCCTCTTGGGGATCGAAAAACAAACCAATCCCTTCCTACGCTGGGACGTCCCTGCCCTGCAGGCGATCGCTGGCTCCACGGATGCGGTGCGTACCTTTGCCCGGCTGCGCGGCATGAAGGATCTGTTTTAAGCACAAGTCGTGGGCTAGCACCGAGAGCGATCGCCGGTTCCTGAATTAATCCACCCAGTTTTTTTAATCAAAGGGTTGCGATCGCCCCTCGTTTATCGGTAAGATTGGAGTTCTGGCCAAAGATTTTCCCAACATTGCGATGGAAAAAGTCACTCTTGGCTAGGCAGTTGACCCTGTTTTTAGATCTAAGGGCAACAGGGCATGCGCCCATCCTTTCTCACCCGTGAGGCTTGGTAGGTTGCTGCCATCCTCGTTCTACAAGCGATAGCAGGAAAAGCGATCGGCATCATGGCAAAACGGATTCAGTTGGTGCTCACCAAAGATGTGAGCAAGCTTGGTAGAAATGGCGACTTGGTTGAAGTTGCTCCCGGATACGCGAAGAATTATTTAGTACCCCAAGGGTTGGCCTCCTTCACCACCCCTGGCATTTTGCGGCAGGCTGCCCAGCGCCGAGAAAAAGAACGTGAACGGCTGCTGGCGGTGAAAGCACAGGCAGAAGCTCAAAAGACTGCCCTAGAAACCATCGGTCGCTTTGCGGTGACCAAGCCGGTGGGTGAAGCCAATGCCATCTTTGGGACGCTGACCAGCCAAGACTTGGCCGATGCGATCCTCGAAAAAACCGGTCAAGAAATCGATCGGCGCGGCATTGAGATTCCTGACGTGCATAGCCTGGGTACCTACAAGGCATCAGTGAAGCTTCATGCGGACGTAACTGCCAACATTGAAGTACAAATTGTAGCTGCTAAGGTCTCTTAGTCAACCTTCGGTCGCTAGTATCGACATGGTGAACCGTCTTAGCGATCGCCCCCTAGCCTAAGGTTGGGGGGCGGTTTTTGTCCGTCGCAACGTCTAACAAGATGCCTGGCAGTGATATAGTATCTATGTACTCATGGCGGGCGTGTGTTAGAACCATGACGCTACATACAGAGTTTTTTCGTGACAAAACATGAGAAAACCTCTAGCGACGGTGCTAGCATAAGCTTCTAGTACGCTGATGCATCTGGGTTGGTGAGATGGTCTGACCCTGTTCCCTATGGTTCACGAGCTTAACTTTCAAGAATATAGCGATCGCGTTCCGCCTCAAAATATCGATGCGGAAGAGGCGATCTTAGGCGGAATTCTGCTAGATCCAGATGCGATCGGACGGGTCGCAGAATTTCTTAGTCCAGATGCGTTCTATATCAGCGCCCACCAAGACATCTATCGGGCCATGCTGCTACTGCAGGGGCAGGGGCGACCGACGGATCTGATGAGTCTCACCAGTTGGCTGCGCGATCAGGGCAAGCTCGACAAGGTGGGTGGGCAAAGCCGCTTGGCCGAATTGGTCGATCGCACGGTCAGCGCGGTCAACATCGACCAATATGCGCAATTGGTGGTCGATAAATCCCTGCGGCGCAACCTAATTCGGGTGGGCACGGAGATTTCGCAACTGGGCTACACCACCACGGAGCCGTTGCCTAAGATCCTTGATCTAGCCGAACAAAAGGTGTTTGGCATCACCCAAATTCGCCCCAATCAAAGCTTGGTGGCCACGGCCGATATCTTGACCGACACCTTTTCCGATATCGAAAGTCGTTCCTTGGGCATGGTGTTGCCGGGGGTGTCTTGCGGGTTTTATGACCTGGATGCCATGACCCAAGGCTTCCAGCGTTCAGATTTGATTATTACGGCAGCACGACCCGCCATGGGTAAATGCTGTGCGGCAGATACGGCGTTAGTCTTGCAAGACGGTACGGTGTCCACCATTGCTGAGATCGTGCAACGCCAAGACGCTACTGTGCTCACCCTGGGCGATCGCTGGCAGTTTTCCTGGGCCCAGCCCTCGGCCTTTGTAGACGACGGCCAAAAGCCGGTGTTTCGGGTAACGACGCGCTTGGGACGATCGGTGACCACAACCCTCAGCCATCCCTATCTGACGGTGCAGGGGTGGCGATCGCTGGCAGAGCTGCAACCGGGCGATCGGATTGCGGTGCCGCGCCGATTGGCGGTCTTTGGCAGCGAGGTATGGCAGTCGGCGGCGGTGATTGTGCTGGCCTACCTGGTGACCGACGGCGACCTAACGGCGGATTCCCCCACCTTTGTCAACAGCAATCCCCATCTACATGAAGACTTTGCGGCGGCGATCGCCCAGTTTGATGCTCCCCACGGTGGTTTAGAAGCTGACCGCAGTCCATCTCGCCTGCGGGTGGTCTCCTCTGCCCAGCCCATGACCGCCTCCGCTGGAGCCGCGATCGCTCCCCGCAATCCCCTGCGCGACTGGCTGGATCAGCTCGGCATCTGGGGCACCGACGGCAGCGATCGGGTCATTCCTGCGCCGGTGTTTCGTCTGGGACGCTCCCAGGTAGCGCTGTTTTTGAATCGCCTCTTTGCCGCCGATGGCTGGGCGACGGTGTTGACCAGCGGTCAATGCCAGATGGGCTATGCTACGCCCAGTGAACGGCTGGCCCGGCAGATCCAGCATCTGCTGCTGCGCTTTGGCATCATTGCCGCGCTCAAACGACGATCCCTCGGACGACGTACAACCTGGCAGCTCGATATCACCGATGCCCTATCCATGCGCGCCTTCCTCAGCGACATTGGTATGTTTGGCAAAGAGGGCATTCTGGCTAAGGTGCAGGCCAAGCTAGACCAACGCAGCTATCAAACCAACCGCGATCTAATTCCCGTGGGTATCTGGCAAGCGATCGCCCAAGCGAAGGGCCAAGAATCCTGGGCATCCTTGGCAAAGCGGGCCGGCATTCGTGGCTATTCTAATCTGCATGTGGGGCAGCGGGGGCTATCCCGCGATCGCCTCCTGGCCCTAGCGATCGCCTTGGATAACCGAGACCTGCAGCAGTTGGCCACCAGCGAAGTCTATTGGGATGAGATCACGGCGATCGAACCCTTGGGCCATCAGCAGGTGTATGACCTGACCATTCCCCATACCCATAATTTCGTCGCCAATGACATCTGTTTGCACAACACCAGCTTTGTCTTAAACGCCGCCCGCAATATTGCTGCTTTCCATAAGCTGCCAGTCGCGGTCTTCAGCCTAGAAATGTCGAAGGAGCAACTGGTGTATCGTCTGCTCTCCAGCGAAGTGCAGATTGAAAGTGGGCGGCTGCGGGCTGGGCGCATCAGTCAGCATGAATGGGAACCCCTCGGCCATGCCATCAGCGTGCTGTCGCAACTGCCCATTTTTATTGACGATACCCCCAACGTCTCGGTAAACGAGATGCGCTCTAAAGCCCGCCGCCTGCAGGCAGAAAAGGGCGGATCCCTAGGGCTGATTTTGGTGGACTACCTGCAGTTGATGGAGGGCAGTGGCGATAACCGGGTGCAGGAACTCTCAAAAATTACGCGGGCCCTGAAGGGCTTGGCGCGGGAGCTGAACGTGCCGGTGATGGCCCTGTCGCAGCTCAGCCGGGGCGTGGAGTCGCGTACCAATAAGCGACCGATGATGAGTGATTTGCGGGAAAGTGGATCGATCGAGCAGGATGCGGACTTGGTGATGATGTTATACCGCGATGACTACTACAATCCCGACACCCCCGATCGCGGCATAGCAGAGATTATTATCACCAAACATCGGAATGGCCCCGTCGGCACCATTCGCCTACTGTTTGAACCCCAGTTCACTCGTTTTCGGAATCTAGCATCTCCCGAGCGGCGCTAACCTCGGGCGGCTCGGCGACAGGAAGCTTTAGACAGACACGGGTGTAGTCTTGGGGCACGCTGTCGATGGTCAGGCTGCCGCCCTGCAGTTCGGCCATGCGTTTGGCGATCGCCAACCCTAGCCCTGATCCCTGTTGTTCATGGAAACAGCGTTCAAACTGGGTGTAGGCTCCAATGTTGGCAATCTGGTCGGCGGTCATACCTCGACCGTAGTTGGTAAGGGCGATCGCTAATTGATCATCTTGTATCTTACTTTCGATCACAATCGACGTACCTCGCTCGGAAAACTTAAAGGCATTGTCGAGGAGTTCATCTAAGATCTTTTGTAGCATCGACACCGACACCCAGCCAAAAGATTCTTCCAGCTTTAAGGTAAGATCCTGAGCACGGTTAAGCTTTTCGGCTAGCGGTATGGTTAAGTCACGAATTAGGGCACTAATGGGCGCATGGGTTCGATCGTTCTGAAGTCCGTTCAGGCGCTCTGGATCATGGACTGTGACTTCAAGCTGGGCATAAAGTAAGAAATTTTGCACCAATCGCTGCAGGCGTTTACCAGAGGTTTGGATAGATTCTAGAATTTCGCGCCCCTCATCGCGATCGATAGAATCGTAGTGGGTAAGAAAAAATTCGCAGAACGCCAAAATACCGTTGAGGGGTGTATAAACCTCATGAGGTAACGATAGGGTAATGCTGCTGCGTAGGTGATCGAGGTGGTGCTGGACGCGCTTTTCCATAGCGTCGCGTTTATTGAGTCGGGCAATAATTGCCTTCAGCAATTCCTTCGCCGTAAATGGTTTGGTGAGGTAATCATCGGCCCCAAGCTCCATGCCCAGCCGCTGGTCATCGCGCTCCACCTTGGCCGTGAGGAACACCAATGGAATATTGCTCGTGGATTCTTGCTGCCGTAGCGCTTGCAGGACTTCATAGCCGTTGAGCCCAGGCATCATCACATCACAGATGATCAGATCTGGACAGCTTTCAGTGGCCCGTTTTAGACCATCTTGCCCGTTCTCCGCCGTCTCGACACTAAACGCATAATCATCCGTCAGTTCAAGGATATCGGCAATATTGTCCCGAACGGATGGATCATCTTCGATAATTAAAATTTTTTTCATACTGACGTCCTGGATGCCCGTGATGCATTGCTTGGATAATGGTGGATACGAATCAAGGTTGAGAGGTCGCCTGTTCATCCCATGGCTTGCCCCTAATCCATGGCTTGACCCTAACTATGTGGACTGACCATACATGACGACGCGCCCCTCTGACTACACAAAGATGACGCATCATCCCTAAGCTCTTCCTCCATTCCTACAGCAAACCCGTTAAAACCATGACGATGAAAAAGACCTCAGAGTTCTCCGATCGCGATCGCAGATTGGAGCGGAGCGGTATTTAGGAGGCAATATCCGAAAGCTCCATCCAGCGTTCGATGGACTGCTCAATCTCGTGCAGGACAGCAGCTAGGCGATCGGATAGAGATTGCACTTGATCGTAGCCGCTGGGAGGATTGTGGTAGAGCTGTTGCTCGATCGCAGCTTTCTCAGCTTCGAGGGTGGGAATATGCTGCTCCAGATGTTCAAATTCCCGCTTTTCGTTGTAGGACATTTTGCGGGTGCGGGTCGTTTTACGGTCAGAGGCCGGCTCTTCGATAGATTTAGGGGCAGGGGTGGGTGCGGGAGGCTCGGTCTCTTCCTGCTTGCGGTAGTCTAGGTAGATGGAATAGTTGCCAGGATAGCGGCGCACTTCGCCACCGGGGTGGAAGGCAAAAATCTGATCCACCGTACGGTCTAGGAAGTAGCGATCGTGGGACACAATGATCACACAGCCGTTGAACTGGTCTAGATAGTCTTCCAACACCCCTAGGGTTTGCACATCAAGGTCATTGGTCGGCTCATCCAGGATGAGCAGATTAGGAGCCTTCATCAGCACCCGCAGCAAAAACAGCCGCCGCTTTTCGCCCCCCGATAGTTTATGCAGGGGCAGATATTGCTGGTTGGAGGGAAACAGGAAGCGCTCTAGCATTTGCGAGGCGGTAATCTGATCGCCGTCTTTGGTTTGCACCAAGCTCGCTTCGTCTTTGAGGTATTCAATCACCCGCTGCTCTTGATTGGCAGCGGCCATCAAGGTTTCCGACTGTTGATCAAAATAGCCGATGTGGATAGTTTGACCAATATCAACGGTGCCGCTGTCCGGGGGGAGTTTGCCGATAATCATATTCAGCAGAGTGGATTTACCCACGCCGTTGCCGCCGATGACGCCAATCCGATCCTCGGGACTGAAAGCATAGGTGAAGGACTGGATCAGGGTGCGATCGCCATAGCTTTTACTCACATCCTGGAGTTCTACCACCTTCTTGCCAATGCGCCGCCCTGGCGTGGAGATTTCCACCCGCTCTTGCCCGCCCTTAAACTCCTGATCTTGCATATCGGAGATGCGATCGATACGCGCCTTTTGCTTGGTGCTGCGAGCCTTGGGGCCGCGCTTCAGCCATTCCAGCTCTCGCCGCAGCAGGCCTCGGTGTTTGCGCTGACGGCTCACGTCTACATCTTCAGCGATCGCCTTCTTTTCTAGGTAGTAGGCATAGTTGCCGGCATAGGCGGTCAAGTCCCCCCGATCCAGTTCTAGAATGCGGGTGGTGACCTGGTCTAGGAAGTAGCGATCGTGGGTGATCAGCAAAATCGCTCCTGGATACTGGTTCAGGTAGCCCTGCAGCCAGTCCACAGAGTCCGTATCCAGATGGTTAGTAGGCTCATCCATCAGCAGCAAATCTGGCTCAGACAGCAGAGCCGTGGCCAGGGCAATCCGCCGCTGGTAGCCGCCGGACAGCGTGCCAACCTTGGCTTCAAAGTCTTCAATGCCCAGCTTGCTGAGAATAATCTTGGCCTTGGTTTCTAGCTCCCAAGCTCCAGCCGTTGCCATTTGCTCAGAAATGGTGGAAAGCTGCCCCATAATCCGATCCATGTCTTGACCGCTAACCCGCCCGAGCTGGTGGGATAGGGCTTCATACTGGCGCACGAGGGCCATCTGTTCGCCACTGTCGGCAAAAACCTGTTCTAACACGGTGCGATCGCTCTCCAACTGCGGCTGTTGGGGCAAATACACGGCGCGGATATTAGGGTTCACCCAGCATTCACCGCTGTCAATGGGCTCCAGCCCCGCCAAAATTTTCAGCAGCGTAGACTTGCCCGAGCCGTTGGTGCCAATCAGTCCAACCTTGTCGTTTGCTCCTAGGCTGAAGCTTGCCTCCCGCAGAATTTCTTTAATACCAAAGTCTTTATTAACGGATTGTAGGGTCAAGATACTCATGGTGAATCACTGAAACGGAGGTCAAGGATGAAAGACTGAACAATCGGGACATTGCCCATGGTGATAGGGCAGGCCATGGGGCATAATTCTTCTAGTTTAGGCATGATAGTAAGGAGTTCGCGTTCCTAAGATCGGGGCAGGCTTGACCCACCGCTCCTACCATCGCTCCCAACGGATCGGCGGCGATCGCTCCCTGCTTGGCTGCCACAGCTATGGCATACAACACCCGCTACATCACCCACGACATCACAGGATTGAGTTGCCCCATGTTGACGCAAAAACCCACTGCCCATAGTCCCTTTTTGGGAGACGAGGTCGCCGCAGACTACGACACGGCGCGGGTGGTCATTCTGCCGATTCCCTACGAAGCCACGACAACCTACCGTAAGGGATGCCAAGATGGCCCCGCTTCAATCTTAGATGCGTCGCAGCAAGTTGAATACTACGACGAAGAGCTGGAGCAAGAATATTGGCCCGTCGGCATCTACACCCATAGGCCCATTGCCGACACCCGCAGCCAGCCCTTGCTGACGGCAGCGGAGATGCTGCAAGCCACCTGTAAGACGGTGCGATCGCTTTGGGATGATGGCAAGTTTGTGATTGGCCTAGGGGGAGAGCATAGCATTACCGAAGGGCTGGTGCGGGCCTACCAAGAGTCGTCATCTACGCCGTTCACGGTTGTGCAAATTGATGCCCATGCCGACCTGCGTCAAGAATATGAAGGTTCCATCCACAACCATGCCTGCGTGATGCGGCGGGTGCTAGACATGGGGCTGCCCACGGTGCAAATTGGCATTCGCAGCATTTGCCGAGAAGAAGCTGACCTGATTCGCGACAAAGATCTATGCGTCTTTCGGGCGCGGGAGATTGCCCGCCAGCCCGATTGGATCGATCGGGCGATCGCTAGCATTCCCACCCGATCCGTCTTCCTCACCATTGATCTAGATGGCATTGACCCCACCCAAATGCCCGGCGTCGGCACCCCAGAACCCGGTGGGTTAGATTGGTATGGCCTCACAGAATTTCTGCGGCGGTTATTTGAACAGTATGACGTGCTGGGTTGTGATGTGATGGAACTGGCCCCTGTGGTTGACTCCGTTGTTTCGGAATTCACGGCGGCTAAGCTGGTGTATAAACTCATCGGCTATCAAGCGATCGCCCAACAGTGGGCCGTTCCCAACTAGGTCTCGCTCACCTAGGGTTCACCGAACCACCGTCTTGCTGGCTGTCGAAATCGTCCGATAGGTCGCTGATATAGTTATGAGCGATCGCTCGTTTGACCCCCTCGCTGGATCTGGTTGCATCCATGACTTTTATAGAACAGACCGGTACCCGAATTGGTGACTACGCCCCCGACTTTGAACTACGCGGGGTAGATCGTCAAGTGCATCATCTGTCCGACTATCTGCAGCAGTTTCGGGCCGTGGGCGTGGTGACGCTGTCCAACCACTGTCTCTATGTGCGCACCTACCTCAACTGCCTCAAACAGCTTCAGACCCAGTTTCAACCCGCAGGATTTACGCTGATTGGCATCAACGGCAATGACGATCGCCGCTATCCTGAAGATGGCTTCGGCAACATGATTAGCTTTGCCGACGACCAGCAGCTCAATTTTCCCTACCTGCGGGATGCCACCCAAGACGTGTTGCGCAGTTTTGGGGCGGAATATACGCCGGAGGCTTTCCTGGTCGATGCCCAAGGAAAACTATGCTATCGCGGGGCGATTGATGACGCCAACCATCAACTCAACCAAGCCGTCCACCACTATTTTGAAGATGCGATCGCCCAACTGCTAGCGGATCAACCGATTGCCGTTGTTTCCAATCCCGCCACCGGCAGCACCATCAAATGGCGCAGCTAGCCGCACCCCGATATCCTGTCCCCTTCCTTTCCCAGTCTGCCCTAGAGCCGCAGGAGCCTTGCCTAGGCAGCAAGGTGTCTAATGTAACCTTTTGCAACTTTGCAACACAGGGCCCTACAACGGCAGTTGTGCTGCTATCTTAAGTGGGAGATCACTTAAAGAAGCGTTACACCGGGATGACTTACCAGCGCATTCTGCTGAAATTGAGCGGTGAAGCCCTGATGGGGGAGCTAGCCTACGGCATTGATCCCATGATCGTGCAAGGGATTGCAGAAGAAGTATTAGAAGTTGTGAGCATGGGTGTCCAGGTTGCCATTGTGGTAGGCGGGGGCAACATTTTTCGGGGTGTCAAGGGGGCATCGGCCGGCATGGATCGGGCTACGGCAGACTACATCGGTATGATTGCCACCGTGATGAATGCCATGACCCTACAAGATTCCCTAGAGCGAGCCGGCGTACCCACCAGGGTGCAAACCGCTATCGAAATGAAGGAAGTGGCTGAACCCTATATTCGCCGCCGTGCCATTCGCCACCTTGAAAAACAGCGCGTGGTAATTTTTGGGGCTGGGTCGGGCAATCCATTTTTCACCACCGACACAACAGCCGCGCTGCGGGCGGCTGAAATCAATGCCGACGTGGTGTTTAAGGCAACCAAGGTGGATGGCGTCTACGACTCTGACCCCAACCAAAACCCCAATGCTCAGCGGTTTAGTACCCTCACCTATGCCCATGTCTTGACCCAAGACCTCAAAGTCATGGACAGTACCGCGATCGCATTGTGTAAAGATAACAATATCCCGATCGTAGTGTTCGACCTATCGGTGCGAGGCAATATCCGCCGCGCCGTCATGGAAGAACCGATTGGAACAGTTGTGGGAGGTTCTTGTGAAATTAGCTGAACTTGAAGAGCATATGCAGCAGACCATTGAGGCAACTCAACGGTCGTTTAACACCATTCGCACTGGGCGAGCTAATGCGTCCATTTTGGATCGGGTCATGGTGGACTACTACGGTAGCCCCACGCCCCTGAAATCGTTGGCCAATATTAGCGTTCCCGATTCCAGCAGCATTACCATTCAGCCCTTTGATCCGGGCAGCATGACAACCATTGAAAAGGCCATCATGATGTCGGATTTGGGTCTGACGCCCAATAACGACGGCAGCACCATTCGCCTAAATATTCCCCAACTGACGAGCGATCGCCGGAAGGAATTGGTGAAGGTGGCGTCTAAGATTGCGGAAGAAGGCAAGGTCGCCCTGCGCAATATTCGCCGAGAGGCGGTAGATGAGGTGCGCAAACAAGAAAAAAATAGCGACATCTCCGAGGATGAATCTCGCGATCAGCAAGACACGATCCAACAAATTACGGACAAGTTTGTCAAAAAGATCGATGAGTTGCTCAGCACCAAAGAAAAGGACATCACAACGGTCTAAGTGATGTATCCTTGGCAAACTCAGCGCTCTCCAACACAAGCCATGCTGGAGAGCGCTGAGGCTAGATAGATGAGTTCATGGTCAACCGCAGACAGCGCCTAGGTTTGACGCCATGCCTGTTGCGAGCAGCAGGGGCGATCGCCAAGCGACACTCTAGAATGAGCCTGGCATGATAACAGAGTTGGCTGTAACAGTTTTTGATTTCAGCCCAACTATCGTTAGAATGGGGGGTAAGAGATGTGGACTTCCCGTTTCTGAACGCCTCCAAATTTGCTCTGCCGGGAGCAAGGAGGTATCAGGTGGTTCTGCACCCGCAGCGATCGCGCTCTGGGTTCGGACAAATGCACTCTTTCAACATACTATCAACGATGATTTTAATTGCGTATCATCCTGACTGTGATCGCGTTGCTCCAAGGGGTTGCGGCATCCAATCCGCTCCACCAAGAACCTGGGTTGCAGCCTCCAGCGCCAACCCTGCCCTATCCCAAAGGAGCGATCGCCGGGAACTCTATGCCTAAGGGCTGTGTGGATCATCTAGTCAGGGTATCTGGATCGCCGATTGGATCCTAGACGTTTCCCACTAGATATCCCTATTTCAGTACTGTTAGGCAGCTTGGCTCCGTCCTAACCCGCATTGAGGATTGACCTCTCAGGAGAAGCGACATTATGTTACATCGCAAAATTTATCAACTCTGTTGTGATGGTCGTGACGTATGGGTCTTTTTACGCGATCAGCAGCGCTGGATTGAACGAGCGCGCATCTTAGATATTGAAGGGGATTTAGTCACCCTGCGCTACGAAACCGAAGAGGAAGACGAAACCTGCTCTTGGGAAGAAATGGTGCGCTTGGAAAGCATTGGTTCGGTGATGCAAAAACTAGCGGCTGTACCCCGAGGCGACGTGGAACCGCTGGTGTCGGATGATTGCCCAGAAGCCGAACAACTGCGCCGCCCTTACCCCGAATCAAACCCTGACTAGGATGATCTTTCTAAGGGGACTGGAGACGTCCGGTAGCTCGTCCGGCATCTTCAGTCCACGTCACGCCCCCTCAAACTAGCTACGCGGCTCAAAGGCAGGGCAATAGCCCTCCGGCGTGACCTTGAAGCCAAACAGGGGAGAACTTTGCCCAGAACATCGCTGTTTACGGAAAAAGCGACAGTTTTCGCAGCATTCTAAACCGCTGAGAGCTGCTGCTTCCGTCCCCTGGCTGAGCAGTTCCCGTTGAGACACGCCCCGCAACACCAACTCATCTCCCTGCCAGCGGGCCTCAACCAGCCCCGTATCGGCTAGGTGCTGCCAGCGAGGATCGTGGGTCATGTTTTCCGGCAAGGTCACCATAATGATGGTTTCCAGCTCGGTCAGCTCCCCTTCGTAGCGTACGTCTGGGGGGGCTGGCTGGTGGAACATCTCGCCGATGGGCAGCTCCACCAAAGAATGGGCAGTGGGGCAGTGGAGATGATAGCGGCTTTGCAGTTCGTCTAGCCCAGTCAAGTCTGTGAGGTACTGGGGGGCACCATGGACGAAGATGACATGCTGGGGACGAAGGTTGTGGATCAACTGGGCGGTACCCGGCCCGTCGCAATGTTCGCTGAGGAGATAGGTATCGACCAGCCACTGTCCTGATTGGATGCAGGACTGGAACTGGGAGGGCATGTGCTCAATCAGCGATGGATAGAGATCCTGGGGCGATCGCCCTGGTCGTTCCGTCAACAGCAATAGCCAGCGCTGGGTGGCAGTTTGGGGGCTACTCAGCACCCGCTCAATGTCATCCGTAATGACGATGCAGGGGGTTTGATACCAGGCATCATCGCCCGTATGCTCATCCCGCTGGCTCCAGCGCCGCACCCTAGGACGCACGCGGGTATCCCAAAAGAGCGGTTGGTGGCGGGCAAAGTTTTGCACCGTACTGGGTAGGTAGGGCATGAGGGTCAGGTAGGCATCACACCCGGCAGCCACCATGCCATCTACCCAAATGTCCACATCCCGCCCGGTGAAGTGGTGATGGCTGCGCAGCAGCATGAGAAGTTCTTGCCCTAGACCGAGGGGTTCGGTGGGTAGGAGAACTGATTGACCGTTGGCGATCGCTCGATGGATGCGTTCGGCCAGTTGATTTTCCTGCTGGCGGCGGTGGGGATGGCGAGAGGTGCCATAGCTGCCTTCGGTAATCAAAATATCAGGGCGCAGTCCCCGCAGTTCATCCAAGGGCAACCCATCTACAAGGCGAGAGCTGG
>RECH01000178.1 GCA_007694125.1 Leptolyngbya sp. DLM2.Bin15
TCTTGACTGAGCAGAACTAGCTTGCCTAGGATTCATGCCATAAACGCTGGAGCTGGGCCCGCCAAGCATCCATCACCTGCTGCCGCTGACTAGCATCCTGGGACAAATCTCCCATCACGCCTTCCTCATAAAAGCGATCGAGGGTTTGGAGCGTGTCCTCCAAGGTCTGCCCCTGCTGCTTGGCCGCCCAGATAATCTGCCGAATTTGGGCATCAGCCCGCTGGCGGAAGCTGCGATCGAGGCCCGTTTGCTGAAGCGATACCAAACGAGCGATCGCTGCCTCAAAATCCTCCCGCGTCAAACTGGCCAGGGCATGGTGAAAAACGCCCCACAGCGCCCCTTCATAGATGGCATAGCGGGCTTCCTGGGTGTCATCAAAGTTGGATTCTAGCAATTGCTCTAGGTAGGGAGCCGCTTCCTGGGCTGGGGCAATGGACACCAAGGCTCGTAGCCAGGTGTGATCCTCTGAAAGCAGCACCAGCAGACGAGATGCGGGAGCTTCTACCTGCCAGGCAGTGTCATCCATGATCTGCAGAGCTGGGCCAAACTGTTGGGTGAGACTGGTGGTGATGTCGGCGGGGGTCATAGGCATGGAGGGCAGAGGACTTTACGACTACGACTATAACGTTGATAGATCAACCCAAACCCCTCCGGGATCTTTGACATGAAGGGAGCGATCGTCCCTATCATGCACCGTCTCAACATACCGTCTCAACATAGAGTGGATAATGTTAGAAAGGATCGGGTTTCACTACAATTGTCGTAGCTCTTCCTAACATTGGATCAGCGGTGTACCATCATGTAGTCTATCAACCTGGAGAGTTCTCGCCTGAACTCCGTGAATTTTAGAGGCAGGATCTATGACGAACCAAGCTAGAGAAGACATGACCCGGGCTGAATTTCAACAGTTGGTTCAAAAACAACTCTACAACTTGCTAGAGCAAAACAATGTCGAGGGCGTGAAACTCCTGCTCAAACCGGTAGAACCTGTGGATGTAGCAGAGGCGATCGATGGGCTGCCGGAAACCATGCGAGCGGTTGCCTTTCGGCTACTTTCAAAAGATGAAGCTCTAGAAGTGTATGAGTATCTAGAACCCAATACTCAGCAAGCTCTACTGGAAACCTTCAAGCGCCAAGAGGTGGTAGATATTTTTGGCCGTATGTCGCCCGACGATCGCGTGCGGCTGATGGACGAACTCCCCGCCAAACTGGTGCGCATCCTAATTGAACAGCTTAGCGCTGAAGAACGTCAGATCACATCCCTGCTGCTGGGCTATCCTCCTGAGACAGCCGGGCGGATGATGACCCCTCGCTATGTGGCCATTCGGGAAGCCACCACTGCCGCTGAGACAATTCAACAGGTGCGCAACTTTGCCTCCATCAGCGAGACGATCTATTACCTCTATGTCATTGATGTCAGCCGTCACCTCAAAGGGGTGCTGTCTCTGCGGGAGCTGGTCGTCGCACAGCCAGACCAAGTGATTGGCGACATTATGAAGCCTGAGACCATCTCGGTGAGCACAGATACCGACCAAGAGGAAGTAGCACGGATTATTCAGCGCTATGACCTAACCGCATTACCCGTGGTAGATCGAGAGCAGCGCCTTGTGGGCATCATCACCGTCGATGACGCCCTAGATGTCTTAGAAGAAGAAACTACGGAAGATATCTATACCCTAGGTGGCTTGCAGGCAGGTAAGGAAAGTTATTTTCAAACCAATTTATTTACCATCGCTCGGCAGCGGGTGGTGTGGCTATTGGTATTGCTCGTGGCCAATACCTTCACGGGCACCATCATGCATACCCAGGAAGATGTGCTGCAGTCAGTGGTAGCCCTAGCCTTTTTCGTCCCTCTCTTGATTGATGCTGGCGGCAACGTTGGCGCACAATCCTCAACGGTTGTGATTCGCGGGTTGAGCACAGAAGAGATTTCATCGCGATCGGGGCTTCGGGTGGTGTTTAGAGAACTAGCCGCCGGTACAATGCTAGGAGGGATGTTATCTGTCATTACGATCGCTTGGGCCTACATGCTCCAGGGTGATCTAGATGTAGCGATTGTGGTTGGGTCAAGCCTTCTAGCCATATCGATGCTGGCATCGTTTGCTGGAGCTGCGCTACCGTTCCTCTTTAATTTCCTCAAGCGCGACCCGGCGCTGATGTCAGCACCGTTTATCACAACAATTGTGGATGTAACCGGTGTGTTTATTTATTTTATGATTGCCAGGGTTGTCTTGGGCGATCGCCTTCTACCACTCTAGGCTAAGTAGGACAGGGGGATCGCTCCCCACCCATGTTCAGAAAAGCGATCGCCTCAGGGCTATGCTCCCAGATTACATGGGGATTAAGAAGGAAGCACCATGGAACCGCGCCAGATTTCGATTCAACTGGGTAGCCTTGTTCTCCTTTCAGGGCCGCCGGGCAGTGGCAAAACCACGGCCTGTCACACTCTGCCGCCGTCCTTCGTCGTCTCCAGCGATCGCCTCCGAGAAACCTTCTTTGCCACAGCTCCAGCCATGATCGATGGGCAGGTTGGTCGCTGCCCCATGGCCGTTGATGATGCCATGATTTTTGCCGTGATGGAAAACGTGGTGCGATCGCGGCTGATGGCAGGACTCACCACCGTCGTGGATGCAACCCTATCCACCGATCAAGACCGCAAGCCATTTGCGACCATCGCCACCGATCTCCACATTCCAGTGCAGGTGGTGGTGTTTGACCTACCGGAAGCGCAGGTGCAGCAGCAAAATGCCCAACGCCCCTACGCTGTGCCTCAAGAGGTTGTATCGCTCTTTATCAAAAAACTAGATCGCCAGTCCCGTTGGCCGTTCACTCTTGTAACCGATGGGTGTCAATTGGTGGTCGAAATTCCCACCATTCCCGAGGACATAGACCTCGATGTCATCGGCGATGTCCATGGCTTGCTGCCCACCCTGGACAAGATGCTGCACACCCTCGGCTATGATGACGCTTTTCAGCATCCCCAAGGACGCAAACTATGTTTCCTGGGTGACCTTGTGGATCGCGGCCCCGATTCCCTAGCCGTCCTCGATCTGGTTATGGCAGCGATCGCCCAAGGCCATTACGCCATTCGCGGCAACCATGACATGAACCTGGCCAAGGGCATTCGTGATAGCTATGTGCGATCGCGCTCCACGCGGGAAACGCTGCACCATGTTCTGCAGCGGGATGTTGCTTACCAGCAGCAGATCCATGACGCCATCACCAGTTGGCCGACCTTCTATCGCTATCGAGACTATGTCCTATGCCATGGCGATATTGAATGGTTTGATCCGCTGATCCAGCCTGGTCGTGAGCGCGTCTATGGCCGCCGTCGAATACGGGAAAACCATGACACCGACGGCATTTTTCGGCAAACTACGCCAGATCTCACCCTAGTGCGCGGCCATATTCCCCTCACCTCCCAGGGCGATCGCGTCCATTCCCTCGAAGAAGGAGCTGGCTTTGGCGGGCCGCTGGTGGTCCTGCGCCTTCCCGACCAAGACTATGTGCGCATTCCCTGCAGCTTCGACTACGAAAAGCGATCGCCCACCTTCGCCCAGCGCATGGAGCATCTAGTCACCCAAAAATGGGTCAAACAGGTCACCCATGGGCAACTTTCGCTTTACAAATACACCTCAAAAGCCTTTTTCACCCCCAGCATCTGGAACGAATACCCAGACATTAGGCTGGCGAGGGGGACAGTGGTGGGGCTGCATGGCGAGCCGGTGAATCAACCCTTTCCCCGCAC
>RECH01000020.1 GCA_007694125.1 Leptolyngbya sp. DLM2.Bin15
GACTATTGCTGCAAGGTGCAGCCGGGTGTGCGGCAGGCATGGCCCTATCTGCCTGTGGTCGATCCCTTACTCAAAGCAGCAGCAACGGCACTGCCCAAGCTTCAGAACCCGAGCAGATTGTTGACCCGAGCACCCTAGAGAAACCAAACCTGCAAGTGGGCTATGTGCCAGTTAATGACTGCGCCCCCTTTGCCGTAGCCCAACTGAAAGGCTTTTTCCATAAATATGGCTTGACCGTCAACTTGAACCGCGAAGCCAGTTGGGGCACCTCCCGAGATGGAATCATTTTTGGCCGCCTAGACGCTTCTCCTACCGTGTCTGGATCCGTCACCAATGCCCGAATAGGGGCAGAGGGGGCTCGAAACGCTCCCATGTGTGCCGCCATGACCATCCATCGCCACTGCAACGCCATGACGATGAACCCAGCTATGTGGGAGTCCGGGTTGCGCCCGCTCTATGAGTACAACGGTGACCTAGATGCCTTTGGGCAAGACTTCCGAAATTATTTTCAAGGTCTAGCTCCAGAGCGACGGGTATGGGCCACAGTGCTGAGTTCAGCGATCTACGAGTATTTCATTCGTAATCTCTCAGCCGCAGCTGGGGTCGATCCCCTAGAAGCCTTCCGGATTGTGATTATCCCACCGCCGCAAATGGTGACCAATATCCGTATTGGGGCGATGCAGGCATATATGGTGGCAGAGCCTTGGAACACCCGTGCCATTACCGGAAATGAAGGCGTTGGATTCACCTTTGCCCACGGCAAAGAAATCTGGCGAGGACACCCCGACCGCGTACTGGGCGTAATGGAAAGCTTCATTGACGAAAATCCCAAGACCTACCGTTCCCTGGTCAAAGCCATGATCGAGGCTTGTCGCTATTGCGATGACCCCAATAATCGGGCTGAGATAGCCGAGATTATTTCAGATCGAGCTTTCACTGGCGCATCACCTGAGTTAACCACACCTGCCATTGTTGGCAACTACAACTATGGCGGCTTTGATGGTCGCGATCGCACCGTCAACATGTCCGATAGCGCCATTTTCTTCGAGCTTCCTGAGGATCTACCGCACCCTGCTGGCGATCACTCCACCTTTATGTGGCAGTCCCAAGCCTTATGGCTGATGAGTCAGGCAGTGCGTTGGGGGCAATTACCTGAAATTCCAGCAGATGTAGAGGATCGCGCCCGCCGTGCTTGGCGGACAGATCTCTATCGTGAAATTGCCGATGAGATGGGCATTGTTTGCCCCGATGAAGACTACAAGATTGAGCCAGAAGAAGTCTTTATCGACGGCGTCGCCTTTGACCCCAGTGATCCAGTGGGCTATCTCAACCAGTTTGATATTCGCGCCAATCGCCCAAAGCAGTTCTCTCTAGCTTAAGGGCTGCGATAACTCACTGAATGCAAAGCCCAACCCGTCTATTTTCGTCAATTGTAATCTTTCTTATTTTAGGAGATTGTCATGTTTCAACCTGATCGGTATGCCCTCAACCAGCCCACCAGTCGGCAGACAGAATTCAGCACTGACTTCTTGGTGATTCACGACTTAGTGAAAGCCTATCCCAACCCGACGGGAGACCCTACAGTCGTGCTGGATCATATCAACCTCAATATTGGTGCTAACGAATTCATTGCAGTTATTGGTCATTCCGGCTGTGGTAAGTCCACGATGATGAAAATTGTGGGTGGGCTAGAGCAGGCCACTAGCGGTGGTGTTTTTCTAGAGGGGCAGCCTATCCACAAGCCTGGGGCTGAGCGGATGATGGTGTTTCAACAGTATTCGCTGCTGCCCTGGTTAAACGTGCGAGATAATGTGCGGCTGGCCGTCGATGAAGTCTTTGACGCCATGCCTCCCCGAGAAAAGCATGAATTAGTTGCAGAACACCTGTCGATGGTGAACCTGACGGCAGCCGCTAATAAGTATCCCGATGAATTGTCCGGGGGAATGAAACAGCGGGTAGGGATTGCCCGAGCCCTAGCAATTCGCCCCAAAATGCTGCTGATGGATGAACCCTTTGGCGCACTGGATGCCCTGACCCGAGGTCGGTTACAGCGTCAGGTACTGGATATTTGGGAGCATCATCCCCAGGCCGTAATGATGATTACTCACGATGTCGATGAAGCCCTGTACATGGCTGATCGTATTGTCCTGATGACCAACGGCCCTCATGCCCGAATTGGGGAAATTATTGATGTGCCGTTTAAGCATCCTCGCGATCGCACTGCCATCCGCGAATCCCAAGAATATTATGAATTGCGCAACCATGCCTTGGGATTTCTAGACCGCTATTTTGATCAGGATAAGTAATCATTGAAGGCCCTGTTCGAGTCGATCGACTATAAACGGTCGGCTCGAACAGAGCTGGAGGAATCGGTAAACAATTTCTGCAAATGATAAAGAGAAAAGAAACATGCTGAAATCGATGCTAATGCGACTAGGAAGCTCCCTTAATAATCCTGATTTATCTCAGGAAATTGTTCTCCATGACCCTAAAACTAAAGTTTGTCAAAGTCGGGAAAAAGAAGTGCCTGATGATGCTGCCGATATCGTCAATATTGTGGTGGGATATAGCGGATCCAGCCGAAGTCAAGCTGTTCTAGATTTGGCACTTTGGGTTGCCCATCAAACTCGGGTGGCCAGCTCAAAAACGGTGATGGTACATATTGTCTATGTCATTGATCAAGCCCGACCTGAAACCATTGCTGCTGCGGATAAAGTGCTCTGGCAGGCCCGCTGTTTAGCTAGTGAATGGCGCGGCTCTCTCAATGCCCATCTTCGGGTTGGTTCAGTGGCGCTTCAATTGAGCCAAGTTGCTAATGCTGTGTCTGCCGACTTACTTTTTCTCGGTTGCTATGGGGGAGGAAATAACCTGGTTAAATCCCTAGCTAAACAATCAAGCTGTCCAATCTTAGGCTTGCTGAAGCCTCTGCCTGAAGCTGTGCCAAAGCCTCAAAAAATTAGATTAGCTGTTTAGCTGACTCTACAATTTATATGGCATCCTATCCCCCCTAAAAGTAGATTTGATTCTGAGGTGTAGTATGAGCTTCAAAAAGATTTTGGTTGCTTTAGACCGTAGCCCTTTATCTCGTCGGGTATTTGACCATGCTCTGACCCTAATTGAACCAGCAGTAAGTCAGGTTAAAATCATCCATTGCCTAAATTTAGGCACCTATCAAAACTTTGGTGCGATTCTTGACACAGGAATTGGACTACGCACTCAAACAGATTTAGCCAGATCAGAGGCGGCAGAGCAGGCTAAAGCCAGTGCTGAGGCGGCTAGTTGGCTCAACAGCTTGCGGGCTGAGGCAGAAGTTCAAGGCGTTTCAGCCGACTTCCTGATTGAAACTGCGGGACCTGGCCCCGTGGTTTGTCAAGTCGCTCAAGACTGGTCGGCTGATGTCATCGTAGTGGGAAATGGTGGCAAACGGGGGATTAAAGAGTTGATTCTTGGCAGCGTTAGTCAATACATCATTCATCATGCGCCCTGTCCAGTCTTAGTATTGCCCCCAGATAATCAGCCAGTAGTCGAGTTCCCAGCGGCCGACCCAGAATCTTCTTGAAATTGAGGATTTGAAATTGATAGTCTCATTCAAATCCTCATGGCTTTACTGGCATACTCCTGTCTGAACTAACTCAATCTACTTAGGTTTGACTAATAGAATGGACTCTTTGTTTAACCTTTCTCTACCTGCTGAAGATCCGGTGCTCATCTTTAGCATCTGTATGGCGGTAGCTTTAATTT
>RECH01000369.1 GCA_007694125.1 Leptolyngbya sp. DLM2.Bin15
CGAACTGGTGCAGTGGCTCAAAGCCCTCGACTGCCAAGTAGACGGCTTTATCACCTTGCCGAACTTTCGTGTCCAGGGTCAAAGCTAGTGCATCGTCAAACCTGAATGATCTGGGTGCTTGTCGGTTGGGTGCGTTGAATGACTATGCACGGGAATGTCTTCTGACGAATGGTCGTCATCATAGCTAGCGACATCCTGGGCATCGATCGCAAGAAACGGGTGGTGTGATGTCTTCACTGTCGCTACAGTGAGGGTGATATGGAGCGATAGAACTAGATGACACCATGACCTCCTCCGCAGATCCCACGCTCAAGCAGCAGGACACCTACGAACGCATCGCAGCAGCGATCGCTTTCCTGCGCCAACACCATGCCGAACAGCCTGACCTGAAGGCGATCGCTGCTCATCTACACCTTAGTGACTATCACGTTCAGCGGTTGTTCACCCAGTGGGTCGGCATCAGTCCCAAACGGTTTTTACAGTATCTGACGGTGGGTTATGCCAAGTCCACGATTCAGACGACCAAAACCTTGCTAGACCTCACCCTTGATGCTGGCTTATCTAGCCCTGGACGCCTCCATGATTTATTTGTAAAACTAGAGGCCATGTCTCCTGGAGAATATAAGTCTGGCGGTCGTGGCTTGCAGATTCGCTATGGCATCCATGAGACACCGTTTGGTTATGCCTTGATTGCTCTAACCCATCGAGGTATCTGTAATCTCATGTTTTTGGAGCAAGCCGATCAAGGGGCTGCTGTACAGTATTTACAGACAGAATGGCCGGCGGCAGGTCTGATGGTGGATCCGGCAATAACTCAGGAGGTAAGCGATCGCATTTTTACGCCCCTCGCAACCCACCCCACGCCGTTGATAGCCCATGTGAAAGGCACCAATTTTCAGATTCAGGTATGGCGATCGCTCCTGATGATTCCTCCGGGTGGTCTTGCAACCTATGGTGGCATGGCTAAGATACTGGGTCGTCCTACTGCAGCAAGGGCCGTGGGGACAGCGATTGGGCGGAATCCTGTCGGCTATTTGATTCCCTGCCATCGGGTGATTCGTGAGTCGGGAGATTTAGGTGGCTACCGGTGGGGGCTGGAGCGCAAGGCAGCATTGCTGGGCTGGGAAGCTAGCCGCTCGTGACGATGATGCAAGCGGTTGTGGCGATCGCTGCTCCAGCGACCCTGGACGTAGGCTGAACCCTATGGCTTGATAGACAAGACGGTCGCTCGGCGACCTGTGAGGCGCTGAAACCGCAGAATAGAAATTAGACCAGCAACCGCGACGCCGATCGATTGCCCAATCCATAGTCCAACGCCTTCGAACCCGAGGGTAAATCCAAGAACATATCCGCTTGTGAGACCCACACCCCAAAAGGCAAGACCACTGATCACCATGGGAATGCGGGTGTCTTGAAGCCCATGCAGCGCTCCCATAGCTACGCGCTGGATGCCGTCTAACAGTTGGGCGACGGAGGAAATTAATAGCATCGGTATCGCTAAGGCTAGTACCTGAGCATTGTCTGGATGATCGATGTTGATATAAATGCCAATCACCTGCCGACGATAGACCACCAGGGCGATCGCTGTGACCAACATAAACAATCCTGCAATTACCATGCCAACATAGCCTGCTCGCCGCGCACCATTCATATCTTTCTGCCCAAACCATTGACCGACTCGCGCCGTCATGGCGTAGGACATACCTAGGGGAACCATGAAGATAATATACATGGTTTGATAGACGGTTTGATGGGCGGCAAGCATGTCGGTTCCTAGAATGCCCATAAGAAACGTTACGGTGGCAAATAAACCATATTCCAGGGCAATCGTGATGGCGATCGCCACTCCCATGGTGGTCAGTTGCTGAAGGATTTTTAGATTGACGCGATGGAAGTTGTGAAGAAATCGGTAGTGTTTCAGTTGCGGATGCTTGAGAGTATAGATGAGAAATATGATAAACATCAGCCAGAAACTGAGCCCGCTGGATAGGCCCAGCCCGGCTAGCTCCATGCGAGGAAAGCCAAGCTTACCAAACCCCAGCACATAATTACCTGTGATGTTGACAAGGGTGCCGATGATGACAATGATGGTGACAATATGCGCTTGGGAGAGGGCTGAAACATAGCTCCGAAGCATAGCAAAGCCTAAGGCTGGAAAAATTCCCCATACAATAAACTGGAAGTAGGGAGCGGCACGGGTGGCGATCGCTTCGGGTTGTCCGAGCGCCAGCAAACCTGTATCCAAATGACCAATCATCACCATTAACGGCAGGCTGAGGACTAGGACGAGCCAAAGCCCTTGGCGAGCAATATGTTCGACTCGTGCCGTTTGCCCGGCTCCATAGGCCTCGGCGACTAAGGGGCTGACTGCCATCACAATGCCGCTGACAGTCGTTAAGCAAAACTGAAACAGGGTGGATGCAAGCCCGCCTGCTGCTAGGCTTTCGGTGCCCAAATGCCCCATCATGATCGTATCCACTAGACCAACCGTGGCCTGGGCGACCTGAGCGCTGGCTAACGGAATAGCCAGCGTTAAAAATCCTCCAATGTCTTTGCCAAGGGGTGATTGTTTGACTGCGTTAGCGATCATTGTCCTATCTCATGCCACAAAATGTATCCATGCTTTACACTCTAGTGAACATTGGTGACATTCAACTACTCAGAAGTTGCTAAGCTATAAGAATCTTGCTGCTAGTTTTCGGTTGAGCTATCCCAGAACTTACCCTAGACATCAAGCTTGATGTGCTTGGATAGATGGGAAGCCTGTTTGGGCGTTCATCAGGATTTCTGTCATGCAATCGGCCACCACATCATTTCCGCACGATCGACCATCCCCACGTACCCACCCCCATAGTCCGATAGCGTCTAGCCAAGACCGTGGCTGGCAACATATCTTAGTCGAAGAGTTCTATCAGCCACCTGGAGAAGAGATCTGCCAAAGCGCTACGGCTCATGTTCTATGCTTATCTTTGAATCTACGTCCATCTCGCTTATCATTAAGGATGAGCGATCGCTCTTACACAAGTCTTTTTAGGAAAGGTGATCTGTCTATTGCGCCTGCCCAGGCGCTGTTTTTCAGCCAATGGAGTCAAGACGATCGATACCTACGCATTAAAGTAGCTTCTAAGTTTTTAGACCATGTGGCTCATCAGGATATGGAGAGCAACTTGAATCGCATAGACCTGCTGCCAGAATTCCAAGTTCGAAATCTGCAGATTGAACAAATTAGCATGATGCTTCTTGCGGAGCTGTATTCGGGAGGTGTAGCAGGACATCTTTATATTGAATCACTCACCAATATGTTGGCAATCCATCTTCTGCGCAATTATTCTGGACATAATCCACATATTCCGATCTATCAAGGAGGGTTAAGTTATCAGCAATTGCTCAAGGTTACAGATTATATTAGCGATCGCTTAGCTGATCCTATACAGCTAGCTGACTTGGCTGAACTATTGGGCATGAGTCAGTTTCACTTTGGTCGGCTTTTTAAGCAATCGATGGGAGTGGCACCCTATCAATATGTGCTTCAGCAACGTGTGGAGCGTGCCAAGCATCTCTTGCAGTCAACAACATTACCTGTCGTCGAGATTGCTATGCAATGTGGATTCAGCAGCCATAGTCATCTAGGCAAATGGTTGCGCCATGATACCGGAATGACACCTAAAGCCTTTCGTAGTCAGTTTTCTTAACTGATGTCTGGATGTCATCTTAGCTATAGTGTGCTTGCCTA
>RECH01000207.1 GCA_007694125.1 Leptolyngbya sp. DLM2.Bin15
GGACTGTAAGCTGGATAGTCAACCAGATCGGTAATGCCATGCTGCTGCGTTAGCTGTTTAAGCTCCCATAGAGCACGAGTAGATACCAATAACGACTCTGTTTGCTGAAAGGAAAAGCGCTGCTGCGCCCCTACTCCGATCCGTTCCAGGTTTGTTGCCCTCCGTGCCATCTCCAGATTTCGATTACCAAGATAAACCACTGAAGATGTTAGGATCGTAGAAACTGAAAAAACCGCCACACCTGCTACAGACCACCATTTTGCCTGCCGTCGAGCCGTTCCCAATACCTGCTTAGCATCCTTCAGCTCCAGTTGAATCGCTACCTTCTCCCGTTCAACCTGCTCCAACCGCTCCTTCAACTGTTCTACATCACTCCGACGCTGCCGCTGAATCAGTTCCGCGATGTAGTCATGCACCAACTGATAGCGATCCTGCGGTTCCTCCGGCAAATACATCACCAGCCCCGACCCACAGGCCACCTTCAACACCAGATCCAACGGCTCCGTCGGTTCCGCTTCCTCCTCCGTCTCCGGCTCCGCTTCAGCAAACACCCGCCCCGGCAACAGCGCCTCCAGCTCCTTCTCCAACTCCGATCGCGTCTTCAGCGGTCGCGTTCCCCGCTCATCCGTCAACAAAAACAACACCAGCTCCGCCAACTGTTGATGCTCCGGGCCACAGTCGTCCACCACCTCCTGCACATAGCCCGTCACCAACGCCTCCTTCGGCGCATCCCCCAACTGCTCATAGGCCGCCAGGGTCGAAACCCCCACCGTCTGTAGCTGCGCTCCCACAATCTGCATCTCAATCGGCCGCACCTCTTGCAGCGGCCCACCCAGATCCTGCACCACTCGTTCCACCAACGCCGGTTCTAGGCTAAAACGCGATCGCCCCGTCAGATCAGCGATCGTCGCCCTGGCATCCTCCAAGGATAAATTACCTAACCCATAGAGCACCTGTCGCCCCAAAATATCGTGGCCGATGGCGCTCATGCTCTCTAGGCGATTGGCATCCAGCAGATAATGGATATAGTCCTCCCGCAGGGAGATCACCACCTTCACGTAGGGAATCGCCAAACAATCCCCCAAAAATTCAAAAAACTGTCGCCACTGCAAGCGATCGGGATTCGCGAAGAAAAACTCCTCAAACTGATCCAGCATCAAAATCGTGCGCAGATTCCGTCCCTCATTCTGGCGGAGCTGGGCCAGCAACGATCCCTCAGTTTTTACCTTACCTAAACTCGTCAGGGCCCTGCCCATCTGATCGGCCAAATCGGCCTGCCACTGCGCGGTGTAGTTGCGCATCACCACCACCAGATTATCGCGATAGTCGATGGGCTTACGCAGCGCCGGCACCAGCCCGGCATTCAGCAGCGAACTTTTGCCCACCCCCGACCCACCGTGAACCACCACCAGCTTATAGTCAGGACGTCCCAGCCGCTCCATCAACCGCTCTAGATCCAGCCGCCGCCCCGAGGCCGCAATCTCCGGAGCCACGCCGTAGAGATCATCTAGACCCTGGGGTTCCAACCCCAGCCGCCCCGCTCCCACAAAAGCGCGAATCCCGGCATTTTTTTCCACCTCCAGCCGCGCCTGCTTTAGCTTAAAAGCCATGAGATACTGCCGTTGCTCTAGGCGCAGATCCCGTAATTCTTCCAAAATGGCGCAGTAGGTGGTGGGATGGCCGCGATCGCCCCAGGCCCGGGCCTCTAGCAAATAGGCGATCGCCCCCTGCGGATTGCCCAACCCCCGCTCTGCCTTAGCCAAATTGAGCAGATACAGACCCCGAATCCAGCCCGATTCACCCGGTAGGCCATCCAGGAGTTGCAGCGCCGCCTGGGTGAGTTGCTTCGTCTCGGCCCACCGCTGCCGGTGCAGGGCGACATTGCCCAAAAAGCCATAGTCGTAGGCCCGCTTCAGGGGATAGGTCTCCAGGGGATGGATGTCTAACCCAAGACGGCAGTAGCGTTCCAGGGCATCCCAATCCTCCAACCGCTTCAGCACCCGCTGTAGCCCCGATAGACATTTGGCCACCAAGTCGAGGCGATCGCAGGTTTGAAAGATCTGAATACTGCGCTCCAGGGGCAGCCGCGCCCGTTGCCACGCCTCGCGGTCTACCCCATCCCCCTGCCGCCGCTCCCGATCCACCACCCAGGCCCAATGGCGGCCCAGAAAAAAGTGGGCAATGCCGGCCCGCAGGTGGCGATCGCAGTCTTCCAATGGCTCCTGGCTCGTCCAATAGTCAACACTGCGCTGGAAATACTGCCCTGGTCGATCTAAATCCTGCGGGTGGTGATCGGCTAGGTTGAGGGCAATCGCCCAGTTGAGGGCCGCTTGGGCTTCGGCGGCCAGGGTTAGCCCTTGGGTCTCGGCCTCCCCTAGGGCCAGGCGTAATTCCCCAGGCCGAAGCACCCCAATGGGATTCAGCCGTCGCAGCATGGCGGGCAGGCTACCGGGGGCGGGGGTGACCAGGGTGGTGTAGATATGGTCGGCGGCCTGGTGCAGGGCCTCGCGCAGGGCTGAACACATGATCTCTAGATGCAGCGTTCCTGCCGACCAACTGGCAAAATTGGGGGCATTGCGGGTGACTTGCACATAGGCCGCATCATCCAGCCACAGGATCAGGGGAAAGGGAAAATGGTTGCGAAATTCTTCCCGCACGCTTTCCGTGGCCCCCAGCACCGCCGCCAGATCCGTCACCTGCTCTAGGCCGAGCACCATCAAGCCATCGGGAGGGCGATCGCTCCCGTGCGGGTGCAAATGGTCTTGAATGCTGGTGTAGAGATTTTGGGCGCTGGGGGCCAGGGTGAGGCGATCGAGGGTGAAGTCGTAGGTCTGCTGACAGCGGTGGCAGAGGGCATCGGCCAACTGCGATCGCAGATGATCATAGCGGCAGCGCACCAAATGCAGGGAAAATTGGCCGCGGCCCAGGTCGAGCACATCCGCGAGTTCGTCTAACACCGCCCCGTAGTGATCCATGGACGTCGCATCGCCGCTCATGGGGATAGATCCTTCGCATCCAATAAGAGAGGATTTACATCAAACCAGGATAGGCCCTGATCTCGATACTCAAACACCAAGCGGCTGTGGATTAATGTTTTGTAACCCTCATCGCCGCCCACCCGTTTGCGATCGCGCACCTGCTGCAGGAGGGCCCATTCCGGATCCGAGATTTGTAAACTCATCTCATTACAGCGTTCGCGGATTACCTGATCGAGGGTTGCGCCGGTGAGGGGGAGCTGTCGCCGACTTTTTTGGATCCAGGCACTCAGCAGCCGCAGCAAATCCCGCACATGCCCGCCGCTCACCCGACAGAGCCGATCCAAGGCCGCTGGTGGATCAAACAATTCCGGCACCGCCGCCAGCCGCTCCGCCTCCGGGCAATCCGGCAGGGCCCGGGCTAGCACCATCTGCCGCAGTAGGGCCATCCCTTCCGCACATTCACTGCCATCGGGACGCTGCACCGGCACCATGGACAACACCTGCGGATCGTCGGGATACCGCTGGGTGAGATGCCCATATTCGCTAGAAAATTTAAGCGCCAGGGGCATGGTGTAAATGGTGTGGCAGCGTAGCCCGCGAAAACAGTCGCTCTGGTCAATGAACAAATATTCCTGCTGCGATCGCCCGTGGGCCTTCGGACGATTATCCACCCGGTCGAGGTTGTCCATGATCACCACCAGCCCGCGCCGGCCCTGCTGCTTAAGCTGAGCGATCGCCGGTTCCAGCAACTCCCGGTTAATGGCCTCCAATAATCGCGTCTTCTGGGGCCCGAGAAATTGATTGAGGCGATCGCGCAGGATGGAGTCATTTTTGGCCTTGGCCGTAATTTTCCCAATGCCCACCGCCAGGGATAGACCATCGTCGAGGTTGAACCCTACCTGTCCCACCCCCGGCACAGTCATATCTAGTTCCGCCCCCAGCTCCACCTCCGTATTCATCAACTGCCCGGCCTTTTGCAGCAGATCCCGAAACGTGCGCGGCTGCTCCAGCTTCAGAGCCTCGATGCTTTCCCCCACCCGGCGAGCGATCGCCAGCAGCACATCGCCAATATCCACATCCGCCATATCCAAGTCTTCGCTAGACTCAAAATAGACCACATGGAAGCCTTCCCCCTCCAGCTCCTGCTTCAGCCGCAGCAGTTCCGTTGACTTGCCGCAGCCAATGTGGCCGGTGAATAACATGCAGGTAGGATCATCCGGGGAGAAGAAGGCAATTTTGTCCCGCAGATCCGCGATAATTTCACCACCGCGCACCGAGGAAAAATCAATGTAGAGCGTCCGATCCGCCGCCTTGGAGACATCCAGAGTTTGGCTCGGGTTCACACGCTGGTAGAAATCACGGATATTGAGCATCATAGGTTGAGAATGCGATCGCACGTCACCCCAGTGTATACCGACTCATCGTGATTGGCTGCACATCAAGTCAGATGGCCGGTCAGATAGTTGGATCATTGAAATGGCTGCGAAAAGTTCCAACAGTCGTAGCGTGCTGTTAGGCGAAGCCGTAACGCACTATCGTGTCAGACTGTGTTGCACCCGTTCCAATAGCCGTAGCGTGCTGTTAGGCGAAGCCGTAACGCACCATCGTGTGATATCCAATCCGGCTAGACAGGCCACTGAGTCAAAGCTTGGTCAGTGCCTAAGTGTCTGTAGCCCCCTTGGCAAGGGGGCGGCGAAGCGGGGGATCGAAGGCAGGATACCCCAAAACCCTTCATGAGGAATCCTCATGCCGACGCAAAATGATCACCCTCGTCTCATCACTCCAGAGAGTCTCAAATCCTAGATGATCGCAGAGAAACTCAAAGGTTTTGTCATGGTAGAACGAGGTATGGGTCGGGTCTGTGGTGTAGTGCCACGTGGCAAAGTGATCCAGGCTGACCCAGCGATCGGTCATAATCCCTAACACTCCGCCTGGTTTTAACAGACTATAAATTCGATAAATATCTTGTCTAGGATAGTAGAAATGCTCAAAACACTCAGTGGCAAAGATAAAATCATAGGGCGATCGCAGGGGAGTATCTAAAAAGATAGGATCGTAATCTTCACAGTCGATGCCTTGCCGCTTAACCAGTTGCGACAAGGTGGGCCCTGGGCCACAGCCGTAGTCTAGCCCACGCATGGTTGTATCTAAGTAAGGCAAGGTAGGCTGCACCACGCGGTTTAGAAAGTTGACATACCCCTCCTGCTCAATACTGTTATGGTGGGTACCATAGTAGGCTCGCTCTTCATCGAGGGAGAGGTGATGGCCAGGATCGACGAAAATGAGTGAGCAATGACTACAGAGATAATAGGGGCGATCGTCTGCACCGCTAACCTTCGCTGGCTCAGGGGTCAAGCATAATGGGCAGATTGGCTGCATGGTACCATCCATGGAGAGTGTATCTTCACAGGCTACCTTAAGATGCTACGCTGCGGTGGATGGCTTAGACGAGCGGCAGCTCACAAACGCTACGGCCCAACCTCTAGGCGATCGCTCCTGGTGTTTTGGGATTGGGCAGGTTTAGGGTAATGATTTCTGCAATTAAGACGCAAAGCGCTGAGACCCAAAGACATCCCACTAATCCATAAAACTGGAAAATGAGTCCGGATAACACCGTGCCGGCCAAGCGTCCGCCGGAATTAGCCATGTAGTAAAATCCTACATTCAGCGCCACCTTATCATCATCGGTGTAGGCAAGCACGAGGTAGGAATGCACGGCGGAGTTAAAGGCAAAAACTAAACCAAAGAACATCAGTCCTAGGATAATGGTTTGTCCGGCAGGGCGATCCATCTGTAGGGCAATGGCAATGGAGGCCGGTACGGCGATCAAAAAGCCTGTCCAAAACCGGATTGTCCGGGCTTGGGGTGGGCGTCCGGAGCCCCATCGGTTGAGAATAGTCGGCGCAAGGGATTGAACAATACCATAGCCAATCACCCAGATCGCTAAAAAGCCCCCAACTTGCTGAAATGACCAGTTGAGCTGACTGTACAAAAATACGGGCAGACCCACCACAAACCAGACATCTCGCGCTCCAAACAGGAAAAATCGAGCGGCGGATAAAATATTGATCTCGCGACTTTTGGAAAAAAGCTGCGTAAATTTTATCTTAGCTTTAATCTTGCCCATGCCCGACGGCAGCCAGCGGCTAGAGATCATAATCAGCAGCAGTAGCCCTGCCATGGTCAGCAGCGCATTCACATAGCCCAGGGTTGCCAGCAGCACGCTACCGATAAAAAAGCCCACGCCCTTCAGAGCATTTTTGGAACCGGTGAGAATGGCCACCCATTTAAATAGAGAGGATTGGGCATCCTTGGGAATCACTAAGCGAATGGCACTTTTGGAACTCATCTTGGTCAAGTCCTTCGCGACCCCCGAAAATGCCTGCGCCACCATCACGTAGGGGACAGCCAGGGCGATCGCCCAGGACTCATTCACAGGAACCATCAGCAACAGGGCAATAATCTGTAGCGCAATACCGCCATACAGTGTCAGCTTGACGCCAAACTGGGAGCCAATCCAGCCGCCTAGGAAGTTGGTGACAATGCCAAAAATTTCGTAGAACAAAAATAGCATCGCCACTTCCAAGGGCGTATAACCCAGAGTGTGAAAGTAAAGCAGTACCAGCATCCGCAGGGCCCCATCGGTGAGGGTGAAGCCCCAGTAGGCAGCGGTGACGAGGGCGTAATTGCGCACCCCAATAGTTTCAGCGGTCGTAGAAGAAGTCATAGTGTTGGGGATCAATGTGGAATAACGTTATTCGTCACGTTCGTGGGGGTGTCCTACAGGTCGGTGTTCCTATCACCGGACACCTGCTGAAAACCTAGGGATTGGCTCACCCAAGGGCGATCGCCACCTTGCGAGCTAGGTCAGCCATGCGGCAAGAGTAGCCCCATTCGTTGTCATACCAGGCCAGGATCTTCACCTGGGTGCCATCAACTACCATGGTTGAGAGGGCATCAATGATGGACGATCGAGGATCATCTTTGTAGTCAATAGACACTAAGGGACGCTCCTCGTAGCCCAAAATCCCTTTCAGATTGCCCTCGGCAGCAGTTTTGAGGAGCTGATTGACCTCCTCCACCGTGGTGGGACGCTCTACTTCAAACACACAATCGGTCAAGGAAGCATTCAGCAGCGGTACGCGCACGGCCAAACCATTCAGCTTGCCTTGCAGTTCTGGATAAATCAGCGTAATGGCAGTGGCGGATCCGGTGGTGGTGGGAATCAGAGATAGGCTGGTGGCCCGGGCTCGGCGTAGATCCTTATGGGGCGCATCGACGATGGTCTGGGTGTTGGTGTTGTCATGGATGGTGGTAATGATCCCATGCTTGATCCCTAGACCTTCATGAATCACCTTGACCACCGGCGCTAGACAATTGGTCGTACAAGATGCCGCCGTGAGCAGATGATGCTCATCGGGATTGTAGAGATGATCGTTAATGCCATAGACCACATTCAGCGCCCCCTGCTTCACCGGAGCCGCCACGATCACCTTCTGGACACCGCGTTTGAAATAGGGCTCCAACAGCTCCGGCGTGCGAAACTTGCCGGAACATTCCAACACAATATCGACATCTAGATCCTCCCAGGGCACCTCTCCGGGGGTGCTGTGGTCGCTAAAACCTAGGGGTGTTCCATCAATCGTGATGGTCTCGTCGCCAACGGCCTCAACCTCCGGCGTCCAGCGGCCATGCACTGAATCGAATTTGAGTAAATGGGCGGCAGCCGCAGTGCCGCCCTTCACCTCGTTGATATGCACAAAATTTAGCTCGGGCCAGCCCCAAGCAGCCCGCAACACCAAGCGACCGATACGTCCAAACCCATTCACTGCAACCTTTACCATAGATCCTCCGCTGTTTTGTCATCCTGTATATGGTTCGATGAACTACCCGATTTAGCAGAGGACATCTGCTGGTTAATGAGGACGGTTCATGATACTACCTATCAAATCAAAAAAACTTGATTTGTCAAGCTGTCTAGAACACATTGGCGATGATTGCTCCCTTCAGAGCTAGGCCATGAGGCGAGACCGACACGGGAGCGATCGCCCCCATCATCGCTCTATCTATATGGATCTATATGGATCTATATAGAAACTATATGGATAGAAAACTCCAGATCGTTCAGCAGGCCATGTTGCCTCCATGGCGATCGCTCTCTGGGATCATGAGACATGGATAAGGTGCCCACCTTGGGACAGCGCAACTATCAGTTCTGGCTATGACAGCAGCTTTTGTTCCTGCTTATGTAAAGCATCTGCAATGTTTGACATGTTGTCTTTTGACGAAAGTCCTAATCTCGACAACAGTAGAGAAACAGGCGTGGCTGATTGGAGTCAACCATCTGCTAATGGTATGACGACGCTGTCTTGATGGCAAAAAAAGCAAAAGTTGATGGATAGCGCTGTACTCAATCTTGTTTTCCAAGGTTGTTTTCCAACGCAGCATACCTGTAAACAACCCATTGAGCGATTCATAGTCTTGAGAGGAGAAACGGTGAAGCGAGTTATCATTAGCCTATTGATCACAGTATGCCTAGGTCTATTTGCAGTGACCCCATCTGCCCTAGCAGCAGATATTGCTAACGGTGCCAAGGTTTTTGGAGCCAACTGTGCTGCTTGCCATATGGGCGGCGGGAATGTGGTCAATAGTGCAAAAACTCTGAGAAAGAGTGATTTAGAACAGTACAATATGGCATCCCTAGAGGCAATTCAGGTTCAAATACAGCGAGGTAAGGCAGCTATGCCATCCTTCCTCGGGCGGCTGACCCCCGAGCAGATTGAAGACGTGGCCACCTATGTGCTTGACCAAGCTGAGAAGGGCTGGTAGCCAGGCCTGGGCGTTGCTGCAATGCCAGGGTGACATCAATGGTATTGCTGAATCGATAGATGATTTGCCCTCATCCCCAGCCCTTCTCCCCAGGGAGAAGGGAGCTAGAACTCCTGTCCCCTCTCCCTAGGGAAAGGGCTAGGGTGAGGGCGGATTGAGCACCGCCTAGTACCGCAAGACAGAAGAACGAAGACAGAAAAACGAAAAGGAATTCCAGGACACACAAGGTTTCCCGCCTCAGCAACTAGGCGGGTTACTTACGCCTCGGAGTACTAGTTTTTCAGATGTTCCAAACCTTTGTTCACAATCTTCTCTAGCTATTTTCTGCAGCTATCATCAACGAGTATAGTAATGATTTATCTATGGCAATCCTTGGTGACAGCCGGACTATTGTTATATCTGGTATTGGGAACATGGGTGACTCCTCTATGGGCCGAGTCTCTCGATGCCGATCGCTCCCCTGATGCATTTAGGGCAGGGCTACAGTTGTATCGTGATGGTCAGTATCATCAAGCCGTTGCTGCGTTTAGCCAAGCGATCGCCCACCATCCTGACCATGCCTCTGCCTATAGCAATCGATGCTTATCCCATGTGCAGCTCTCTGACTATGAGCAAGCGATCGCCGACTGTACTCAGGCCATTACTCTGAATCCTAGAGATTTAGAATCTTATCTAACGCGGGGGCTTTCCTATCATCGCCTAGGTCAGGATCAACAAGCGATCGCTGACTATAGCCAAGTCTTGCAGATTGACACCACGGACTATCGTGCTTACTACAATCGTGGGCTAGCCCACTTTGCCCTAGATCATCATGATGAAGCGATCGCCGACTATGGTCAAGCGATTCAACAAGGGGCTCACTTAGACGATCATCGTCTAGCAGACGTCTACGATGATCGAGGTCTGGTCTATCTGTCGCTGCACCATCACGACCGCGCCATCGACAACTTCAATCAAGCGATCGCCCTAGATACGCTGAATATTAGAGCCTATTTTAACCGCGCCTGTGCCCATCACCAACAGCAAAATTGGGTCGCAGCCCTTCAAGACTTCGACCAAGTTCTTAGCTTCAACCCCGATCATGCCGAAGCCTTATTGAATCGCGGTCTCATCCATCAACAGCTAGGACATATCGACCGAGCGATCGCTGACCTCAACCAAGCAGCCACCTGTTTTTGTGATCAGGGGCATATGAGAGCCTATCGACAAACGATGGCGCTACTCACCCGTTTACAGTTCCCACCTTCGTTAGTGGGTTAGAACGAGAGCGGGTTAGAACGTCTACTCGCTTAATCTTGGTTGTGGAGGCTTGAGGTTAGCGATCGCCCCTAGATGGGAGGTCTGGGGCGATCGCTCCAGAGCACGATCTTCTTTAGTGATGGCATTCACAACCTGTATGTCCACAGCCAGAGCCGTTGGGATGTCCATTGGCGCAGGCTTCACTACAGTAGGGTTTGCCATCTTTTTGCAGTGCAGAGCTGAGATCTACAACACATAAACAAGAGTCACAAGCACATTTCATTTGCGTTACGGTCGTCATTATGGCCTCTTTTCACTTAGAATTAATAGCTGAACAACTGTTCATGTATTAAACACTAACATATGAACAAGCATTCATGCAATAGTCTCCATCTTTCTTCAGGTGTTAGGATGACGATGGGGGAAAATCGCCATAGTAATTTTCCTGCGGATCAGTAACGGTACGGAGCGATAGCGGTCAGAGATGGATGTTGAACGGTCAGTGAATGTGAAACAAGGCAGCACATTTCAAGAGCTAAGCCAACAGGTGTTGAGTGTAGACAAAGCCCAGCGTATGGCAGAATTTTTTGCTGTTCTGGGAGATCCCAATCGCTGGCGCATCTTGTCGGCCTTGGCTGCCCAAGAACTGCGGGTACGAGATTTAGCTGAAGTTGTACAGATGACTGAATCAGCCGTGTCTCATCAATTGCGAGTGTTGCGGGCAATGCGGTTGGTTAGCTACCGCAAGCATGGGCGTAATGTACTCTACTGCCTTAAAGACGATCATATTTTCAACCTCTACCGCGATGTGTCGGATCACTTGGATGAGCCCGAAGATGGGACTGAAACAGACGCGATCGAGGAGGAGCATCTTGAAGAGTAGGTTTTGGCTATCGGACAACGAACAATATTGTATCTAACTATACTATTATCAAAAACGGTAGTGCTACCCCGCTCACTCTTCGTGCGCGGGGTGGCAGCAAAAACCCTTTAGCGATATCAGCAGAGATATCAGCAGCACAGACGATCAGCATTTGCCGGGTTTGATGGGCGCATGAATGCTGGCTGATCTTTAGGAGGGGGAGGAGCGATCGCTTCTTGCTATAGCGTAGGATCAAAGCATGATCTGAATCGTCAAAAGCTACTGTAATACAGGAATCTTAGAGGATGCTGTTCCTTCTGCCTCTGCTAATAATTGCGCTGCTAGTTGACGCTTTCCATCTGCATCTAGCTTTTTAATCTCATTGTGCAGTACCCGCTGATTCACCGTCTGATTCCAATAATCAAGGGACTCAAAACCAAGCAGAGCCATCTTACCCACAAACTGCCGCAGCACCTCATTGGTTGGGCCCATCACCCAGCCAGCCTTGCCATCTCGCAGATATCGCTCAATTTCTAAATCTTTCTTAAACCCCGTACCGCCGCAAGCGTGCAGCATTTTGTCGCACACATGGGCCACATTTTTAGCAGCAATAAACTTAATTTGCCAATACCAATGCAGATGAGCTGCTCTGGGTAAAGCGCCAGGATCTTGGGTGTGAAGTGACCAATCACAGTTATTCGTCAGTTCATCCATGAGCTTAGCCATCGAGAAGGAGAATGAGCGAGCGGCATTGGTATCCATAATTGCCTCACCCACATAGTCTTGAATCGTGGGATAATCTGCCACCCGCATACCTACATCAACGTGTTTTTTACGGGTTGTATGACGCTTGGCAATGTCAATCGCACCTAAGGCTATGCCGTTCCAGCAGCAGGATGAACAAAGGAGGAAAAAGGGATCGACAATTTCATCGTTAGACGAGGCTCCATCACCCTTGGGCCCCACCATGCGATCGCTTGGTACCGTGACGCCATCCACCAACAGCGTTCCTGACTGGTTTCCCCGTAGCCCTAAAGCGTCCCATTTCTGAGGTTCTGCCTGCACTTCATGGCTATAGATTAGGAAGCAGGATAAATCAGAATAATCACCATTAAAATCTGGACTACTGGTTTGCACAATATACCAATCAGCAAAGCCTGCTGAGGTTGTCCAGGAAGCTTTTTTGAACACTGCCCAGCCATCCTGAGTGCGCTCTGCTCGGGACGAAACAGGATACCAAAAATGGGATCCCGTTTCTGGATCAGAATAAGATAGAGTGCCGATAAATACATCCCGATCGAGCCGTTGAAGAACAGACTGAAGTTCTGGATTGTCTGCCGCCCGAAAGAGTGCTGCTGCCGTCGCTCCCAAATGCATCACGTAGCACATCGCCGTGCTCGGACAGCCATAGCGGGCAATAGTTTCCACGACCATGGCTGCACAGGTATGGTTTTCGCCCATCCCACCCCACTCCTGGGGCACGAGCAAGCCTAAGAGCCCCAGTTTTGCCAGAGCTTCAAAGTTTTTTCGTGGATAAATTAAGCCACGATCAGACTCAATAGCATTAGGGCGCAGGGTCGTAGCACAAAGTTCTATCAACCGCTCTTGCAAGGCTTCTTGAGCAGGTGTTAGGTGCCACTGGGGATCAAAATCAAACCCAAGTCCCCAGTAGGGTTCCGATTGCCAAGTCTTTGTGTGGGTCATGCTGTGAATCACGGTGGAGGACGCGGAGAGCAAGGCGATCGCTTCCTGATACGCTGAATACTGATACGTTGAACGCCATTGCAAGCTAGATCATAAAATTCAACGTCATCAAGACGATCGCGCTTCTCCAGAGCATAGAGGCTGTTTTCTATCGATACCGTCACCTAAGATACAGTTGTTATAACAAGCCCGCCGAAAGCGATCGCTAGAAGGGAAACGGCTTCCAGGGGATCCAGGTAGCCCACAATTGCGATAGGGTACCGTCAGCAATTAGATCATCCAAGACTTGGTTAATGGCATCCCGCAGTTCCCCATTACCTTTCTGCACCCCAATGGAAAACTGTGCCTGGGTCGGAAGACTGAAGGCCACCTTGAGGGTCGGGTCTTCTTCCGCTGCCACCACCAGCACGAGCTCATCATCAATCAAGGCATCAATCTCTCCTGCCCGCAGTGCAGCTAACATTTCAGGCAATACCTGATCACTGCCAGGAAAAGGTACCAAAATTACCTCTGGAAAAGTAGCGGCCAGGGCAATATTCGTACTGTCTGCCAAACCGCCAACCTTGAGCCCTGCCAGATCCGCAGGCGAGGCGATGGGGCGATCGCTTTTCACTAAGACTGCTTCATCAAATAGTCCATAGGGACGGCTAAAGTCTACCCAGGCTTGGCGTTCTGGCGTATTGGCTTGATTAAACCATACGACATCAAAGTTCCCCGCCTGCATTTCTGTGTAGAAATCTTCCATGGGCAAATTAGTCCACACAGGTGTCAATCCTAAGCGATCGCCCACCAAACGCGCTAGGTCAGGTTCATAGCCCAAGCGCTGCCCTGCCTCAACGTAGGTCATTGGTCGAGCATCAAAGTCACTGGCGGCGATCGCCAATATACCTGGTTCTAAGGTCGATAGTCCCATAACCTCTTCGTCACCCCACAGCATCAAGTTGTTATAACATCTGCTGTCATAGCTTAGAATGTTGCTCAGAAGTCGTAGCTTAAGCTACCATTCTCTCCCTACGGCTCATTTCAGAGGATGGTGGTTTCGTCTACGGATGGCTGTTGTCCGGTGATGGTTTTTAGCTTGAAGGGCCCGGGAGGCAGGGCGCGATCGTCCGGGATAAGGAAAAGCGGGAGCGATCGTGATTTGACTATAGGGTTTTTGAATTATCAAACATCATTGAACATAGCCTTTAAATACGGTGATATTTCTCACATGACTGATCAAGTTTTTAGGGAGAATTCCTGAACTCCTGATCATCGATTGTTTTACTGCCTATTTGTGACCGAGCAACAATACTTACGAAATCAGGTTCTACGTAAAATTCGTCATTAAATTGATATCCGCTACCGCTTTGTTCCGAGTTAGCAGATTGAGTAATAATGCGAAGATGTGAAGGATGAGTTGCTGCATCATCTCGCTCAGAATCAGAACTATTATTTCCATCTAAATTAACCCAGTGTTCTGCTAGGGCAGGATTATGATCGACTGGGTAGTTAGTGCGGTTAAGGACTCTCGGATATGCCAAAGTACGATCCTCAGTAGAAGAGATGATCTCCTCATTCGCTAGTTGATTCCACGCACTTCTGTTAGGATTAGCAGGATCTCTTGCCTGATTATATGCATTCACAATACGGTTATAAACAGCATTTGAATTCTGGCTCCAAAAAACAGATAATGAACTTCTGTAGCCGTTGCCACGCTCATATAAATTTGAACGAACATTATAGCTAGAGGGCAAGTATCTTCTCTGAGGTATCTGAGCTGTAAATTCATCTAATCTTTTGATGCCTAATTGGCTAAGAGGTGCCAAAGCATTAATAGCCATTGACAAGCGAATATGAAGGAAGCTATTTAATGAAGAAACAGGAGATTGATCTCTTGGATCACGCCCACCGCTGGCATTCCAGTCAGAAACGATTTCATTGTAGTCAGACAATTTCTTTGCGTCTCTCAACCTAGCGAGAATGAAACTCTTTTCATCGCTGGGTCGCGTCGCATCGTTGCTAACTTCACTAATTGCATTAAGTAACATGAGGCTAATGCTAGTAGCCTCTCCACTTGCCATAAGGATGGTTAAACTTCCACCAGAAACAACGGCGGTTAATGTGTGACCCTCTCCAGATAAACTAAATGGTTCTTGAACTCTCGTGTCAGACATATTTGTTGCCGCAGAGTCTCCTTCCTCGGTTGGTTGTTCGCCGATGCCGAGCGATCGCAGCAATGCCGTGGCCCTATCTGCCAGCCAGCCAATGACCCGGTCTAAAATACCCTCGATCCAGGTTTGGAAGCCCTTGATCGTGTCAGCGATCTTATCGGGAAGGTCGCCGATGCCGAGGAAGCCGGCAAGGAAGTCCACGACCGGGGAAATCAGGCGGGCCAGGGATTGTTCAACAGCCGTGGCCATGCCGCTGACATTCCCGGCAATAATGTCGGCGATGCCGTTGACGACGGTTTCTATCAGGCTGAAGATACGGGCAGCATTATCAAAGATCCATTTCAGGACTTTATAAATAGCCTCGATCGCCTGCACGATCGCTCCCACAGGATTGAATAAGGCAATCACACGTACCGTAACGGCTTTAATCAACGCTTCAATCAAAAAGTCAACAGCGGCTTGCAGCACCTGATCCAAAATGGATTGAGGATTAAGCTGTTCTTTGATCATCTCAAAGATGCCCTCTGGCCCCATTTCAATCAAGTTAGCGATTAGCTCATAGGCTTTTTCAATCAGGGCAACGTTTTCTTCCCCAATATGTTTTGCTAAGAGGCGTCGAATGCGCTCCCAACTGATCCCCATGAGTTGCAGGAAGAAGGTAATGATGCTGCTCAGGGAGAAGTCTTTAGGCAGTTCGACACCGACGGAACCGAGGCCCGAGAATAGCCATTCCAGCAGACCGCCGAGCATATGATCTGCAAAGTTATCGAAGAAGTTCTCAAATCCTTGAGCGATCGCTCTCAGGAGGTTGTTGGTAAAGGTTTCTGGGTCATTGGCAATGTCGTTAATGGCTTGATCGATCTTATTCACCACGGCCCAGAAGGCTGAAGGTGCTATACCCAGTAGGTTCAGTAAGCCTTCAATGATAAACTTAGCCGGATCGTCTAAGAACTGGTTGACAGCATCTTCAAGGCGACCGAGGAGTCCCTTGGCGGCTTCTCGTAGGGCGTGAACCTCTTCGCGCACCTCTTGCACCGACTGGGAGGCGCGTTCAACTAAACCTTGATTGAGGTTGTCACGAGTTTGGGCCACTTGATTCTGTAGACCATCGAGCTGTTCGCTAAACTGCTGTTTCTGTTCTTCTGCCCAGCCCTGCAGCTCTTCAGGTAAATTATCGAATAAAGCATTGATGTCTTGTCGAGCGTTATCAATAATTTGTTCACAGGCGGCAACCACCGAATTAACGTCGGTAGAAATTTCTCGAATCAAGGCACAGACACCATCTCCGAATTCTTGTTCGGCGCGATCGTAACCCTCTGTTGCCCAACTAGGTAAGCCAGCAAAGAACTGAACAATACTCCCAATGACACCACCATATTCTGCCTCAACGCGCTGGGCAACGGCGGCGAGGCTCTGCCTAAACTGGGTTGTGAGTAAGGTCTTACCCTGTTCCCATTTATTCATCGCCTGTTGCTGCAGGGGCGATAACAGGGTTGTCACCTGCTGCTGAGCTGTGGCGAAAATGTCTTGGGCCCGCTGACTCACTTGCCGACGCATCTGCTCCTCAGACCCCACCATGCTGGTCTGTTGACCATGCACGCCGGTGACGGTGCTGGCCCGCGAGGTGGTTAAGGCCAGCAGGGCGGAGGCTTGCAGGGCGGCCATGTCGGCACTGGCGGCAGCTAGGGACTGTTGCTGTTCAGCTAAAATCTCGGCTGGCGCACGTTCTGCCGTGGCGGCAAGTTCACCCTGGGCGCTCTGGGCTTCGGCAATGGGGCCGCCCGGTGCGCCGGTTGCGGCCAAACGGGCCGGTTCTGTATCTAGACCTGCCGCTTCGATGCGCTCTGCACTGGACTCGACATCCGCATCCAGGGATACCTCTTCTGGGGCGATCGCATCGGGAACGGCAGCCGCTGCTCCTAAATTGGGCGTTTCGACCTGTTCTGGCGGGGTGGCGATCGCCTCTGGCTCTAGCTCAGGAGTGCCGGTCGGCGTTTCATCTAGGGCATCATAGCTACCCTCCACCCGTTCGACATCGCCCTCAATGGATTGATTGAGCTGATTTCCAGCTTCATTAGCCGCGGCTTCTGGATCTGCTTTAACAAGAGACTCTTCATCGGGAGGACGTTTCTCACAGATAATGCGACGAATATGCTCACACAGCGCTTCAATTTCAGGACTGGGCTGCGATCGCTCTCCCAATGCTTCTACTAACGCCTCCCCAGCCCTAGCTTGGGTTTCTTCCTCGGGTTCGGTCACCGCACCTCGGGCACTGCCCACATTGGCATCAGCACTGGGTAACTCTGTCGTGACGGCTGCGGCTTGGCCAGCTCGCTGCTGAGTGTGCTCCAGTCGCCCTCGGGCTGCACTGGAGAGGGCGGCGGGCGGTTCCGGCATCGATAGGTCAATGTCGGGGCGGGCGGTGGCTAGCTCTGGGGGGGCT
>RECH01000260.1 GCA_007694125.1 Leptolyngbya sp. DLM2.Bin15
CTTCGCTCAGCCCGCGAGGTTGCTGAATCTGCAACGGTGCTTTCAAAGCCCCTCTACCGTCCTGGGAGAGGGGTTTGGGGTGAGGGGCCTGGGGGTTTGGGGTGAGGGTCTTGGAGGTTTGTCAGTCAATCAGATTCCATCTATCGAGGCCCAGCGTGACCTGATCAGGCTAGGCTTCGCTGCTGCTCGATCGCCCCCGTTGTTTGAAGTCGTGGGGGCTAAGATTTTCGAGAAAATCGCGGAAGGCCTGGCGTTCTGCTTCATCGGCATCGCGATCGACGGGAATGGAAGCATCGGCGATCACTTCTTCCATCACCCAAATGGGGCTATTGGTGCGTAGGGCAATGGCGATCGCATCACTAGGGCGGGCATCAATTTCCTTTTTCACCTCCCCCTGCCGTACCGTGAGGATGGCATAGAAGGTATTGTCTTGCAGGGAATGGATCACCACCCGTTCTAGGGTCAGGTTCCATTCATCGAGCATATTGACCATCAAGTCATGGGTGAGGGGACGGGGCGGAGCTTGGTTTTCCAGCGCGTTGATAATCGCCCGCGCCTGATCTTGCCCAATGTAAATGGGTAGCTGACGACGATCCGTTGTATCTCGTAGGAGAACAATAGGGCTGCGAGTCGCTGCATCCAAGGCAATTCCAGCAACCTTCATTTCCAGCATTGATATAGCCTCCAGACTCCGTTGAGCAACCTATGAACAGACCTTCAAAAACAGATGCTTGGTAGGGTGTCAGGCTCACCCAGAATAGCCATACGTGGACAGGTTTATGGGATCACCTGAGTGGTTGTATGGTGTTGACTTACCGGTATGCCCCCATCCTGTTCCATGCTACGTGTCCTTTGTGCGTTCGGTGGATTATGGAGGTGCTAGATACAAGTTGAGCCTTGAGGTTCAAGCGATCGCCTCGATCAATAGGCGGTTCAACTGGTGTCTAGCCCCGGATCATCTGCCCCAATGCCCATCCTAGGCACAGGGGATCGCACTGGTCATAGCTTAGCCGACAGTTGCCAAGCGATCGCCTTACCGATTCGAGATCCGAGTAGGTGTATCCATGCCACAGCAACTCTTTCATCTATTTCGCCTCCTAGTTTCAAGCCGCTGGTGATCTGCGATCTTGAACAGGTTTTGGGATCAAGGGCAATCGAGGGCAACAAGGCCTGACCATCCGAGTGTCTGCTATCCAGTATGCCCTGATCTTGCCGAGAATCTGAGGTCTGAATCTTGAAACTTTGACGAAACTATCGTTCTCCTAGCGGGTAACGTTCAGAGAAGGGAAGGTGATGGACATCCACGGCTGGGATCCAGAGGGCTAGATCTAGAGCGCCGTCAGGAGATCCTGCAAGGCCACCCGTAGCTCATCTGTCGTGGTGGTTGCGGTACCAAATTGGCGGACGACGATGCTTGCGGCTAAATTGCCCAGCAACGCGCCTTCCCAGGGAGTTGCCCCCAGGGCTAGGGCCAGGGCCAGGGCAGCCGCCACGGTGTCTCCTGCCCCCGTTACATCAAATACATCGGTGCGGTTGAAGGCCGGGATGGTTTGCGCGGAATCCTCGGGCGCAAAGAGGCTCATGCCCTCCTCTCCTCGGGTGATCAGCATGTACTGAGCCTGGGTGACCTGCAGCAGCTCTCGACCGGCTTGCTGGAGGCGTTCAGGGGTGGCGATCGCATACCCAGCGGCCTGTTCGGCTTCGGGCAAGTTGGGGGTAAAAATGGTGGCTCCTGGGTAGCGATGGAGATCAACTTGAGTGTCTACAACGCTTAAGGGGTGCTCCAAGGCTGCCTGAATCACCGGCGCAGTGAGGGTGCCGTCGCCATAATCGGAGCAAACCACCACATCGACTTGGTCGAGCTGCTGGCGAATGTAGTCGGCAAGCTGGTGCTGGAGATCCACCTGGGGCAAGGCGTCGGATTTGCGATCAACGCGGACAATTTGCTGGGTCACCGACTGTCGGGCATGGCCAGAAATGCGAGTTTTGGTCACCGTGGGGCGATCGCCGTCCACCAAAATCCCCATGGTGTCAATCTGGGCTGCTTCAAAAATCTGCCGGAGCGCCTGCCCTTGAGCATCCTTGCCCACCAGCCCCACCGCTTTCACCTGTCCTCCCAGGGCTGCTAGGTTATAGACAGCGTTGGCTCCACCGCCCGGCACCTGACGCGTGCTTTCGTGGCGTAGAATCAGAACCGGCGCTTCCCGCGACAGCCGTTCGACCTGACCGGTGACAAACTCATCCACGGTCAAATCACCCACCACCAAGGCGCGTACCTGCTGAAAACGATCCAGCAAGGAGAAAAGGCGATCGCTGGCAGAGATGAGCTGGGTCTTAAAGTCAGATGTGAAGGGCATGGACGCTTGAACTCCATTGAGGGAAAGCAGGGATGGCTAGGGTAGGACGCTGTTCTAGGGATAATCAAACCGTCACACAGCATACAACGGAATGATTAGGAAGCCGATACCGTTAAGGTAGGTTAGCCGTATTAAGTTTTGTTGAGATATTGATAACTGCCGGGGCTTTTATGCATCCAATTTCTTCGCAGCAAGCCGTTGAGCTATTCCAGATTCTAGTGGCTATCGGTGCCACTCCCGGAGAAGACTTTAGTGTTGATACGTCTACGGGGCAATGGAGTTTGAGCGATCGCGCCTATCAGTTGCTGAAGCAAGTTTATCCAGATGTCGATTGGGATGCGGATTTGAGTCCCATTGCCGTTGTAGACCACGACCAAGCGATCGCTGCCCTCCATGATCACTTGGGTATCGACTTTGTACCCCGTCTGCTGGACTGTTTACACCATCGCCTCAATGCCCTGCCCCTCCGCCAAGCGGCTTGGTATATGCGTCAGGTGCTGGGAGGGGTGGAGCAACGCACCCATCTGTCGCTCTACGACCTTCTCCGCCCTCGGCTGGACGCTGCTTCCCGCGCCCGATTGGACTATGTGCTGTGGCATGAGAACCATCCTGAGCCCTGCGGTTTGTGGATGCAGGATGTGGTCATGGCGGCGGGCGGCAGCGCCAGTGATGTGCAATGTCTGCCCTCGGAGGTGGTCTTGAGCGAGCAGGGAATGCGGCTGCTCGCGGCGGTATGGATGGGTGATTATGATGTCTATGGCGCGTTAGCAAGCTAGGAGTTCGGCATTCTGGGGCGATCGCCCCAAGCGATCGTTAGCCCCTAGCAGGGGTGGGATCCAAGCACCGGGAAATCATCCGGCGGTATCCTCAACGGAATTGCGATCGCGACTATGCACAGTGCCCACAGCCCACTAGACTTGATCACTAACGGTATATCTCAAGGAACCTCGATACACGATGCGAATTTTGTTTGTGGCAGCCGAAGCTGCACCGATCGCGAAAGTCGGCGGCATGGGGGATGTGGTGGGCGCATTACCCAAGGTGCTGCGCAAGATGGGTCACGATGTGCGTGTGTTCATGCCGTACTACGGGTTTGTGGCAGACAAGACAGAGGTTCCCAAAGAACCCATCTGGCAGGGTGAAGCCATGTTTCAGTCCTTTGAAGTGTATGAAGGACTGCTGCCAGGAACGGATGTGCCCCTCTACCTGTTTGGGCATCCGTCGTTTTGGCCACGCCGCATCTATGCTGGAGATGATGAAGATTGGCGGTTCACGCTCTTTTCCAATGGGGCGGCTGAGTTTGCTTGGAACTATTGGAAGCCGGATATTATTCACTGCCACGATTGGCACACGGGGATGATTCCCGTCTGGATGCATGAATCGCCGGATATCCAAACCATATTCACCATCCACAACCTGGCCTATCAGGGGCCCTGGCGCTGGCGGTTGGAGCAAATGACCTGGTGTCCTTGGTATATGCAGGGGCACAACACCGTGGCAGCGGCGGTGCAGTTTGCCAATAAGGTGACCACCGTATCGCCCACCTATGCGGAGCAGATTAAAACTCCCGCCTATGGAGAAACCCTTGAGGGGCTGCTGTCCTTTATTGACAACAAGTTAGTCGGCATTCTCAACGGGATTGACACAGACTTGTATGACCCGGCCCGCGATCGCCGAATTACCCAGGAGTTTTCCGCTGAGACGCTGGATCAGCGCTCTGTGAATAAAATTTCCCTGCAGGAAGAAGTGGGTCTAGAGGTCAATTCCCAGGCTATGCTGCTGGGTATGGTGACCCGGTTGGTGGAACAAAAGGGCATTGATCTGCTGCTGCAGGTGCTCGATCGCTTTATGTCCTACACCGATGTGCAACTGGTGGTGTTGGGTACGGGCGATCGCTACTATGAGACCCAACTCTGGCAAATTGCCTCCCGCTACTCAGGACGGGTCGCAGCCTATATGCTCTACAACGATTCCCTAGCTCGGCGCATCTATGCGGGTACCGATGCCTTCCTAATGCCGTCGCGGTTTGAACCCTGCGGCATCAGCCAGCTTCTGGCTCTGCGCTATGGCTCCGTGCCCATTGTGCGGCGTACGGGAGGCTTGGTGGACACGGTCATCCACCACGATCCCACCGCTGAGGAAGGAACCGGCTACTGCTTCGATCGCTACGAGCCGCTGGATCTCTATACCTGCCTAGTGCGGGCTTGGGAGGGCTTCCGCTATAAGCGTGAATGGAAAACCCTGCAGCAGCGCGGCATGAGTCAAGACTTTAGCTGGGATAAGTCGGCCATTGAATACGACAAGGTCTACCACGAGGTGCTAGGGCTTCCCTACAATCCTCAGCCGGTGGAGCCCGTTGTGGAGGAGGTCAAGGAATCTGCCCCATCGCCAACCAAGGTTGCCAGTAAAGCAGAGTAGCGATCGCCCCTGGTGACCAACGCTCCCGATTATCAAGCCAGGTAGTATAGACTGCCTGGCTTCATCGTTGATGGAGGGATAAATCTGGGGGCGAGTTAGACCGGTAGCGCCGCTTCGTTTTGGCTAGGAGCGATCGCCCCTGAGTAGACGATGCCGCGCTGCACATCTAGGGTGAGAATGGCTCCCTCACGAATGGTGCGGGTGGCATTTTTCACGCCCACAATCACCGGTACGCCTAGGCGTAGACCAATCACCGCCGCATGGCAGGTGAGGCTATCATCTTCGGTGACAATGCCAGCGGCTTGGCGGATTGCTTCCACAAAGTCGGCATCGGTGCTGGGGGCAACCAAAATATCGCCAGGATTAAAGCTGCCGGCTTCCATGCCGTTATGCACCACGCGGGCCCGGCCGCTCACAGCTCCCTGACCGATCCCCGTCCCTCGCCCTAACACCGAGGTCACCACTTCTACCTTGATCAGGTCTGTGGATCCCGAGACCCCTTGCAGCGTCCCCGCCGTCATCACCACCAAATCCTGTTCCTTGAGTAAATTCTTTTCCTGGGCCACGTTCAACGCCGCATTAAACGTCTGCCCCGTGGAGGATAGATCCAGCACCAGCAGCGGTTTGACACCCCAGACTAACTGCAGTTGGCGGGCAACGCTCACCTGCGGCGTGATCGCCAAGATGGGCGTGTAGGGACGAAACTTCGACACGTTGCGGGCCGTGGCACCGCTCTTGGTCAAGGTCATAATGGCAGCAGCGTTTAACTGCTTGGCAATATCGCCCACCGCTTGGCTGATGGCATTGGGAATCGACTGTCCCACTAAGCCATCGACGTTGTGGAAGGATGGATGATCTTGCTCAATACGGGTGGCAATGCGGGCCATGGTCTGCACCGCCTGCACCGGATATCTGCCCACCGCCGTTTCGTTAGACAGCATCACCGCATCGGTGCCGTCTAAAATAGCGTTGGCCACGTCAGAAATCTCCGCCCGCGTGGCTCTGGGGCTGCTGACCATGCTGTCGAGCATTTGGGTGGCGGTGATCACCGGAATCCCTTGACGGTTGGCGACGGCAATCAGCCGCTTTTGTAAAATCGGTACGTCTTCTGCGGGCACCTCCACCCCCAAGTCGCCCCGAGCCACCATCACTCCATCACAGAGGGCCAGGATGGCTTCCATTTGCTCAATGGCTTCGTGTTTCTCGATTTTGGCAATCACCGGCACATGCTTGCCAGCGCTGGAGATCAGCTCCTTGATTTCCAGAATATCTTGGGGATTGCGCACAAAGCTGAGGGCAACCCAATCGACCCCTTGATCGAGACCAAACATCAGATCTTCCCGATCCTTATCGGTCATCGCTTTGATGGAAAGGTAGACCCCCGGAAAGTTGACGCCCTTGTTATTGGAGAGCACCCCCTCCACCACCACGCTGCAATGCAGGGCACGGTTGGCTTTATCTACTTCCTCCACCCGCATTTCCACCCGGCCATCGTCTAAAAGGATGGTGGAGCCCTCGGGGACTTCATCGGCTAGGGGCTCGTAGGTCACCGAGCTGATGGTGCGATCGCCGGGGACGACGCGGCTGGTGAGGGTGAAGCGATCGCCCCGGTTGAGGGTAATCGGCCCGTCTTCAAAGCGCCCTAGGCGAATTTTCGGGCCCTGGAGATCCTGCAAGATGCCCACCGGCTGGTTAAGCTCAAACGACACCTGTCGGATGAGACGAATGCTGCGCTTGTGATCCTCATGGGTGCCGTGGGAAAAATTTAGACGGAGGGTGGTTGCTCCCGCCTCGATCAAGTCCCGCAACACCTCTGGGCTACTGGTCGCAGGGCCAATAGTGGCAACGATTTTGGTTCGACGAGGAGAATGTTGCAAATACATAGAGATTTGATCCAAGAGAGTAAACGAGAACAGTACACAACGAGTAGAACCAACCGCGTTTAAGCTGCTGCTAGCGTCTCTAGCCTAAGGCAAGATAGCAAGGTCAGAGTGTATCGTGATATGCCCAGCGATCGCCTTTAGGGAAACTATAGGTTGCCTCGTCGGGGGGAGCGCTTGCCAAGAGACAAGGGGCCTGTGGGTGGGTCGGGAGTCATCATAGCGGAAATTCGGACTCTTCAGAAGAGGGCTCAGCGGCATTGCGCCGGGCATCTTAGCCGAGCCTACCGGGACGAGCCTACCGAGCCTGCCGGGGCGATCGCTCCCCATCGCTCCTAGCTCCCGGAATGTCTTCAGCAGATCCCCCCAACCCATGGCAACCCACCTGTAAAATTTTGATACATAATTGTTAAATCTTAGAGAAGCTGCTCTTTCTCACTATGGAGCTCTCAAGAGAATTCCTAGGGTGAACGGGAGGTTGAGGACTGCAAGCAAGGAATGTGAGACAAGCTGGCTGAACATCAGGTGTTCAGGGATACATAAATGACGCGATCGCTCCTGGATGATGTCAAAACTCGGTATGCTACTGAGTCAATGTGGCGTGATTAATCCGTGATTTAACGGAAACTTTATAAAAATGTCCTGGTAGACTATCCACATACTGAATAAAGCACTAGTGAGATTACGGAGAGAAGCTCAGCCCAAGCTGATAGGCTCTCCCGTAGCGGCGATCCAGTTTCCTGTTGGTTAATCCCTGGGTTAATCAGCACTAGTTTGACTCTAGTCCCTGACTCGAAGATTACTTTGAATCTTAAGTTTGTATAAAGTTTCCACAATCCAATGAGCTGTTTTCAGGATATATCCGGATGGCAGACTGGGGTGGATCTTTCTAAGATAAAAGGAACTTCAGTAAAACTACTGTAGTCACCCATAACATAAGTTCTACTCTACAAGTCATTGATTAAGCTGAGACTACTGCTTCTACATTAAGACTGCCTTTTGCGGAACGACATGTCACAGACTGTTGATCTACATCAAGGGTTCTTGTTTTGGGTAGAAAGTTGTGTGGGCCTTGTAGGAGAATAAAGTGTAGGGAATCAGTAGTCGCATTTAGGGCATAGTAGTCAAGCTACATGACATGGGTAGGGTTGATTGGTTCTCTGAAGAGTTCTAAATAGGTGCGATGAACACTTTCCTAAAATGCATGGGTGTATTGCTGGTCGTAGCTGGGTTACAAGGAGTGGCCTTGGTGGGTGTTCAGGCGCGTTCCTTAGCCGATGCAACACCGGTTGAACCTAGTTTGATACCGACCGAGCTACACCAAACGGATGGCTATATTCCTCCTGACAATGGTGCGCCCGATCGCACTCAGGGTTCAGGAACGCGCTAGTGATGTCTAGCCTACAAGTCTGGTCTATGGCCCTAGCGCTATTTAGGGGACAACCTCGCGATCGCTGTCCTGCCACACTCTAGGTTGACGCGATCGCCTGTCCGGCAATCCATGCCGTTGTCCAAGCGCTTTGGAAGTTAAACCCGCCGGTGACGCCATCTATATCTAAGACTTCGCCTGCCAGAAACAGCCCTTCACTCTGGCGGCTCTCCATCGTTTTAAAATCTACTTCCCGCAGGCGCACGCCGCCGCAGGTGACAAACTCATCTTTAAATACGCCCTTACCTGCGATCGCATACTGACCTTGGGTCAGCTCTTGGGCAAGGCGTAGGGCCTCTGCTTTGGATAGTTCTGCCCAGCGGCGTTCGGCAGCAATCTGCGATCGCTCCACCAGGTAGTGCCATAGCCGCCGGGGTACTGCCACCGGGCAATGGTTGGCGATCGCCCGTTTGGGGTGCTCTGATTTCACCGCCAGCAAAAGCGATCGCATCTGCTCTAGGTGCGCACCGGGTAACCAGTTGACCCGAAGCTGGGCTTGGTAGTGGGCATCATGGAGCGATCGCGCCCCCCAGGCAGAAAGCTTGAGAATGGCTGGGCCGCTCATGCCCCAGTGGGTGATCAGCAGTGGCCCGGATTGATGCAGGGGTTTGCCTGTGGGGAGCTGGAGATCCAACTCAGCCGTTTCAACCGCCACGCCCGCAAGGCTGCGCAGGGCGGCATCCCGAATCGTGAAGGTAAATAAAGAAGGTACCGGCGGCTCGATGGTATGACCCAGGCTGGCGGCGAGGCGATGCCCTTGGGGGCTGCTGCCCGTGGCCAGAAGGAGGCGATCGCAGTCGGCAGCGGCACCAGATTTTAAGGTTAACCGAAACCCTGGCGACAGGCTGGTGACAGATACCACCGGTGTGGCCAACTGCACCCGAATGCCCAACCGCCGCGCTGTTTGCATCAAGCAATCTACAACGGTTTCCGAAGAATCGGTGGTGGGAAACATGCGTCCATCACCCTCCCGCTTCAAGGGCACCCCATGCCGCCGAAACCAGGCCACCGTATCTTGGGGCTGAAAGCGACTAAAGGCACCCCGCAGGGCCTTGCCGCCTCGGGGATAATGCTGCACCAACAAAGCCGGATCAAAACAGGCATGGGTGACATTACAACGCCCACCACCGGAGATGCGCACCTTGCTGAGCGGCTGTTGCCCTGCTTCTAGAATGGTGACCTGGGCCTGAGGATGGGCCTGAGCCGCAGCGATCGCCCCAAAAAAACCTGCCGCCCCACCGCCCACCACTATCACTCGCATGATTCTCTGATCTCCCGCCCATCGCCGATATCAAGGGCATGACCCCCTGCTTTGACTCTACCGCTAAATTTTGTACAAGCTGCAAGACCTATCTACAATTCAGGGCATACTGATACGGTGCATTGCCGATACAGCACCTTCAACCAAGCAATTGCTTGTTGAGACCCAATCTAGCTTGTAGTATTTTTGCAGAGCACGCTCATCGCTGCATCATTTAGCCGGCCTGTACTGATCCGTCCAAGGAAGATCCGAGTATGACTTTAGAAAAGCTCCAGCCTGCTCAGTCAAAAGATGTGCATGTTTATATGCCCTACTATCAGGGCAATAAGCGCAATGCTCTGCCGTTGGCCATCAGCTTGTATCGTCAGGGTAGCCTGGAAGGTACGCGCATCATTGAAGGGGGTGAGAGCATTCCTTTCGTAGCGAGTTGGAGTGTGTCGTCGTTGCCCGCTGACCTAACCCGCTTTCGGATGCAGTTTGATGGCAATGCGGAACTCAGCTACGAGATCACCATGGCCAACTTTGAGTTTGTCAGCTATCTAATCGAGCTGCTGTTTAGCTTTAAGCGATCGCGCTTGGTTGATTTTTCCCAGGCGTTCTACCGTAAGCTTCTGCGCTTGGATGATTAGACCAAGGTTGTTTTAGGCTTCACGATTCACAGGACTCACCTTGGCCCGGTGCAGCAAGCGATCGCCCTGACGGTAGCCCGTATAGCGCACCAAAACGCGATCGCCTGCCTGGGCATGGCCGTTCAAAAGCTGGTGCTGCTGCGGATCATAGGCTACTTCGTCGCCCACGGAAGCGATCGCTTCTAGACCCCAATGATCGAGTAATTGTTCCACCGGACGCAGGAGCGGCACCAAGCGGCTAGCGGGCACTTGGGGATTCTTCTGGGCAGCATAGACCGCCGTGGGCCATTGGATTAGCCAGGATTCAATCTGGTGCAGCACCTCTTGCTGGAAGGCTTGGCGGAGCTCCTCTGGTTGCGTTTGAGCGAGCTGGGGCTGGTCATCTGGCTGTAGGCCTGGCTCGGCTGGGGGAGCGATCGCTAGATTGGAAAAGTCTTGGAGCAGTTGGGGAATGGATTGGTGTAGCGCTTGAGCGAGCTGGTGCAGCACTTCGCCCCGCAACGCCTCCGCTTGCCCGCGCCGCAGGCGGTTCACCGCTGTTTTGGAGACGGTCGCCGCTTGGCTGAGGGCGCGAAAACTCGGAATGTTCGCCGCCATCATCAGCGATCGCAAGCGTGGAGTATAGTCAGGCGGGGTGGGAGAGGCGGCAGGTGGCATGGCTGATCTAGAAAAGGCTTCCCTAATTATCCCGAACTTGTCCCCAAGGTTGTCGGAGTGATCTAGGCGATATCTAGTCCTCTGAGACAGAAGTAACCCGCCTATTGACTAAGGCGGCAACCCTGGTGTGTCCTGGAATTCCTTTTCGTTCTTCTGTCTTCGTTCTTCTGTCTTGCGATGCTAGGCAATGTGCATCCTGAGGACTGACTTGGGCGCACGGCGCACCCGACAGCGGATGGTGGCTAGACCGAGCCGCTGACAGGCTTCGTAGCGATGGCAACCGGAAAATCCGTAATACTTGCCGTCCACCTCCAGCACATCAATGGGTTCCTGAAGACCGATGCTCTGGATCGACTCCATCAGCGCTTGGACTTTCTCAGGATCATTCTGACGGTAAAGGGGACGGTGAATCTGATTGAGGGGTAGATCGACAATGCGCATAGCGGATGCGAGGGGTGGCGTCTCTTAAATCATACTCATAACGACTACGCCTTGGCAAGGATGACCCGTCCTTAGGCAGAGCGATCGCCCGGCCATTCGATGGCATAATCAAGGCACGGGCTGGTGTTGTTGTCCTCGGCGGGGGCGATCGCTCCCGGTAGAACTAGTTGTGAGGACGCTATGCAACGATTAACGATCATCAAAAACCTGATCGGGTGTTTGCTGCTAGCGCTGTTTCTGGGCGGTCAACCAGCGTTGTCCGAGGAGATCAGTCCTGCGCCTGTGATGGATCCTGCTCCAGAGGCGATCGCTCCGGAAGTAGAGCCCGCCGAATCGTCCGATATTCTCCAGAAATACCTAACCGTCTTGCCCCACGCCGTGCAGTCCTTAGACTTGCAGCCGGGGGTGTTGAAGATGGTGGTGACCTCAGAAGCGGGACATACCACCCTGCGCTGTGGCGATCGCATCCAAACCTATACCTGTGCGCCGGGACGGGCGATCGCCATTGAGCGCGATGCATCGGAGGCGCTGATGGAATTTCGGGCACAAAATGATAGTGATCAACCGGTACGTTTGAAGCTGCGCATCGAGCAACTGGTATCTTCCCCCGCTGTCTAACCTATTGCCTCCTGCCATGGAACCCTGGACGACTCAACTGACGGCCTTCAAGGAAACCCTGACCTCTCAATGGGATACATTGTGGCGGATTGGCCAGGGCTTGGCCGTGGCGTTGCTGTTTGACTTTGTCGTCTTCCTGGGCACCCGTCTCGATGCTCTGCCCAGCGATATTGTGTTCAACGCTAAGCTTTTGATTGGTCTGGCAGGTTTGACGGCCACCTGGCTCTTGCTCAACCTGCTGCCGGTTTCCGCTTGGCTGGCAACGTGGAGTACTAGGCTCAATCCGACGGCCCTAGGGACAGCCTATCGCATGTTTTTGCAGCCCCATCTCGGTTGGCTCAAGACGGTGATGATTTTGCTGCTGACTGACCTGAGTTTGTTGATTGCACCTGCGGCAGGGCGGCTGAAAGGTCTAGAGTTCATCGTTGCTCTAGGGTTGGCGATCGCCATTGGCTTTTTGGGAACCGGCATTTTCCGCAGCTATTTCAGTAACTACTTGCTCAACGCCACGGTGAAAACTGGGACGAAAACCAGTAGCGAATTGCTGATCCTGATTCGGCTGTTGACCAATATCGGTATTATTGTGGTCACGGCGATTATCTTTGCCCAAACCCATGAGATCAACCTTGTGGGCTTGGTGGCCAGCTTGGGGATTGGTGGACTAGCCGTGGCCTTTGCAGCGCAGAAGGTTCTGGAGCAATTGCTGGGTGGGGTGGTGATTTACCTCGATCGCCCCTTTGTGGTGGATGACTATATTGGTCTAGAAGACGGCACCTTTGGGCGCGTAGAATCCATCGGCATTCGCTCCACCAAAATTCGCACCTCTGGGAAAGGCACCGTGACCGTGGTGCCCAACAATGCCTTGACCCAAGCCAACATTGAGAACTTCACCGATGCCAAAAAGGTGATTTCATTGTTCAACCTCACCTTCTATCGCACCATTCCCAGCGAAGAACGGGCCCTGATTCGCCAAGTGATTTTAGACAGCACCCAGGATATTTTTGGCATCGATTCTCGCAGCACCAGCGTCAGTTTCCGCAACCTGACTTTGGCTGATCAACAAGAGGTGACCGAAGCCCAAATTAGCTTCTTCATCCTAGGCACCAGCGCCGTATCGTTGGATCTACGCCGTCAGCTTCTGGATATTGCTAATCAAAAAATTACCCAGCAACTCAAGCAGTTTGGCATTGCTTTCCACTGCGAAGCGCCAACCATCTACGTCGATTCTCCCATGACGATTTAATGACGATCTAACGTTCCCTGATGTTTTCTCTAGCCCACCCATGCTGACTCGACTTGCCACATTCCTCGACACGGCTGGCGTAAATGCGATCGCCCTTCGAGATGCCCTAATCAATTTTGGTTTGCGCGTGGGAACGGTGATTGCCCTCGTCATTCTCTTTGTGATTATTGGGCGCTATACGAGTCGCTTGGTGAAACTGATCATTCGCCGATTTTTGCCGCGTCCCGTTGCTCTGCAAGTGCAGACGCTGATTGATCCCATCACGCCATCCTTTAGCCTGGTGGGCACCCTGGTGTTGATCACCCTGACGCGATCGCTGCTGATTTTGCAGCCCTATCCACCGCTCTACATCACCCTGGAGATGCTCACAGAACTGGGATTGGTGGCTGGGTTAGCCTGGCTGGCATCGCGGCTGCTGCGGCAGTTTGTGGAAATGTATGGGGTAGACATCATCGATCGCTTGGGGCAGGGCGTCAATGAACTTTTGTTGGTCTGCGAGACGGTGATCAACATTGTGATTTGGACATTTGCCATTGTTTTCTATGCCCAAAATCAAAACGTGAATGTGGTGGGACTGCTCACCGGGGTGGGAATTGGTGGGTTGGCGATCGCTTTCGCTGCCCAAAAGACCCTAGAACAATTACTAGGTACAGTTGTTCTTTATCTCGACAGCCCGTTTAAGCCCGGTGAATATATTCGCTACAGTACGATCACCGGGACAGTCTACGGACGCATAGAATCTATTGGTTTGCGATCGACCAAGATTCGCACAGCCGCCAAAAATACGCTGTTGATTGTGCCGAACTCCATCATGGCCAATCTTGACATTGAAAACATTACCCGAGGCAAGAAAATTATGGTGCTGCTGTACCTTGATTTTCTGAGGGCCCTAGGCGATCGCGAAAAAGCCTTGGTTCAGCAAGTGGTGGTGCGCTGTACCAATACGATTTACGGCATTGATCCAGGCAGTACGAACATCGCAATCTTAGACGAACCCGAAGCCGATATCAGTCGGGCTAGGGTCACCTTTTTCATCCTCGGATCCACGGAAAATTCCATTCAAATTCGCAAGCGTTTGCTGGAACTGGCCAATGAGCGCATCTCTAGCGAACTCAAAGACTACGGCATTGAATTCGAGATGCTCAATGAACCCACCATTTATGTCGAGTCTCCCATCACGCTCTAGATCACGCCTTTGTAGACAGGGAGCCCAGGGCAGCCATGCTCAGAGAGGAACCTATCCTCGCCTGGGTGTCTGTAGCCCCCTTGCCAAGGGGGCGGCGAAGCGGGGGATCGAAGGCAGGATATGCCAGCTATGACCATTCAACACCCTGTAGCTTTCCCTTAGGATTAGGCGATCGCTTGGACAATGGCTCAGAGAGGAACCTATCCTCGCCTGGGTGTCTGTAGCCCCCTTGCCAAGGGGGCGGCGAAGCGGGGGATCGAAGGCAGGATATGCCAGCTATGACCATTCAACACCCTGTAGCTTTCCCTTAGGATTAGGCGATCGCTTGGACAATGGCTCAGAGAGGAACCTATCCTCGCCTGGGTGTCTGTAGCCCCCTTGCCAAGGGGGCGGCGAAGCGGGGGATCGAAGGCAGGATATGCCATTGATCGATGCAGCATGGACACGTTGCTCAAGTGCCCATGCCGCTCGCCGAACAGGTTATAGAAGCTCAGAGGAGGTTTCTGGCTGGTGGGGATTCATCGATTGAGCTAGGCTAAATTCCTCACGGAGCCGCTGCCCAAACTTCTCGCCCGAGTTGGTGACCATCTCCAAACCGCGCCGGATGCCCCACTCGACGACAATCGTCAAGCAAGCCAAACGCTCAGAAGCACTCATGGGATGGCGGAGTACGTCTAGAACATATTCCCGCAACTTAATCAGACCCACCGTCCTAGCCGATCGCTTGGCTTTGGGATTATAGAAACTTTGTCGGGATGTTTGGTCGGCAATGCGACAGAAGCTATCGGCATGGTCGCGACGGGAAAACAAATAGTCTTCAACGTAGCCCACGTCACTCTGCATCAGCATTTCAGACAAGAAGCTGCGATCATCGCCCGGAAAACCTCTGAAGAGTTTGGTGTTCTTAATCAGGTGCGATCGCATCACGCCATGAACTTCCGGCAGGTAGCCAGCCCACAACATCCGCCAGAGCCGTTGACTAGGGCTGGAGCTGGTTAATCGCACTTCATAGTCAAGATTGCCGAGGAGGTGACCCGTTTCATCAATTTGGTAGGAACGGCAATGGGCAACCCCAACCGACGGATTTTGATCTAGAAGCTCGACGCATCGACGTAGATAATCGGGTGCTAAGAGGTCATCGTGAGACGCCCACTTAAAGTAAGGAGCATTCCCAGGTTGAAAGACAATGTTGTGATTGCCAGACGCTCCTACATTCTCAGGATGGCGCTGGTAGACAATGCGACTGTCTTGAGCTGCATATCTGCGACAGATGTCTTCTGTTGAATCTGTTGACGCATTGTCTCCAATCACTAACGTAAAGTCAGTCAGCGTTTGGGCCAGAATTGATTCAATCGTCTCTGCAAGATATTTCTCGCCGTTGTATACGAGTAAACCAACCACGACCTGGGGATGAGTAGTTGACATGGTATGAGTGCCTTTGGGGTAAAAATCTGAAACAGCTTGGCTCACTCAGCACCTAGAATAGTTCCTTTGTTGATCATATGTTGATCACAGTTCATGCAAAGGATAACAGGTTGAACAATGCTCGTTGACCTATCACTATTTTCGATGTTGGAGTAAGACCAAAATTCATACATTGTGAAGATACTTAACCTAAGTATCTATAGATTAAGCAGCCTAACTGTGTGGTCTCAAGTGCTGTGCTAGTTCATACCAACGGTTGTGAAGATGCATATGATTGGAGGATGCGTTGGCGACAGCATAACCCATCATTGCTGTGGGCTTGCGGTTACGCTTTGCTCATACCCCCTATATCTAAGGGTGCTTCACATTCAAATTGGTATCAAGCTGAACCAGCCGTTAGAAAAAGTCTTGCAACCCTCCACATCAACACTTGAAACCCAAGAAGCCTGAGAAATAACCACGTAAAACACGCCTACTATCCCTGAAAACCAGAGATGTAAGTTATAGACGATGATCCTGCAAAACCAAGCCAGACGGAGACTTCTATAAGTTTGCTTGCTTAAATCATAACGATCGCATCTAGCATAAGCCAATATAGTCTTGTGGCTATGCCGCTTTGACTAGCCTGGCTTGATGATATAGATGTGAAGATTATGTAGACGCTAGTACAGAGCTATGCCTGATAATCAATACAACATGTAGAACGACCCTGTTTCCCGAAATTTTCCGGTAAAGGATTGTCTTCTTTGCCGTAGAATCCCATAGAAAGTAAGTGGATTTCAACTCCTATCTAAAGCTTTTATAGCTCCTTTACCGAAATTTTACCATCACTTTATGGATGTCAGCTCCTTTCATCATTCCTCGTCACTATCGACGGGGAGTTTATGAAGCTGACGTTAATGGGGTGGGCGAAATGGCTAAATCATCAGCGGAGTGGGCTAGACAGATGACCTGGATGAATCTGTAAGGCAGTGTGTTTAAACCTAGAGGGCAGGAGCGATCAGCCCATGAAGACGGAGGACAAAAGGTTCGTCGTTATTTGGGTAAACCTGAGTTCGATGACGTTATGAGTAGAGAACTCTATAGGTGGGTCGTACCAGTAGGATGCGTATAGCCTGCGGCATGGCTTCACTCAAGCGATCGCGTCATGCATTCAAGCCTCATGAAACGGTGCGTTACGGCTTCGCCTAACAGCACTCTACCACTACAACGAAGACGCAGAGTACACCCGTCGAACTCACGTTGGGTAAGGGCTTGAGCGCTGAGCAGCGAGGATGGGAGGTTGGCAGCTCACTTGGCCTGGAGGCGGTGGATGGGTAAGAGCAACTCAGATTCAATCTGTTGCCGGGTTTCTCTGTTGACGTAGCTGGTCTTGAGGCATTGAACCAGGAGGTGGTTAGCGGTGTTGTACTGCCTCAACAGATCTTGTTGTTCAGCACTGAACTGCCAATTATGACCAATGTTGCGATGGTCAATCATCACGGCTCTCAATTCCTCAGCCCAGTCTTTTCCCTGAGTTTGCCACCGCTGCTTGAATTGCTCTCCCGTCGCATTGGCAGCCTCTGGTAA
>RECH01000199.1 GCA_007694125.1 Leptolyngbya sp. DLM2.Bin15
TTGGGTGCTTTCCATAGTACCGCGATCGCTCCCGTTCTGCTGATGACGATTCCATCGCTGTGATATCCCCCCGCTCAACGAAGATGGAGGAAATCTAAGAGGTGGTCTGCTACAAATGAAGGGGAGATCGTGTCCCCGTCACGCGATCGCTCCAAGTATACTGACATGGGTTCTAGGGAGGGTATCCTAGGGCTAGCAAGCAATCCTGGGAAACGTTACAAACCCTTACAAATCCCGCTATCCATCAGGAGCTCTCGTCCTCCAGCCAGAAGACTCAACCAATGGAATACCCGGTAGTTCTATGAGCAAACGCGTTGATCCAACCTTAATTGTTGCCCTTGTGGTGACCCTCCTGTTCACCGGCGGTCTGGTGGCAGGCGGGCTGTGGATGTTGGGATCCCTCTCCGGCGGGTCAAATCCCCTCCCCAGTCTGACGGGCGATCGCCGTGAAGCAGGCCGCATCAGGGTCTTGGGCGATACCTTCAGCGGCTATAGCACCTTCCGCAACAGCACCTTTCAATCCACCCTATCCGAGCGAGGCATTAGCCTGTCCTACGACGATGAATTTGATCAAGCGGCCCGCGCCGATCGCCTCAACCAAGGCGACGCCGATATCATTGTCACCACCCTCGATCAATTTGTGCAGCAGCAGCCCGACGGGCGCATCGTGGGTTTAATCGATCGCACCGTCGGAGCCGATGCCGTCATTCTCAACACCCCCGCCTATCCCAACCTCACCTCCCTGCAAAACCTCAACCAGCTCACCGCCGAAGCCAAAAGCCAAGGACAACCCCTCGGCATGGCCTTTGCTGGCGATACCCCCAGCGAATATCTGGCCCTCGTGCTGGATACCAAGTTTGACGGCTTTAACCTATCTGATTTCAATATCACCCGAGTGGGCGACGCTTCAGAAGCCTGGCAGCTCATTCAAGATCCAAACGAACGGATCGCCATTGCCATCATCTGGGAACCCTTTGTATCCCAAGCGCGGCAGCAGGGCTATACCGTCGTCCTTTCCAGTGAAGATGCCCCAGGAGCCATTGTTGACGTCATGGTAGCCTCCGATCGCTTGGTGCGATCGCAGCCCGACCTGATCTCAGAATTCCTAGAAGCCTACTATCGCCGCATTGACGCCAACGTGCGCGACTCATCCCAACTGCAGGCCCAAATTGCCGAAGATGGTAACCTATCTCCCACCGATGCCGCCGCCGTCGTCAATGGCATTGAGTTCTTCACCGCCGCCGAAGCTCAAAGCTGGATGACCGAAGGTATCTTAGAAACCCGTATTGGAGCGATCGCTGCCGTTCTTACCCTATCAAACCAAGTCAACGTCGTTCCTGATAACCTCAGTGATCTCTACGATCCTCAGTTCATTGTCAAAGCCGCCAGCAATACCCAAGCCCTTATTGACCTAGTTAAGGCAGATAATCCAGAACTCGCAGATCAACTCATGGGTGCCCAACGTTCCACCGCCCCCGCCGCACCCACCCTAGAGCCAGCCCAAATCCAAGCCGCTCCCGACATCGGCAACCTTGATGTACGCGGTAATGTGAGCTTTGCCACCGGAGCCGCCCAACTGACGCCCGAAGGTCAACAAACCCTGAATCAACTCGCGACAGAGATTAAAGAATTTAGCATCGAAACCGTAGCCGTCCGGGTCATTGGTCACACCTCCCGCACCGGTAGCGCCGATATCAATCAACAGCTCAGCCAACAGCGCGCCCAGGTGGTCGTAGACTATCTGCGCAGTCAGGGCATTCAGCATAACATTGCCGCCGAGGGCAAGGGGTTTAACGAACCCCTACCTGGCATCGCCCCCGAAGATGCCCGCAACCAACGCACCGAAATTCGCCTGGTACGGGTCAACACCACAGCCCAAACGCAGCAGCGATCGCCCCTCCCGCCCCTCGATCCAAAGTCCCTAGCTTGGAGTACAGGAACATCGGTATTCATGGCCGATTCATGGGCAGCGATCGCCAAGCTTTGACATACAGACGATCTGTGTCACGATGGAAAGCGATCGCGATAGAATGAACCCGTTAAGACCGGAGCAGCCATGTCAGATCAGACAGACCTTGAGCAAGAGCTTCGCATGGGGCGAGAATTTTCCATCGCGGAATTAATTGCCCGAGAAGGCGGAGACTTTCTGAAAGGAGAGTCGATGATTCCCCCCTTGGTGCAGGCCAAACATGCTGTAGATCTGTTCATCGATCGCCATTTGGTAGACGCTTCTGGAGCCCTGCAGGTCACCCTCAAAAACTGGGTCGGCACCCACGAAGGCCTGCTCAGTCAGCACATTGAAACGCCCCTCAATGCCTTGCGGCAAGCGATCCGGCATATTTTGGAACACCCACAACTGCTGTATGAACTGGTGCAGCAGGCAGATATGAAATGGGGGCAAATGTATGACGAACGTCCCCATTTCCAACAGCCCGGACAAACGCCCCACCCCGATGATGAATATACCCACGCATCGGTTCAGGAGGATTTGGCGCGGCTGCTCGCCCTACTAGACGAGTAATCTGAGAACCCAAATACCTGTAGCCCCCTGATCAAGGGGGCAGCGCAGCGGGGGATTCAGCAGAATAGTCCAGCCATAAACCTTCAAGCGGTAGACATGATCTGTAGAGGTTAACCTAGCGTAAACAGCTCTAGCTTTTCTACCCGCCCCCGAATCGTTTGAAAACCCACAGACGTAAGCGTCTTAGACGTGATCAGCTCCTGAGTAGTGCGACTCACAAGCAGAGGATAACCTAACGTTTTCGTGAGCGCCTCAATGCGAGATGCCACATTCACCGTATCACCAATCACCGTAAACTCTAAATGCTGCACTGATCCTAGGCAGCCTGCAACCACTTGCCCCGAGTGAATGCCAATGCCCATAGCCAAGGGAGACATGTGTTTCACCTCCCACGCCATAGCGATCGCTGCCGTGAGCGCCTTTTCAGCATGATCGTCCAAAGGTTCTGGAGCCCCAAACACTGCCAACATACCATCTCCCATAAATTTATCCACCCAGCCACCGTGCTGCTCAACCAAGGTAGCTAGCAATCCCTGGTAGCGATTGAGAAAATCTAGCACCGCTTGAGGGTCTAAATGTTCAGAATACTGAGTGAAGCTACGTAAATCTGCAACCACCACAGTCACATCACATTTTTTAGGTTGCTGCAGGAGATTCAGAGGCGACTCAAAAGCAGCTTCTACCACCGTTCGAGGTAAAAATCGTTCAATCAACACCCGCCCTGACTCATTTTTAATATGGCGGCGAACAATACTACCCATCCACATACCTAAAAAGCCCGTACCAAAAATAGTGATGGTCGCGAAAAGAGCGATAGCTATATTAAGTCGAAATAAATAAGCTGCATAGGTAAAATTAGCCAAGGCCAATAGAGTTGTCAACCAAGCAGCGCGACGTCTGAGGCGGATACCTCCAGATATAGCCATTAAGCAACAAAAAGCAGCAATATTTGTCAAAATCAGAGGCTGAGTTTCGCCTAGAACCTGCCAGATATTGGTGATAAATGCACACAGCAGTAGGCTATCAAAAACTGGAATAATCAACTGCCACTGCCGCAGTCTCCTCAACGATAATGTTCGCTGCAGAACTTTAACCAGCCCCAGAGCAAACAGACTGGCGCAGATGCTAATGATCATCACCGTTGGAGGAATATAGTCTTCCCCCATCAAGGCTTGGGGAAACAAGAACACCGCTATATCAAGCATGGAAGAAATCAACAGCACGACCGCCCGCACGTAGGCCAAATTGCGCTCATTGCGATGGGCTTCGGCAGCCACGACTTGATCGAGAGCTGCTTGGAGCGACAATCGGGCAGCAGATTGGAACGTGGGTGGTTTGAGCGGCCTCATCGGACTAGTGCCTGTAACCGGCTGTGACTTAGGTCTATGCTACAAGACTCAACAGGCAGCAGGGCAGATTTTTAACAACTTGAGAGACCCTAGCCTAGAATCTTCTTGGGTCTTGAACAAGGCATGGTTGAAATCATATCACTAAGCTTGTCCATACCCGTCGATCGGGCTCGGCACGGATAACAGAACTCAAATGGTGATCTAATCTCTGCATCTTATCCTTGTCAACAAGCTTCATGGGCAGCGTCGAGACTTAAGATAAGCAATGCAAGCGGGCCACGCCCCTTCCCTAGCTCATCTGGCGATCGCGATCGCTCCCCTACTATTCTCTGCCCAGCTCTTTTTTGTTACCCTGTGCATACAGAGTGCATACAACCCACCTAGCTGCAATCTGAAACGTTAGCTTGACAATCTACCCCGTGGCTCCATGACCCAACCGTCCTCCTCTCCCTCACCAGTCGAACCATCCATCGACCTATCCAACCCCGGCCCAGCGATCACCCCCAACGAACCCGCACCTAGCTACGTGAAGCTAGCCATGCGCAACATGGTCAAAAAAGGCGGACAGTCTTTAGTGCATTTTGGTCTCACGGTGGTTGGTCTCCTAGCGCTGCTAGTGGGTCTGGCCTACCTCACCCGGTAGGATCATTATCATGACTCACCCCCCTGTCCTAGAACTCTTGGTGCAGGATGACGTAGATGACTGGCCCCAGGGATGCGATCGCCCCTCAGAGGAGCAATGGCAGCAGTGGTTCCACCATTGGCTATCCGAGATGCAGCCCGATCTCTCCCCCCTGGGGCAGTATGAAATCAGCCTGCGGCTCACCACCGATGCCGACATCCACGAGCTGAATGCCCAGTATCGCCACGTCGATCGTCCCACCGATGTCCTGGCCTTCGCCACCTTAGATGATCCTCTACCGGGGCTGGCTGAGGTGCGATCGCAGATACCGGTTTACCTCGGTGATATTGTCATCTCCGTTGAAACAGCTCAGCGTCAGGCGATGTCTCATTCGTTAACGGATGAACTAGCTATCCTAGCGACCCATGGACTGCTGCACCTGCTGGGATGGGATCATCCCGATGATGATGCTCTCTGGGACATGCTGCACCAACAGCAGATCTTGCTAGCCACCGTAGGCATCACCACCTCCCTGCTGCCCGACCCTGTCGCCTAGAGCCATTCGTCCCCCATGGTTTCTCTCGGATGTAGGGTGCCCTTTGTTCTTCTAGGGAGAGGTTGTACCATAAATGAGCTTGTTGCATCGCTCGCCTCCTAGCGAACACCTTGCCGCAGCCAAGAGAGCGCCAAGACGGAAACAAAGCTATTAATCTGTAACGTCTGGGTACCATGAGAGCATTCCGTTGATAGGGTTGATCATCGTGAATGCCATCCTCAGGTGATATGTTTAGACCTCTCTGCTGTGCGCGATCGCGACGGAAGAAGAGCAGTTCAAATTGTTTTGATCAGGTAACGTTGCCTATGTCTCAGCAGACCTCAACGGAGACAGCATCCCAGCCCTCCCCGGCATCCAAAGCCAATCGGGAGCTTTCCTGGCGGGTTGCGTCAAACCTATTCGTGAGTTTTCGGTACGCTTGGGCGGGCCTACACTACGCCTTCCGCACCCAGCGCAATTTTCGAATTCATCTGCTGGTCGGCACGGTTGCCCTAGGGCTAGGCGTCTATCTCCAGCTCACAGCCGTAGAAATGGCGATTATTGGCTTAACCATTGGTGCCGTCTTGACCATGGAATTACTCAATACAGCCATTGAATCCGTGGTCGATTTAACCGTCAAGCAGAGCTACCACGACCTCGCTAAAATTGCCAAAGACTGTGCCGCAGGGGCCGTCCTCACCTCGGCCTTGGCGGCGGTGATTGTGGCGGGTTCACTGCTGCTCCCTCCCTTGCTCCAGCGAATTCTTCTCTGGGTTGGCTAGTTGTCTTAGGATCACGTTAGGCCTGCAGCCCACCCCTGGCCTAGGGTAGGTGTACCGCGATACCCCGGTCACGACTCGCCTTGTCCTTCATACCCGCGTTCCATTGAACCTATGATTCTTGTCATTGATAACTACGATAGTTTTACCTACAACCTCGTTCAATACTTGGGCGAACTCGGTGCCGACTATCCCGTCGCTGCTGACATTCAAGTGTACCGAAACGATCAAATTACCCTAGATCAAGTGCGATCGCTCCATCCCGACGGCATTGTCATTTCCCCCGGCCCCGGCCGTCCTGAAGATGCGGGCATTTCCCTAGACCTCATTCGCGACCTCGGCCCCGACTATCCCATCCTCGGCGTTTGTCTAGGGCACCAAAGCATGGGCCAAGTCTTTGGTGGTAGGATTACCTCTGCGCCAGAGTTAATGCATGGCAAGACGTCTCCAGTCCATCACACCGGCGTAGGGGTCTTTGCTGGTCTTGAAACCCCCTTCACAGCCACTCGTTATCACAGCTTGATCATCGATCGCGAGTCTTGTCCGGATGTGTTGGAAATTACGGCGTGGGTAGAAGATGGCACAATTATGGGCGTACGTCATCGGAACTATCCGCACCTCCAAGGTGTCCAATTTCATCCAGAGAGTATCTTGACGACATCTGGCAAGCTGTTGTTAAGTAACTTTCTGGCTGAGGTGAGTCAGCGATCGCTCGTAGCGCACTGAACACCGAAGTGGCATAGATACTCGTCCCCCTCCATCGCGCTGGATAGGCATCTCGATGGAACCTAGGTTTGCCTAGGTCAGGGGCGATCGCATTCAGCAGTGGTGAATCCTAAGGAAATTATGAAGCGGCGACAGTTTATTCAATATACGGGAGCTGGGTTAGGCGCAAGTGTGGGTCTGGGTCTGTTGGGCAATGCCGCCCAAGCCCAGTCCAGTTCTGTGCAAATTCGCTGGCTGGGGCATACATGCTTTTCGTTTACGGGCGATGGACGGACTCTTCTCGTCAATCCCTTTCAGGCCATTGGCTGCACCGCTGGTTATCGACCGCCCCAAGTGGCTGCCGATGTCGTCATGATCAGCAGCCGGTTACTAGATGAAGGTGTGGTAGAAGGACTACCGGGCAACCCCCGAGTCCTGTCAGATTCCGGTATCTACCAGCTATCGGGGATGCAAATTGAAGGGATTCCCATTGCCCACGATCGCGTAGGTGGACGGCGATTTGGCACCAACGTGATGTGGAACTGGCAACAGGCCGGTCTGAATATTTTACATATGGGTGGAGCCGCAGCTCCCATCACCTTTGAGCAACAGGTGCTCGTTGGCCGCCCCGATGTGCTGCTGATTCCCGTCGGCGGCAGTGACAAGGCCTACACACCTCAGGAAGCGATCGCTGCCATTGAGGCACTAAGCCCCAAGGTGATCATTCCCACCCACTATCGCACCGCCGCCGCCGATGCCAACACCTGCGATATTACGCCGGTTGAGGATTTCCTGAACCTTCTATCAGGTACACCCATCACCCGTCACACTACGGATACCGTGTCCATCGGTGCCGCCGATCTCCCTGCCTCTGGATCGATCGTGCGGGTGTTCAACTACATCTTCTAGCCCCGGTTTTCGATCCTGGTTCTGAATCACAGGTCGTGCTCAACCTAGATCGTGTATGGTGCCAACGTTCCTGCGTTGACACCCATCTTGGTCGCTCCTGCGACGATTCTCCTGCGACGATTTAGGTCTGGGCGCAGGCGGGCCGCTGGGAGCATTCCCACGCCCAGCATAGGAACGATAGCGTGGCAAGGTTGAACCCTGGATGAAGCAGCGTTCTAGCATCTATGCCCCAGATCGTTGGAGCACGTCCTGGTTAGGAACGGAGTCGGTTTTACGTTGAGAATCGCTTGAGCCCTAGCGCATCACCGGCAGAACCTTCTATCTTTATAGGATGTAAGGTTTTCTGGTTTGCGAAGTATTATGTCTGAACCTCAAGTAGCTCCCTATGGAAGTTGGGCCTCGCCCATTACCTCCGACCTCATTGTGGCGGGTAGTCTGAGGCTGGGTGAAATTCGCCTAGATGGCGATCGCCTCTATTGGAGCGAAGGACGTCCTACGGAAGGGGGCCGCAATGTGGTGGTCAGTTGGAAGGCTGGCAACGTCCAAGATGTCACCCCAGCTCCGTTTAATGTGCGCACCCGTGTCCATGAATATGGCGGCGGAGCCTATATCGTCGTCGATGGAACCGTCTATTTCTCGAATTTTCTAGATCAACGTCTCTATCGCCAAGCGCCGGGAGCAGATCCGACGCCCGTCACCCCAGAGGGCCCCTATCGCTACGCCGATGCCCTGTGGGATGCAGGACGCCAGCGTTTAGTTTGCGTCCGCGAAGATGGCACCGGGGATGGCGAACCGGTCAATGCGATCGCTGCCCTGAACCTAGACCCAGATAGCTACGGCACCGTGCTGGTATCCGGCAGTGACTTCTATGCATCACCCCGCCTCAGCCCCGATGGTCGCCACCTCGCCTGGATTAGCTGGAACCATCCCAATATGCCCTGGGATGGCACTGAGCTATGGCTGGCTGAGGTAGACAAGCAGGGCCAGGTGCATGGCGCGCACTGCATTGCTGGTGGTCTAGAAGAATCTATTTTCCAGCCGGAATGGTCGCCGGATGGCGTGCTCTATTTCGTCAGCGATCGCACCGGTTGGTGGAATCTCTACCGCTGGCATGACAACATCGTTGAACCCATGTGTCCTAAGTCAGCCGAATTTGGCCTACCCCAATGGGTGTTCCGCATGGCCACCTACGGCTTTGCCTCGGCGGATACCCTGATCTGCACCTATGTGGAACGCGGCATTCAGGTGCTGGCTCGGCTGGATACAACAACGAAAACGCTAACGCCAATCGCCACCCCCTACACCGCCGTGGGTGGCCTGCAAGTGTCCGAAAAGCAAGCTGTATTTTTAGGCGGTTCCCCCGATGCTCCCAGTGCGATCGCTGCCCTAGATTTAACCACCGACCAAGTGCAGGTGCTGCGTCGTTCTAGCCAGATGGACATCGATCCGGGCTATCTCTCCATGCCCCAGGTGATTGAATTCCCCACCAGCAATGGTCTAACCGCCCACGCTATCTACTACCCGCCCCAAAATAAAGACTTTGTGGCCCCAGAAGGCGAACGTCCGCCCCTGCGGGTGCAGGGCCATGGCGGCCCAACGGCGGCCACCTCCGCCACCTTCAACCCCGGCATTCAATATTGGACGAGTCGCGGCATTGGCATTCTCGATGTCAACTACGGCGGCAGTACCGGCTATGGTCGAGCCTATCGCGAACGCCTCAAGGGCAACTGGGGCATTGTAGACGTAGACGACTGTGCCAATGGTGCAGAATATCTGGTGCAGCAGGGCCAAGTCGATGGCGATCGCTTGGTGATTCAAGGCGGTAGTGCTGGCGGCTACACGACCCTAGCAGCCCTCACCTTCCGCAATACCTTTAAGGCCGGGGCCAGCTACTACGGCGTCAGTGATCTCAAAGCTCTGGCGGAAGATACCCATAAATTTGAGTCACGATATCTTGACGGATTGATTGGCCCCTACCCCGAACGCCAAGATCTGTACGAAGCGCGATCGCCCATCCACCACATTCATCAGCTAGCCTGCCCGGTGATTTTCTTTCAGGGTGACGAAGATAAAATTGTGCCCCCCAATCAAGCCGAAATGATGGTCTCCGCCCTCAAAGATAAGGGGTTACCGGTAGCCTATGTGCTGTTTGCAGGCGAGCAGCACGGCTTTCGTAAGGCGGAGAATATTAAACGCACCTTAGATGGCGAACTCTATTTCTATGCCCAAGTCTTTGGTTTTGAGCTAGCCGAGTCCATCGAACCGGTGGCGATCGCTAACCTATAAGCCTGCTGGGTCATGGTCACTGGAGGATAGCTATCCGAAATAGGGCACGTTTCCTAGGAAGTTGAATCTAGGATGCATTGCGAGCCATAGCCCAGTCCCATGGGAGTTCTCTCCTGCATTGGGGTACGCTGAGCCTAGTGCCGTCGATACTGACCCTGTTTTTCACCGCGATCGCCCCTAGTGCCATGTCCCATTCCAACCCATCCGATGCCACGCCCCCTGAGTCGTTGCCTCAGTCTGATGCAGAGATGCTTGAAGAGATGCCGGACGAGAGTACTGACCTTGAGGCAGAGTCACCGACCCCGCCCAATCGCTGGTTGTCGGTATCCCATAAACTCTCAGGATTGGGAAAAACCGTTGGAGAATCTGCAAAACAAGCTAGACAATCTGTCAAAACCGTTATGACAGATGCCGGTGAAGCGATCGCTCAAACCACCGCTCAAACCAGTCAAAAAATGGGCGACACCGTCGCGGCAACCGGCAAAACCGTCAGCAGTGCCGCATCCCAGGCTGCCATCACCGTGGCCAATTTGGGAGAATCCGCCACCCAACAAACCCACCAAGCCCTGCAGCAAACGACAAGTACAGTTGGAAAAGCCGTAGCCTGGGTCACCGATAATCCTGTGCTGCGGCAGACCACCTCCATGCTCAATTTAGATTGGCTGTTGGGCATCACAGATCGCATCGATCTGGTGAAAGCAGAGCAGGCCGTACGCCGCCTAGAAGAAAAACATCCCCAGGAAACGCCACGGCAAATTGCCCACCATTTGATGGTGGAAAAGACCCTATTGGCAGGAGGTACAGGTTTAGCTGGCAGCTTCATTCCCGGCCTGGCAGCCGCCACCTTTACCGTAGACCTCATGGCCACCACCCTGCTGCAGGCAGAACTGGTTTACCAAATTGCTGCCGCCTATGGGCTCGACCTCCAAGACCCGGCCCGCAAAGGTGAAGTACTGGCTATTTTTGGCTTAAGTTTGGGAGGCAGTCGCGCCCTCAAAGCTGGCTTGGGGCTACTCAAAACAGCACCAGTGGCTGGGGCCATCATTGGCGCAAGCTCCAATGCCGTCATGCTCTATACCCTAGGTCATGCGGCCTGTCAGTTCTATAGCGTCAGCCATGGCACCACAGCGCTCAATGAGCAAGACCTGGATGGATTAGTTAAAGATACGCAAGAGTTCCAAGATCACGCCATTGCCCAGCAAACCCTCATGGATCAGATTCTGGTACATATGGTGTTGGCCAGTCATCCCGACGCATCATGGGATCGGATGCTGCCCTCCCTAGAACAGGTTGGCTTGAGTCCCGCATCCTTGGAAGCGATCGCCCTCAATCTATCAGATCCACCGCCCCTAGAGCATCTGTTGCCTCAATTAGACAGCACCTTTACCAGCTCTGTCTTCGCCCAATGTGAACGAATTGCCCGCCTCGACGACGATATTACAGCCGCCGAACAGAATATTCTAGACGCGATCGCCCAGCAGATTCGGCAAACATCATCAACGACCATGATCTAGACGCCAACGCAGTCAACCTGGATCGAGACCCTCAAGGTACCTAAGTAACTCATGCAATCATGACATCGAGTTAAAACATTCTGCATACCGTAACCCTTCAGACTGAGCTGGTCAAAGCCTGAGGTTGTGGAAGCCTAAGCGAGATGACCACAGCACCAGCAACGTTCCCATGAAAGGAGCGATCGCCCTACCTGGGAAACTCCCGTGACCAACACAGTCAAAAGGGACAGCTATTCACAGATATTGGAACAACCATCCCCCAGAGATACAGTACCGACTGCAAAGCAGTTGATGAGACTAGAACCGTTGAGGGATCAATCGTCCCAGCTTTCAACCACCAACAGATCCCCAATGGGATCCTGAACAGAAAATTCGAAATCTTCCAGCTCTTGTTTCCAATAGGCCCAGTCATCGCCATAAAGTAGCGCGATTTTCCAGATACTATCGGATGATTTCACAACACCAGACTTGACTAGGGAGTCTACCTTGCGCTGGAACTTCACCATTGGGTGAATAACCGGCTGGCTCAAAACACCTTTAGACATAACAAAATTGTAAATTTTTGAAAAGATCTTACATGCAACCCGGCTATGGACGACATCGGATTCAGGACGACATCGGATTCAGTAATACAATGCGTAGCTAGCTGTACTACCGGGGCTGCTCAACACTCCGCATACTGTAGCATACTATTCACGTACACTAACAGAGCGCCTTAAATTCACTATAGCGTGAATGAGTTGCGTTTGTGGGATTTTATCCCTAGAATTAGAGTTTTGGGTACGTTCTTAGAGAGAGGAAAAGAAATCAATGTCTCGATATCGAGGTCCGCGCCTAAGGGTGGTGCGCCGCTTGGGAGATCTACCAGGATTGACCCGCAAAACCCCCAGAAAAGCCTATCCGCCTGGGCAACATGGCCAAGCGCGTCGGAAGCGCTCTGAATATGCCATTCGTCTAGAAGAAAAGCAAAAGCTACGCTACAACTACGGCGTTACCGAGCGGCAGTTGGTGACCTATGTGAAAAAGGCCCGACGCTCCACCACCTCAACGGGGCAAGCTCTTTTGCAGATGCTGGAAATGCGTCTAGACAACACTGTGTTCCGCTTAGGCATGGCTCCCACCATTCCAGGCGCTCGTCAGTTGGTCAACCATGGTCACGTGACCGTGAACGGCCGGGTTCTAGATATTGCCAGCTACCAGTGCAAACCCGGTGATGTGATTGGGGTTCGGGATACCGATCGCTCTCGCAAGCTCGTAGAAGCCAACCTCCAGTTCCCTGGTTTAGCCAACCTACCCACCCACCTAGAGTTCGACAAGAGCAAGCTAGAGTGTAAGGTAACCGGGTTGATTGAACGTGAGTGGATTGCGCTACAAATCAACGAACTCCTAGTGGTTGAGTACTACTCCCGGAAAGCCTAGCCCGGCTGACGACTGTTGGGCTATTGAGGATCGAGATGATCGAGCGAATTGGAAGGACGCGATCGCATGTAGAGCAGCTTAGGTTGCTTATGCCGAGGCGATCGCGTTGGGTTTATCGAAGTATCCGCCGCCCCTGCAGTATCGCCCTAGGGCTGATTCTGTTTGGAGCAGGGATCGCGTCCTGTGCAAGCAGTCCTTTTGCAGAGGAAGTAGAGCGCTCCCTGGCTGCGGATCCGCGATATACCGACGAGGCCGTCCCCGAGGAGCCAGCTCCATCATCGTCCTCATCCTTCTCAGCTCAGCCCATGGAACTGGCCGAACAGCTAGGACAGCAGTGGAACGCTCCAAGCGCCGATCGCCTGGGCCAAGCCTTGGATATCCTGCCGCCGCGGCCGCCCCAAGACTTTGTCGATCTAGACGACGCGCCTGAGGACTTGCGCCCCTACCTCCTAGACCTAGCAGAGTTGGGCGTGCTGGTGTCTGAAACCGTAGATGCAGCAGACGCGGCTGACCCGTCAGATCCCCCGACTCAAAACCTATTACGCCCCAATCAACCGGTGACCCGACGAGAATTTGCTCGTTGGTTAGTTGCCGCCAACAATCAACTCTTTAGCGATCGCCCCAGTTATCGCATTCGCTTAGCCACCGACACAGCCCAGCCCGCCTTTCAAGACGTGCCCCCCAGCGATCGCGACTTTGCCGCCATTCAAGGCTTAGCCGAAGCTGGCTTGTTACCCAGTCCGCTGTCGGGCAATACCACCACCGTCAACTTTCGCCCCGACGAACCCTTGACCCGTGAAACGGCTCTGCGCTGGAAGGTGCCCCTCGATCTACGCCAGCCCCTGCCCACGGCCTCCGTTGAAGCCGTCAGCCAAACCTGGGGCTTTCAAGATGCCGGACAGATTGATCCCGACGCCCTGCGGGCCGTGCTAGCCGACTACCAAAATGGGGAGCGGGCCAGCACTCGCCGTGCCTTTGGCTTTACCACCCTGCTGCAGCCGAAGCGATCGGTCACCCGCGCTGAAGCCGCCGCTGTGCTGTGGTTTTTCGGCTATCAAGGCGATGGCCGATCGGCCCAAGACGTATTGCGTACCCGTACCCAGATGGGTCGCGATGAGAGCCTAGGGGATGAGGATATCAACGAAAGCGATCGCTCCGTAGATCCCGATGACAATCCTTCGGATGACAACACTTCTACGGATGACCATGAGCGCAGCGCCCCCGCAAACTAGTAGCTGAGATATTCAGCATACTGCTGCAGTTCCTGGGCCATGCGCCGCATCCCCCGCAGCTCCTCTTGGCGGATAAAGGGCAGAATCATCGGTGCCACTAGGCCATCAAAGCGATCGCGATGTACACATTGCGTGAGATTCACGCCCACATCCTGCAGTTCAAAACTATGCTCATTCCGCAACCCTGGAACCGAAGAGCGCCATTGTAGGTAATAGTTTTCCTGCACGCGGTTGACCAAGGCCTCAAATTCCGTTTCATCACCGCCTTCCACCCGCCGCACCGAAAGCAGCAGCGATCGCCCTTCTTGAAAGGGTTGCTCGGGCTGGCGATCGAATAAAAACGTATTCCACTTCAGCCAATCTTGCTTGCGGACAAGGGCCTGCCAGACCACTGCCCGTGGAGCATGAATAATCGTTTCGGTATAAAGACTAGGCATAGGGATTAGGGGAGCGGGCGAAGAATAGTGGGTCTTCAGAAAGTTGGTATAACAGGCGATCGCCAATGACATCCGTAGTATGCTAGCTCAGTCCTGTTACCCATATAACGGTTACAGCGGTCATCAATCCGTCAGGATGAAGGAACCCTTTTTTTAGTGAAGCGACGCAAACACCATGGTCAATCTGACACCTAACCCCAGCTACAGTCTAACGATCCGATTTCAAATTCCCAACCAGGCCGGGATGCTGGCCAATGTGACCCAAGCGATCGCCCAGGCCGGGGGCAATATCGGGCAGATTGATTTAGTGGAGCAAACCCGTAAGGTGATTGTGCGCGACATTACGGTGGATGCATCCAGCTCTGAACATGCAGAAGTCATTGTCAACGCCGTGCGAGCGCTCACCGATATTGTAGTGCTGGACGTGTATGACCGCACCTTTGCCCTACACCGAGGCGGCAAGATCGAAGTTCGCAGCAAATTGTCCCTGAAAAATCAGGGCGATTTGGCCATGGCCTACACCCCTGGGGTGGGCCGGATCTGTACCGCGATCGCCAATGATCCCGAGCAGGTATTTAATCTCACCATCAAAAGCAACACCGTGGCCATCGTCACCGACGGCAGTGCCGTGCTGGGGCTAGGTAATTTGGGCCCAGAGGGAGCGTTGCCGGTGATGGAAGGCAAGGCCATGCTGTTTCGAGAATTTGCGGGGATCGATGCATTCCCTGTCTGTCTTGCCACCCAAGACACCGATGCCATCGTGGAAACGGTGAAAAATATCTCCCCTGTGTTTGGCGGCATTAACCTAGAAGACATTAGCGCCCCCCGCTGCTTTGAAATTGAAGCCCGCCTCCAGCGAGAACTGAATATCCCCATCTTCCATGACGACCAGCATGGCACCGCTATTGTCACCCTAGCCGCCCTGTTTAATGCCCTGAAGTGGGTGAAAAAGCCCATGGATGAGGTGCGGATTGTCCTGAATGGGGCTGGGGCTGCCGGGGTAGCGATCGCCCGTCTATTGCGCAAGGCAGGGGCGAAATACATTTGCCTTTGCGATTCTCGGGGCATCATCAGCCACAGCCGCACCGACTTGAATTCCCAAAAGCGGGAGTTTGCCGTGGAGAAAGGTGGCTCCCTCGCAGATGCCATGATCGGCGCAGACGTATTTCTTGGGGTGAGTGTGCCAGGAGTGGTGACACCGGAGATGGTGCGATCCATGGCCCGCGACCCGATTGTCTTTGCCATGGCCAACCCCATTCCTGAAATTCAGCCCGAGTTGATCAGCAGTGACGTTGCCGTCATGGCCACCGGCCGCAGTGACTATCCCAATCAAATCAACAACGTTCTGGCCTTCCCCGGCATCTTCCGGGGAGCCCTAGACTGCCGGGCCAAGACCATGACCACCCTCATGTATCTAGAAGCAGCCGCAGCGATCGCCTCCTTGATCAAGCCCAGTGACCTGGATCGCGAACATATTATTCCCTCCGTCTTTGATGAACGGGTGGCGACGGCCGTGGCGGCGGCGGTGCAGCAAGCGGCTCGCCAGGATGGCGTAGCAGAACGTTAATCCAGCGATTTCTAGCAGACCCAACCTAGATCCCGTGGCTCTTGCCAATCACCCAATGTCGCCGGAAAAATCGAGATAGGCTCGACTCCTCCAGGGGCAAAAAGATGGGGCGGCCATGGGGGCAGGTTTGGGGATGGCGGGTGGTCTGCCATTGATCAATCAAGGTTTGCATTGCCTGCAGATCCAACGGCGTGCCGTTACGAATCGCCGTGCGGCAGGCCGTGGCCACCAGCGCCGTATCCAGATCGGGCCCTCGGCTCAGTTCCAGCAGCGCATCTGCACAATCGGGCCGCTGGGCTAAGGGTTCAGGGGCGGTTCTGGCCGCCCATAGGTGATCACCAAACAGATCAACCTTCACACCAATGCGCTCCAATTGCTCCACCTGCTCCGCCGAGAGCTGGGGGAGAATCATCGGCGCTTCTAGATCAACCATCTGCCAGCGATCGCATAGCTGTTCATAGAGCACCCGCTCATGGGCGATATGCTGCTCAATCAACCATAGGCCGGTTGGATGCTCGGCCAAAACATACATCTGATGGACTTGAGCGATCGCTTTCAAGGGCAGGATAACGGGCGATCGCGGCTTCTGGCCATTTTCACCGGGTAAGTAGCGGGTGGACTGTTCCGCACTTTTGAACACCTGCCCCGTACGCTGCGGCAGCAAATCGCCATTCGTTATCTGTAGATTCAGCAAATGAGCGATCGCCTCCCGCAGTTGGTTTTGCCAATGGGACAGATGATGCAGATAGAGTTCTGCCTTAGCCGGATGGCGATTCCAGTCCACATACTCCGGTGGCAGGGTGAGGTGGACAAAGCCAACGGGGTAGCGATCGCGGGGTAGGGTGTGGCGAAAGGCTCCTACCACAATTTGCTCTAGCTCAGGACATTGGACAATCCGGCCATTAACAGCCACATGCACCCAATCCGGCCGGTGGCGATGACAGCGATCGGGCAGCCCTAGCAAAACATACAGGTGGGGATCGCCCTGGATAGTAGACCAATCCCCCGCTTCGGGATTCGCCAATCCGACCTGTCCATCGCGCAAATCCGACCGCTGCACATCCCGTAGATATTGGGGCAGAATGTCACAACCGCTCTGCCCCGCGCTGATA
>RECH01000115.1 GCA_007694125.1 Leptolyngbya sp. DLM2.Bin15
CTAGCTACTTGCGGGAAACATTGGAAACCCTCGCCTACTAAACTAGGCTGCCCTCCAGCATCCTGGCTGATGGGGGCTCTACGCTTTAAAGTTTCATAACCCTTCTCTGCCCCGAACTGTTCTAGCTCGGGGTTTAGTCTGTGGTGGCTGCCGCACCTTCGCCCATCATCATCAGGAACGTGAGGAGCGTGAGGGAAACGCCGCCTAGGCCACGGCCCCTTGGCTATCTAGCGTGATGGCTTCATGGGTATAGCGGCTCATGCGGGCATAGTCACCAATGGCATGGCATAGGTTTTCTAAACATTTGAGAGTCTGCCGCTCCAGCTCCCAATCTGGAAGGCTGCGCACGACCTCTAAACGCTGCTCGTAGTAGTAAATCGCCTTGTCATATTCACCGAGAGCATCGTAGATCACCCCCAGGTTTTCTAAGGTTTGCTCCTCCGCCCGCCGATCACAGAGCGATCGCACCAGAACGAGACGCTGTCGGTGATAGTCGGTGGCTTTGGGCAACTGTCCTGCTGCGTAGCATACGCTGGCCAGGTTTTTCAGCACTTGCCCTTGGGTTCGCAGATCGTCCATTTGGCGAGTGACGACCAGCAGTTGTTCATAATAATCAAGGGTTTTGCAATAGTTGGCATTGGAATGATGGGCATTGCCAAGATTACGCAAGACTTGACTTTCAACCCGCAGATCATGGAGCGGTCGTACCAGCTCTAGGGCCTGTTCATAAAAAGCGATCGCCCGGTCGCAATCTCCAATCGCCTTATAGGCCATCCCTAAATTATTGAGAGCAGCCACCTCACCCCGATGATCGTCAATAGCACGGGAGATATTAAGACTTTCTAACTTGTAGGCAATGGCAACTTCATGGTTGCCCATGTGACGATAAGCATTGCCTAGGGTGCCCAACGCCTGGCGTTCCGTGCGGCGATCGCCTGCCTGACGGGCTGCGTCTAGCCCTTGGTGCGCTTCGGTAATCGAGTCGCGATAGTTGCCTAGGGCATAGTAGACCAACCCTAGGGCGCTATGAGTCCGTCCCAGCCCTTCGGAGCTGTGCTCATGCTGGTAGTCCATTAAGGCCTGTTGAAGCAGGCTAACGGCTTCCTCAAAGCGTCGGTGGTGATACAGATCAATACCCGACCTCAATGCACGGTCGGCAGTGCTCTCAATCTCTTGACTGTCTTGGCTAGACATACCCCTACTTGATTCACTACGTAGCGGCGTAGACAACGTCCCCTGTAGCTCGTAGATCTTTTTATATAGCATCGTACCCATCCTAAATGCTGATGCAATGGGGCCGCCAATACTCTCCCAATGACTTAATATAAGTCCCGTAGAGGACTTGAGATTGAGTTCAGAAAGAGATGTCTGTCAACTCACCTGGTTTAGTCTGTAGGTCTTACTCATAACTTGAGTCTGTGTGACTGAGTGAGCGCCGACCGTATGGCCAGCTTCTATAGACATTCATCTGTGTCATCGGCTAGTTACGTCGCACGCCGCACCCTTTAGCCTAAACATTTGAGAGCAGTCAGCCCATAATTATTAAGGCTTGAGCTATCTATATAGGGCCATGTTAGTCCTATAGAAGATGTATCAATAGATTCATCTTGATGTAGATCACTCAAGAGATTCGAATTTGCTTTAGCGCAGTTTGTAGATAGTTTTCCCTACCTCTATATGTATATGAAATTTTGATGAACGAACACGGTAGATGCTCTGAAGTCATCTGTGCTGGTTTTGCGCTATGAGGTGATAAAAAGGAGAGGATCCACGCAGATTGTCTTAACAATTGTGAACAGACGTGCCAACTTGCTGCTCCTTGATATAGAGATTCTGTCCGCTACTATGCCAGCGATCGCTGACCTAGCAACTGCTCCCGCATTTATGAAGAAGTGCTAAATCTTATTTCAGGTTTTTCGCATCCCATCTTGGGATTTGCGTAATTTCAACGAGTCCTCTTAAAGCATCCATGAACTTGCGGAGAGGTCAAACCATAAAGTTTTGCCAAAACGGTTGAGGCAGCCTCCTAAAAACTAGACTAGATTGAGAGAGCACCTAGGTTTCCTGCGTTTTGACATGAGCTAGGGCACATTTTCGCCCTAGCCGAGGCTGACTGAAATCCCTGATTGACGGACAAAACTCCTGCGATCTTGATGCTCACGTAGGTTGGGTTAGCGTCAGCGTAACCCAACGGAATCTAAGCTGGTACTGGGTTTGACGTTGCTCAACCTAGCCTAAGCAAAAAGATTTGTCAGTCAACCAACTGAAATCCTTGGCGCTACTCTTATCTAAGAATCTGTGAAGGTCTTACCCCTTCGCTGCTCCCTGTCGTTCCATTGAAGGTGCCTGTGACTGCTGTCTGGACTGCTGAACGGTTATTGTTTGAGCCCGCTGTCCCCCATGAGGACGCGATCGCCACTATTTTTGCCTTCCCCAACGAGTACACCATCGGCATCACCAGTTTGGGCTACCAAGTAGTGTGGGCAACCTTAGCCATGCGCCCCGATCTTCAGGTGAGCCGCCTGTTCACCGATGGCCATGATCCCCTACCCCAGCAGCCGGAACTCCTAGGGCTCTCCCTCTCCTGGGAGTTGGACTACGTAAATGTACTGACGCTGCTCGAATCCCTGGATCTGCCCATCTGGAGCCGCGATCGCACCGCCGCTGCCCCATTGGTGTTTGGCGGTGGCCCCGTCCTCACGGCTAACCCCGAACCCTTTGCCGATTTCTTTGATGTCATCTTGCTGGGGGATGGAGAACTGCTCCTCGGTGATTTCATTGATGCCTACAAGGCCGTGCGCCACGCCGATCGCGCCACCCAACTGCGTCACCTTGCCCAGGTTCCCGGCGTCTATGTACCCAGCCTCTACGCCGTCACCTACCACAGTGCTGATGGCGAGATTCAGGCGATCGCTCCCATCGACAGCGACTTGCCTAGCCAGGTGCAAAAACAAACCTATCGCGGTAATACCCTATCCACCTCCACCGTGGTTACCGAGAAAGCCGCTTGGGAAAATATCTACATGGTGGAAGTGGTGCGTAGTTGTCCAGAAATGTGTCGTTTTTGTCTGGCTAGCTACCTTACCCTACCGTTTCGTACCCCCAGTCTAGAAGCGTCGCTGATCCCCGCCATTGATCGGGGGCTACAGGTCACCGATCGCCTGGGTCTCCTCGGAGCATCGGTCACCCAGCATCCCGAGTTCACCGATCTGCTCACCCATCTCAACCGTCCCCAGTACGACCACGTTCGCCTCAGCATCGCCTCTGTGCGCACCAACACGGTCACCCAGCACTTGGCGGAAACGTTGGTGAAGCATGACAGCCGCTCGATCACCATCGCCGTGGAAAGCGGCAGCGATCGCCTCCGTCAGATTGTCAACAAAAAACTGCAGAACGATGAGATTGTGGAAGCTGCCATCCATGCTAAAGCTGGCGGATTGAGTAGCCTGAAACTCTACGGGATGGTCGGCATTCCTGGAGAAGAGCCGGAGGACATCGAGGCCACGGTGGCCATGATGCGATCGCTGAAACGGGCCGCGCCGGGGCTACGCCTCACCCTAGGCTGCAGTACCTTCGTACCCAAGGCCCACACGCCTTTTCAGTGGTTTGGCGTCAATCGCCAGGCCGAGAAGCGCCTCAAGTCTCTCCAGAAGCATCTGCGGCCCCAGGGCATGGAATTTCGCCCGGAAAGCTATAACTGGTCGGTGATTCAAGCGCTGATCTCCCGAGGCGATCGCCGCATTGCTCCCTTGCTGGAACGGGTGCGTCACTATGGCGATTCCCTAGGCAGCTACCGCCGTGCTTTCAAGGATCTACGCGGTACGTTGCCGGATCTGGACTTTTACGTCCATGATCATTGGCGCACCGATCAAGTCCTGCCCTGGCAGCACATTCAAGGGCCCCTCCCCGTGGCTACGCTGGAGAAACATCTAGACAGCGCCACCGCCCTCTTTCCCAGCGCAGCCCCATCGGAGACGAGGGACGCGATCGCTCCTTAAAGCCCCCTTGCTCTAACCCCACGGAAAACCCAAAACCAGCCTAGAATCCGTTGGGTTACGCTAAGGCTAACCCAAGCTACGAGAGAATCAGGGTTGTAGAAGTTTTGTTCGTCAATCAGCTTCTGAGGTCTTGGGCGGCCAGAGATCCCAGGTGCAGCTATCCTAATGCTCAAAAATATTGGAATAGTGCATCAAATCTAAATCAGCAAAGGTGGGAATGCAGCGGAAACAATCCTGGGCGAGTTGCCAGCGCCCCTCGCGCTTCAGCATCTCGATCAATTTCAGCCGTACGTCCACCAAATAGCGCACGTCATTAGCGGCATAGCGCAGTTGCTCCTCCGATAAGGTGCTGGCCTTGCCCCAGTCGGAGCTTTGGGCGGTTTTATCCAGCTCCACCTGTTCCAATTCTGCCACCAAGGACTTCAAGCCATGCTGAGACGTGTAGGTGCGGGCTAGCTTACTGGCAATTTTGGTGCAGAAAATCGGGTTCACGGCGATCGCCAACTGATGCTGGAGTGCCGCTACGTCGAAGCGAGCAAAGTGGAAAATCTTGGTGACCGAAGCAGCTTCCATCAAGGCTTTTAGGTTAGGAGCCTGCTGCTGCCCTTGGGCAATGCGCACCACCGATCCCCGCCGCTGGGGATCACAAAGCTGCACCAGACAGAGGCGATCGCGCCAGGGCAACAACCCCATGGTCTCGGTATCCACAGCGATCGCCTCCGCCTGCAGGTACTGCTCTAGCAGGGCATCCGATAGATCCTCATCCAAAACCTGAAAGTCTGTAAAATCCATCGTGATGCCCACCATACCTGTCCTTCTCTTGCTATATCCGCCGCGATCGCCCTAGGACTCCGAGGCGTAAGTAACCCGCCTATTGGCTGAGGCGGGAAACCTTGTGTGGCCTGGAAGTCCTTTTCGTTCTTCTGTCTTCGTTCTTCTGTCTTCGTTCTTCTGTCTTGCGGTACTAGGGCGTTGGCATGTCGTCCACAGGTGAGTCTACCGCATCACCGGACTCTCCGGACTCGTCTGGCGCGGTCGCCGCTTCGTCTACACCGCCTGCTGCAATTTGGTTAATCTGGTCTTTGTACTGGGCAGGAGCCATGGCCGCCGCCTGCTCAAACAAAGGTTGAGCTTCACTATCCCGATCTAGGGTTTGCAGCACAATGGCCTTGGCTAGCACTGGCCGGAAATCTAGGGCATCCTGAGCGATCGCTTCGTCATACACCGTCAAGGCTTCGGTATAGCGGTCATTTTCTGCATAAACACGCCCCAGCAAAAGCTGTACTGCTACCACATCCACACTGCCTGCCTGCATCTGATTGGCATCATTAGCAAGCTGGAGTGTGTCTTCTAATAGCCCAATGGCTGCTTCTGGACGTTCTTGAGCCACCATCAACGCCACCAAACCCTGTAGCGCATTCATATTGCCTGGCTGCGAGGACAACACATCCCGATAGGCCTGGGCTGCCCCTTCGCGATCGCCCACCTGTTCTCTTGCTTGGGCTAGTAAGACCGCGTAGTCAGACTGCTCAGGATTCAGCGCCGCTAAGCGTTCTAGGGGAGCGATCGCCCCTTGGATGTCGCTCATTTCTAGGCGCACTTCCAGCAAACCCTCTAGGGCTACCACGTTATCTGGCTCCCGGTCGAGCACCAGCTCATAGCCATGGGCTTGGGCCGCCAATTCTTGCTGCCGCGCATCCGTCGGGTTAGCGTCTGGGGTTCCTGGTGAGACCAGCTCATCTCGATCTTGGAAGGCCCCCGCAAACGGCAACACCACCATGGAGCCCGCAAAGGCTACAACGGCGATCGCCAAGATCAACGTTCTCATCCAACGATTTTGTGATTTCACCACGGACTGTTCCCAAACTCTATCGCCTATTATGGTCTACCCTGCCATCTCTGCCCACCCAATTCCGCCAGATGGGCAAGTGTCCATAGTTAACAACCGCTGTGTAGGGCCAGGGAAACGCCTAGGTTGACGATTCTCACGGCCGCGATCGCCCCCGATTCTACCCCGTGTAAATCCTGAATTTCAGCCAATTTAGCTTTGATTTAGCCGGATATAAGCGATCGCGATTGTATAAACAGATGAAGTTGCCTTGTTAACCAACCCCTAACATTTATGATAGATGTCCCGTCTGATCGCACAATTTTATAGCCTCTATCCCATCACCATCCTCAAGGCTCCATGGGGACAGTCCCTATTGTGGAACATTAGTTGTAAAGAATAGATACAAGTGTGCGTCAATGGCCTCTGAACCTGTTGGAATGAGTCGCTACCGCAGTTTGATGGCTGAACCATGCGTTGCTCCATCCAACCGTCGAAGACGGCTCAACGACAGTCCTTGGTCTACCTATTCTGTCATCAATCTTCCACTCTACATTCCCTCTGTATAAGACATAATTGAGGATGCCCCGTTGAGGATAGCTCGTTAAAATCTTGCTCAATCTTTGCCAAGGCAGACTTATAGGTGGATGCTAATCTAGTGTTGAAATCAACATAGAGTGTCCTGTCTGCTAATTTAGGCGAAAGCGGGTCGGCCGAATGTGCCCTAGGGAGGATCCAATGGTGTTACCAGACAACCAACAGCCAACGCCGTCAGACTCTGGTGATGTACCACAAGTACCCACTGCTTCTGATTTGGCTTCTCCTCCCCGACGTGCAACTCCTCCGGCCAACACTAACCTCGATCGCTCTGATCAACGTTCAGGACAAGCTAGCCCAATGTCTTCTTCAGTCTCTTCACAATCGTCTACTACTCTTGTGTCTTCACCTACCCCATCCGTGTCAGCTACCAACAGTTCACCGAATTTGTCCGCACACCACCCTATTCCGCCAGCTAGCGAGCCGAAGCAATTCCGAGCTATTGGGCTAGTTCAAGCTCAATACCAGCCCTCGGAGGAAAGCTTCACTCGTGGTTTCCTGAAAACCGAAGATGGGCATTTAATCGATGCTGTCTTGCTGGGACGGGTGATGAGCTTGGTCAAAAAGCATATTGATCTCGACCAATCCCATCTCTGGGTGGTTTATCCACGCACGCGGGAAAAGCAGCATGAGCTGCATGTGCAAGTTGTTGGTGTCTGGGAACCAGAAACCCTTGCCCAACCCCCCAGCGAGGAGGGTGAGGCGACTGAATCTAGCGAATCCTCTGAGCCGCCAACGGCTGAAGTCGTTGAGGAGGCTGCTCCTGTTGAGGAACCACCCGAAGCAGCCGCCCCTGTTGCCGAGGAGCCTACGCCGGCCGAGGACGATCGCCCTGAGGTTGCGGACGAATCCAAGAGCGATCGCGCCCCTACACCAGAACCAGCCGCGACCGAGTCATCCCCGCAACTGCTGTCAAAACCCAAGCTGGTGCCCCCTGTGCGTCCCGTTGAGCCCGTGGCACCACCAGCTCCGCCAGCTCCGGCTCCCGCGCCCGTTTCTGTCGTCGATCCTCAAGATGGCTATTTTTCCATCCGGGGTGAAGTGATTGGGGTGGCGGAAGACCAGCAGCAAATTACCGTGCGCATTCAGCAAGCCCCCCGCAAGTCTGGGGCAGAGGCCAAGGCCTTTCGACTGATTTTGTGCGGCTCTTTAGATGGCAAGCTGGTCGGTCACTTTTGGGATTTGCATGTCAGACGCCATCAGGATCAGTTGGTGATTGAAGAAGGCACCCGCATTGGGATTGCACCACCTCGCCATAAACCCAAAGCCAAGGCTCCGAAGAAAAAGAAGAAGCAAAACTTGGTGAAGGTGAAGCGCAAGGATCAGCGCACCGAGGGGGCAGAAGCAACCACGGAGGCTACAGCAACTACAGAGGCTACAGCAACTGCAGAGGCTACAGCAACTACAGAGGGTGTGACGCCAGAGACCACTGCTGCCACAGTCGCTCCTGAAGCGGCAGAAACTGCGACCCCAGCAGAGGTCGCCGCAGAGGAAGCTCCCGCAGCGGCAGCAGACGCGACCCCCGTTACCGTCGATGAGACACCTGAACCAACGCCAGCGGAAGCAGCCAGCCCTGCCGACGCAGAGGACGAAGATCCTCAGGACTCCAAGGTAGACGAAGCCTAGTAGGCGGCGGAACATTACCCTGGCGTGGCTTCGGCTTCGCTCAGCCAGCGTAATCTCTAAGCCATCGTGCCCTGAGCTATCGTGCCCTGAGCTATCGTGCCCTGAGCGAAGTCGTTGGCGTAGCCGCCCCAAAGGGGCTAGGGCACGATAGCTGGGCTTTGGCTTTCTCCCTGCGGAAGACGTTTCATGTTGGCGTAGCCTGCCCTCAGGACAAACGGCTTTGCTCAGCCATTGTGTCCTGAGCGACATCAACGGGCACGATAGCTGGCTTCGGCTTCGCTCAGCCAGCAGCATCCCTGGGGTGTTATGTGCCGCCTGGGATTGGCAGGAGAGCGATCGCTCCCCACGCCACCCCAACCTCACACCCGTCTGAGAGATGATACAACCGTCTCTCAGACGTTTTTTATGGCTGTGTATGGCTGTAGCCTACTGGCTCAGAGCCCGCAGAAACTGCTGTAGACCCGATAGCAGCCCCGGACGTTTTATGGCGCTGGGCTGGGCTGCCTGTGATTCTTCACCACCGGTCGCCTGCAGCAGCAGTTGGTTGAGTGCTTCTCCCACTGGCTTGCGGGGTTCTTCGGCAATCAGCTCATACTCGCCTTCTTCCCGTTCTAGCCATACCCGCCAAGGAGATGGATAGGATCGAGAAATGGCTGCTCCGTCGGTGGGCTGTAGGTAATAGCAGGAGTCAAATTGGCTCAGAAATCGCTCCCGCAGTTGCCGGCCAGCATAGCCGATGCCAATGGTGGCAATATCTTCTAACCGAGGATTCAGGAGCACTACAGGGCGATCGCCTGCTTCAGTACAGAGTTCTTCCAATTGCCCCACTTCCACGGAGGACGGTTCGATAAAGATGAACAGCTCTTCATCGGGCTGGATTTTGGCTTTCAGCTCTCCTATCCCCCGAATGGCATAGTCTTTGTCTCCCCAATCGCGCCGGGCCAGAGCTGCCGCCCCAGCATCGGGAAAGAAGACCCGTAACTTTGAGCCTCGATCCTCAAACGCAGATAAAAACTGTTGGGCGATCGGCATCATCCGCAGTTCAGGAAAGACTAGCTCAACTTGTAGTCGCGTATAGCCATCTTCTAAGGCCGCTTGGGTGGCAACCATGGCCTCAGCGATCGCTTCTTCTAAACTTTTGGGTAACTGTTCCATAAAACACCTATGATTATGCAGCGTCGGTTATGCAGCGTTAGAGCATTCAGACCGTTCTAGTGGAGAGGCAGATCATAGCTGCCCCCAGCCTGGCTTCTCGGTGGGATCGACGTACCCTTGCAAGAATTCAGGGTTAAACGACTTGAGCAGTCGCGTGGCCTTGTTGGTCAAGTTGGGTGCGCCCTTCACGACTACCAGATACTTGCCTTGCTTAAGACGATTGCGGTAGGGCAGGGCATCACCGCCCCCCACCGACAGACCCACACCGCCCCCCACAAAAAAGCTGCCCATAGCTCCACCGATCGCCCCTAAGAGCCCACCGATGATTTGGTTACCCACGGCTCCCAGTGCTGGGATCAGTTGATACTGGGTGGATAGATTGAACGCCACCCCTGCAACGAAGCCAAAGGGAACCAGCCAAAATGACATGAGCCGCATTTGCTTGCGGGCCGGCTTGCTCGGGTCGATGAACCCATATTCATCAGCAGTTTTATAGCCTTTGCCAAGAATGCTGACACTGTCGGCAGGAAATCCTTCCGTTTCCAACTCGGTATAGGCTGCTTCGGCGGTCATTCGATCCGGTAAGACCGCAATGAGATAATTCATAGTTGTGAACCTGCTTCGTCCTTTAAAACCTAGGGTATCTACCGGTCAAATCATCATCCGGCTCATACTTCAGCGTAGCGCCATCTCGATTCTTCCATCAAACCGGCCCCTTGCGCTAGATGGCAGGCAGGAGCGGCCCAGCCAGCCCAGTCCTGGCCAGATAAGGTTTACCCGTGAACATGACGATGGCTCATCCACCAGCCTGTGTTACAGTCGGACTTCGCTACTTGTTCCTCTAGAACCACTCACCACAGACTGATAACAGATATGATCCAAGGCATTGTTCAACGCGTTGAGACTCTGACCAAAACGATCCAGCGCTGGGTACATCGAACCCTACCATCGTCCCTGCTGATCGGGGCGATCGCTTGTTTCTTGGCTGCTTGCCTAGGCTCCGTTGGCCAGGCTCAGAGCGCCACCTGCCCAACCTCATCGCAGTGGGTGGCTGCCTACAACGGTCGCCAAATCAACTATCCCCACATTTTCTGCGGAGAACTACGGGACGGACAGCTCCGCGGCTTCCATTCCCGCCCCAATGGACAGAACCCCAGCACCGTTGGACAATTCTCTATCACCCAATCCGCCAATGCCCAAGGCATCTATGCTGGACAGTGGAGCTATGCAGGCTCGTCCTCAACGACCAAATTTTCTACCATGTTTCCCGATCCCTGCCTAGCCAACCAAGTCTTAAACTCCATCGCCTATGCGGAAGCCCATCGCGTCACCTGTCCCGCTGGCGCACCTAGTTGGGCCTGGTGTGGACAAAACCGACCAACCAGTGGCTCAGACAATCTATCTCAATACTGCCCGGCTAGGGATGGAACCACCTTCATCATCGCTGGAGCTAATCTCTCCGATGGTCGCATTAATACTGGATTTCCCTTGCGACAGTAGATCCCTATCTAGTTCTCATGAGATGGTGCGCTGGTTGACTGACCAATCTTTTTGCCTAGGCTGGGTTGAGCAACGTCAAACCCAGTATCAGCTTAGATGCCGTTGGGTGACGCTGACGCTAACCCAAGCTACGAGAGAATCAAGATCGCAGAAGTTTTGTCCGTCAACCAGAGTTTACGCCGAGATGATGTTCACAGGATGGCTAAGCCATCAGCACTATGTCTAAACCCAATTGGAATTGGTCAGAATGGACTGCCGACGACTCCGATCGCCGTGAGGTGTTGGGCTTTCTAAGTCTCGATATTCAAGACAGTCTGGAGAGTCTTGAACAACTACTCACCGCCACTTCAGAGATAGAAGCTGGACATCTAGCGACTTGGGAGCGATCGGGCAATGCTTACCATCTCCACCTAGACGCCAAGGGAGCAACTCTGAAAAATTTAGTCGTTGATGATCAACCTCTAAACTATCTAAGCTTGTCAGACTTTAACACCGCTGTCGTTGCTTGGAAAGTACAGCTTGAGTCAGGCAACGATGACGATCCCAGACAAGGTTGATCGACCCTTGTCTGGTCGTGATAATGGCACCGATTTATGCAGCGATCGCCTCGGTTTGGTCAAGGGCGATCGCTATTCATCTTCGTCATCGAACTCTTCATCGTCGTCGAACTCTTCATCCTCATCCTGCTGCTTACTAGCATCAATCTGAATTAAATGAATGTGCTTGTACCCTAGCTTAATTTCAAACTCGTCACCTGGACTCAAGCCCATCTTTTCGGTATAGGTTGAACCAATGACAAGTTGACCATTCTTGTGTACACTCACCCGATAGGTTGGCTCTCGTCCACGTCCATCCTTGGCAGCATCTCCCCCGAGAGAGGTTCCTTTGGCAGCCAAAATCGCTTCAAAGAAGTCTGCAAGATTGACCCGAACCTGGCTATTTTTTCCAACGGTGTAATATCCACATTGCCTAGCTTTTTCGCGACGTGGTAGATGCGAGAGTTCTTTGACCTTTTGAAGCAAAGCTTTTCCGGTTATCGGAGTTGTTGGAATATCACCCATTAGCGCTCGAAGATCCTTCCTATTTGCAAAAAAAATAGAGACAACATGAACGTTTGATTTAATAAGGAAAATCCAGTTCATCTTGTTATATAGAACTATAGCCTTAAACCTAGAACAATGAGCAGTGGTCTAGAAAATTTGGCGATTTTTTTCCACTGCATTGTGTCAGTTCGTAGCCGCAATATTTCTAGGAAGATTCAATTAAAAAACTGTCTAAAGCCTATGCTTTTCATCAGATCAGGTTCAGCGATGATTGAGGCATTCCTGACATCACTCCAGTCATCACAAAAGGTGGACTCCTGATCAAGGGTGGTCATGAATCGCCATTGAAGTTCTTGGGGTCTCCGTGGTATGGGTATGGAGTTGATGTGCTTTGGGATGCAGCGGCAGATGCGGTTGGTCAAGCCGGGGGATGGGTGGCGATCGCGCTAGATCTTGCTACGATTAGGTACCTCATGGTGATGAACTGCGGTGCTCGTCGATGTGATGTTCCTACTATCCTGCAAAGAAACCTATGGTGACTGAGCCGCGTGTTGTATGTTTGGGCGAAGTGCTGTTTGACCGGATTGCAGACCAGCCCGGTTTGGCGGTGGATGAGGTGGTGTCTTGGACGTCTTATCCAGGGGGGGCTCCGGCCAATGTGGCCTGTGCACTGGTGAAGCTGGGTACGGCGGCAGGGTTTGTGGGCTGTGTGGGAGAGGATGAGCCGGGGCAGATCTTGGTGGAACTGCTGCGCACTACCGGGGTGAATGGGGTTGGCATTCAGCGCCATGCCACGGCTCCTACCCGTGAGGTGTATGTGGTGCGTTCCCTAGAGGGCGATCGCCAGTTTGCGGGCTTTGGCGATCGCGACACTACCCTGTTTGCCGATACGCGCCTGCAGGCAGATTTGTTGCCCGGTGCCTTGTTTGATGCCGCAGAAATTTTGGTGCTAGGTACCTTGGAGTTGGCCTATCCCACCACGCGCCAGGCGATTGATCGGGCCCTAGATTTTGCTGACGATCGCTTCCTCAAGGTGATGATAGATGTGAACTGGCGGCCGATGTTTTGGCCCGATCCTACGCAAGCCAAGTCCTTGATTCGCCAGTATCTGGAACGGGCTGATTTCCTGAAGCTCTCGGATGATGAAGCTCTGTGGTTGTTTAATACTGTAGAACCAGCGGCGATCGCTCACCTGCTGGGCCATGTGGAAGGGGTGCTGGTGACGGCCGGTGCCAAGGGTTGTAGCTATTACCTGGGTGACCATGAAGGTAAGCTGCCGGCTTTCGCCGTGGATGTTGAGGAAACGACTGGCGCGGGGGATAGCTTCTTGGCCGGTTTCATCCATCAACTCTGTCAGCAGGGCATGGATGCTTTGAAGGATGCAGATCGGGTGCGGCAGATGGTCACCTATGCTAGTGCGGTGGGTGCCTTGACGACCCTGAGGGCGGGCGCGATCGCTGCCCAGCCGAAGGCGGCTGAGGTGGCAGCGTTTCTCTATTTACAGGATCAGTCGTAGGAAGAGCAGTTTTGGGGGTAGCAGTCTATGGGCATGGAAATTGAGCGCAAGTTTTTGGTGACGGGCGACGATTGGCGATCGCTGGGCCAGGGAACAGCCTATCGTCAAGGTTATCTTGTATCGGATCAAGGGCGTACGGTGCGCGTGCGGGTGGCGGGCGATCGCGGTTACCTAACTCTAAAGGGGCCGACTGTGGGGCTGAGTCGGGCAGAATTTGAGTATGAAATTCCGCGCACCGATGCGGATGACATTCTGCGGTTGCTCTGTACGTCGTCGATAGTTGAAAAGGTTCGCTACCGAATTGCGATCGCTGACTTGGTGTGGGAGGTGGATGAATTTAGCGGTGATAATGCAGGTCTGATTCTCGCTGAGGTGGAACTCCAAGACGAGCATCAGGTGATCGACTTGCCGCCCTGGATCGGTCAAGACGTATCCGGCGATCCGCGCTATTTTAATGCTTATCTGGCTCAGTATCCCTTTAGCCAATGGTCAATGTCTGGAGACTAGATGATATGGCACCTCTTGATCTAACCTCTGCTCTGAAGGAATGGCATGTGGCGGTACAGGCGCTCACCCAGGGCGACACTATTTTGCTCTTGCGCAAGGGTGGCATTCGCGAAACCCAGGGAGAGTTCACCATTCCCCATCGGCAGGTGTGGTTATTTCCCACCTATGAGCACCAAAAACCTGCCTTACTGAAACCAGCTTATGCCCATCAGGTGCAGCCGGTGGACTCGGGATGGCATCCCCACCATGTGACCCTCACCGGCTGGGCTCAGATTACGGATATCCTATCCTTACCTAAAGCGATCGCCCTCCAGCCCCTACTGCCGTTTCATATCTGGAACGAGACGTTTGTGGCGGATCGCCTGAACTGGAAGCCGCGATCGCCCCTGTTGGGTTTGTTGCTGCGGGTCTATCGATTATCTACGCCTCATACGCTAACCTACGACAGCAGCTATGGCGGTTGTCGGTCATGGATTGATCTGCAAACGTCTCTCTCAACAGAAGGATCGGCAGCCGTTCTGTCTAATCCTGAGTATCAGCAGCGGGTCGATCATATTCGCGAGATTGTTGCATCGGCTAAGCCCGACGCGATCGCCTCTGAGCCTTAGCTAGGGTTGGCTGATGGACGACTGCCCCATGAGGGTAAATGCCGCCCAGTCGCGGGAGCTAGGATAGGTTTCCATCGTGGTTAGCATCGCTTGGCGCAGGGCTTGAGCTGAGTTTGGTGTTTCAACGAGATGGCGGTAAAACTCCGTCATCAGTAGGGTGGTGGAATCATCGGGCACTGCCCACAGTGAAACAAGGACGCTATTGGCTCCAGCCGCCATAAAGGATCGGGATAACCCTAAAACACCATCACCTGTAATGCGTCCTCGCCCCGTATCACAGGCGCTCAGTACAACCAGATCTGCAGATAAGCTTAGCTCTAAGATGTCCCCAGAAGTGAGTAAACCATTGTCGGTACTGGATGGGGCCAGGGCGATCGCTCCCGGCACCCCGACTCCGCCTAAGTCGTCCAGAAGACCGTGGGTCGCTAGATGGATCACCTGTGCTCCTCCCATCTGCTGCACAACTCGTGCTTTGGTAGCTTCGGCTCCTAGGAGAGGATCGGTATTGAGAAAGGCAGCAATTTCAATCGCTTCTTGCTCGGCATTGGGCAGCGGGGAGAGGGGCAGTGGTGGTTGTCCAACGCTAGGCATCTGGGGATTGCCGACAATCAGAGAGGTTCTGGAAATAGGTTGCGACTGGGTGAGCGCTAGCACCTGGATAGATGGTGCGGTGGTTACTGTATGCCGTTCAATCAGATAATGTCCATCCTCATCTTGCAGGGCAGCAAAGGGCAGGAGGAACAGGGAATCATGGGGAATAATAATGACGTGGCTGGTCGGATCGTCGGGTAAGAATGATGCAATGGGATCAATCAATAAACGATGAAACGACTGCAGTTGTGAATTCTGGCGTCGAGATAGGGATGTAGAAGATGGCGGCGGTGATTCAACAGCCTGTATCGGTAAGGTGGATTCTGGCAAATCCGCTGCTTCTAGAATGCCGCTTCGGGTTTGCTGGACTAGGGATGTCCATTGAGGATCTTGGCGTCCCCGTCCAAGGGCTGCCGCAACCCGCGTCTCTTCTGCAGCCGTGTCTAGGGTCAAATCAGTGGAGTTGAACTGCACCAGTTGAAACTGGATGTCACCGGTGGGTTGAATCACCCAAATAGCCAGCTCCGCCGATGAAAGAATAGAATATTGAATGATCGTGGCCTGTTGTTGACGAGCGATCGCTTGTATATCAGCTAAACTAGGCGGCGGCACCTGTAGGGAAGCGGCGATCGCTGGCGATTGACGACTAGCCACGAGTTCGATGAACGTCCGGGCCCGCCCCCGCTCCGACATTTCTAGGGCATCATCGTAGCGATTGAGGCGAATCAGCGCCTGCTGGAGCAACTGATAGGTGGCAACTTGGGTTTCAAATAACGATACCTGATCCTCATCCTGTAGCCCCGGACGCATGGATTCCCAAACCTCAACAGCATCTTTCAAATACACCACAGATTGTTCGTAGTCTGCTTGGTTGAAGTAAAAAGCACCTAGATAATCTAGCGCTAACCCCTGACGGCGCAGATCGCCTGTTTCTATAGCCAACTGCAAACTTTGCTCGTAGTAAGATAACGCCTGATTGTATTGACCTAGCTGTTCCACCATTTTCCCTAGATTGCCCAGAGCCATGACCTGTCCTTGGCGATCGCCCAAGGCTTGGGATAGCTCTAAACTTTGTTGATAGGCCTGGACAGCCTGCTCCTGCTCTTGGAGGTCGGCATAGATATTGCCCAAACTATTGAAACCTGTGACCAAGCGGGGGCGATCGCCTAAGGTTTGCAATTGATCGAGGGCAAGCTGTAACCCTTGCAAGGCTAGTTCTGGCTGCCCTAGGTGACGATAGGCGAGGGCCAGGTTGCCTTGGTTATAGGCCTGTAGGCGTGGATCACCCAGTTGTTGGGCGATTATCTCAGTTTGTTGATAATAGTCTACGGCTCGCTCAGGGTTGCCCAAGTCTAAATAAAGATTGCCTAGGCGTTGAAGTACTATTGCCTCGCCCTGTCGATTGCCCTGGTGCTGCATTAACGTGAGAGTTGCGTCGTAGAGCTCCAGAGCTTGGGGGTAGCGTCCCGTCTCCAGATAGGCATTACCTAAGTTGCCTTGAGCATTGGCTTGAAGAGATATATTCCTAATTTCGTTGGCGATCGCTAAACTTGCCTCAAATTCAGCGATCGCTTCATCTATTAGTCCCTGAGCTTTCAGAACAATGCCGATTTGATTTAGCAGATAAGCTTCATCAGCGCGATCGCCTCGGGACTGGGCTAGGGGTAGACCTCGCCGTAGATAGGTTAGAGCTTGATCGTAGTCTCCATTCCGTTCATACAAATATCCCAAATTTCCTAGGGCATAGCTTTGTCCTTGGGAATCTTGAATCTCTTCCGCTAAGGCTAGACTTGCTTGGTAGAACGTCAGCGCCGTCTCGGTTTGATAGAGCCCCTCGTAGGCGCTGCCGAGGTTGGTGAGTAGATAAACTTCTTGGCGGCGATCGCCCAGTTGTCGATAAAGCTCCAGAGCTTGCTCCCAGGTGGCGATCGCTTCTGTAAACTGGAGATTGTTATACTGTTGCCCTCCCAAGTCAAACAGTTGCCGAGCTTG
>RECH01000019.1 GCA_007694125.1 Leptolyngbya sp. DLM2.Bin15
TTACACAACCAGCCTGTCCTGCCGGTCTACTCCTTCTAGTTCCTTCTCCTACACGTCGAACTCACGTTATTGAGGTTGTCCAGGGTCAGACAGGCGTAGCCTGTTCGTATCTATAGTTATAGCTGACCCAAATCGGAGAGAAGGGTGCTTACTCACAAACTGGCGCGTGCGTGTCTTGTCGGTGTCAGGGGAACCCAAAGTTAATGTGATGGGAATCCTACCGGGAGCAAACCGTTTAGCAGGCTCAACGTTGTAAACGCCGTCTGATGTCTCCAACCAACGGTAATAAGGATAGCCAATATAAGCGCTCGTGGCAGCCTCAATCATTGCGCTCAATACGTCTAATTCGACTTTCTGAAGACATCCATCGAGCACTTCATAGAGGACGTAGCCCATCTCTACCGTTACTTGCCGAAAGTAAGTTGCTACATGCCAGCGCGCTGCCGCAAGTATTGGCAAATCTTCGGGCTGTAGAGCAAGCTGGGCAGCGTGACAGGGATAGGAAAACCAACGCATACCCAGTGGTGTCGCATAGCCTACTGTATCTATAAGTAGACCGCTAATATTGTGCCTCTGTTGATGCGCATGTACCTGCTCGCGAGCCTCGTGATAGTCCCAGATCCCAGCAGTATCAGCAGGGCCAAACATGCGCAGCATGTATCGAGTAAAGGCAGTTACTTCAGCGGATGCCCAGCCATCATTGGAAAACTCCTCAAAGCGGCGTAGGTAAGTTTCCCAGCGCCTTACAGTTCTGCCACTCAGAAAATCACTTTGTAAAGCAAAAAGGTGATCCTGCAAGGCTTGAGTACTATTCGGAAGGCTTTCCATGGCTCAATCTCCTGGTGAGTGCTGGGAGTTAATGTCTAGCTATGAGCAAGCGGCGGCTAGAGCGCCTCTTGAGCATTCAGAACACTGGCTTAACAATGGCAGTCCTGGCAACTGAATCTAACCCTTCTAATGCGACTGAGCGATTATGCCAACCGCCGCCGCTCTTTCTCGGCTTGCCGGGCGTAAGCATTGCCTAGGATCTAGAGTCCAAGCAAAAAACAAAAGAACGTAGAACAAGGTATATGGGCTGCGGCATGAAAGGGAATCTAGCTTACCAGCCTCTACACTAATCCTTAGTCAGCCATGGGTTCACTGTTGTCACGTAGCCAGTCTGCCAACCGTTGCATGCAAATAGCCTGGCCTTCGCCGCTACCCGCCAAGTCCCAGAAGATAGTTGCTGCATCGACCTCTGAAGCTGTCAGCTCCACCCCGTTGATTGCCAGAAAGGCATAGACCACAATCAACGCAATCCGCTTATTCCCATCTACAAAACAGTGATTCTTCACCAGTCCATAGCCATAGGCAGCAGCCAGATCGAACAACGTTACTGCCTCGCCATAGCAATAGAGCTGCTTGGGCTTGCTAAGAGTAGCCTCCAGACTGCCCTCGCTTAAAAGACCTGGAGCACCCCCTGACTTAGCAATAATCTCACCCTGTATTACCCGAACATCCGCCTCCTCTAGCCAGCAAGGCTCAATCATTTCGCGAGTTCATTCAAAGCATTGCGATACTTCTTCATACCGCGACGGGCAGCTTCGATTTTCCTAGCAAACTCCGGATCATAGGGTGAAATTTCGTACCCTGTCGGCGTTCTCGTAACGAACAACGTATCCCCGTCATCAACCTGCATACTCGTCGCCATTTCCTTGGGAATAATGACGCTGAGAGAGTTGCTACGCTTTGTGACAGTCAGATACATGAAACTCTCCTGAACAAGCTTTGCTACAAATGTTGCAACGCTGACTGCCTCAAGCTTATCAGGCCGACAGATTCTCAATCATCTCCTGTCTAGTGCTGAGGTGTCGCAAGAAGCGAGCTGCATCGACCAGCCCCAGAGAGGCAACCAGTGTTTGATGATTTCCTCTTGTGTCTTAGATATCGATATCCTCCTAGTTGCTCCTAGCTCGCCGAATAGGTACGAATCTTGGCACGACGGGCCTGGAAGACAGTCATTTTGATTCTAAGCGTCTAGCTCCACACCACAGATTCGGCTAAACTCCCTCAGATTCGAGATAACCTCGCCTCCAACATTGACCCAGCACTTTTCACCAGCAATCTGGTTTTCTGGTTAACCAGATTTTCTATTAGTTTCTAACACTGCTTCGTCTAGTCACCGTATCTACCAGTACTCCAAGAACTCTGGCCCTCTGCCTGAGTCAGAGGAGCTAGTCAGTGTTACTATCTGGTTATCTGGTTTTCTAGCAAACCAGATAAATGAGTAATTTCATGAAGATCATCACAGTTACTGGCTACAAGGGAGGCTGTGGCAAATCAATGACCGCGATCCATGTCGCCACCTATCTCAGTGGCCAGGGGGATGTGGTGTTGGTCGATGGCGACCCTAATCGGACGGCTATTGCTTGGAGTGAACGTGGGCATCTGCCCTTCCTTGTCGCTGATGAGCGTAAGGCCATGAAAGTTGTGCAAGGGCGCGACTACATCGTGATCGATACTCCCGCCCGACCTGATTCTTCAGACCTCAAGGAGCTAGCTGATGGTGCTGACCTGTTGATCTTACCGACAACGCCTGACGTGGTATCACTCGGGCCAATGCTCCAGACCGCTAATGATCTGGGTACAGCCACTTACCGAGCCTTACTGACAATCGTGCCCCCTAGACCCAGCCATGAAGGCGAAACCATGTGGGCTGAGTTGAGTGAAAACGGTATCCCTGTCTTCCGCACGATGATTCGCCGTGCTGCTGGCTTTCAAAAAGCTGCCCTCGCTGGTGTACCTATATCAGCTCTGTCGGGGCGTGATCGTCTAGGTTGGCTTGATTACGAAGCTTTGGGTAAAGAAATCTTGGAGGTACTAAGTTATGAGTGAGAAGCAGGGTGGCAAGTATGGGGCGCTTATCAAGCAGGCTAAGCAAGCTCAACCAGAAAACCAGCTGTCTGGTAAGCCAGAAGACCAGGAAGCCATAAAGCCAGAAGTGATTCAAGAGAAGCAAGTTAACTTGTGCGTCAAGGTGCCAGAGTCCTGGCGGCGGCATTGGGCAGCTCAGGCCAAGCTCCAGGGACAGACCATGACAGATGTGATGGTTGAAGCATTAACCACCGTGTTTGGCTTACCAGAAAACCAGAAAACTAGGTAATTTGCGATGAATTGCGATCCTGTTGCCTCGTGCGGTGGTACCCCTATGTCTGCAAGGGGTAAGCTGATGATCAAAGGGTCTTATCTCCTAAAGCCTGGACAGTTTATGACTCACGAACAAACACCCAGTGCAGCTTTGGATGCCATCTTAGAGCGCGAACCAGACAAGGTCAGTGGTGTTTGGATCTTTCGCGGCACTCGGGTTCCTGTGACCGCCTTCTTTGAAAATCTGAAGGATGGTGCAACTATTGATCAGTTTCTCGAATGGTTTCCGGGCGTGAGTCGTAATCAAGTAGAAGATCTCCTTGATTACGAACTTACAGTATTGAATCAACTAGCCAGTTAATGAGAGTTCTGTTTGATCAAGGAACACCCGTTCCGCTACGCCGCTATTTACCTGATCATACTGTTGACACTGCCTACGAAAAGGGGGACCTGTTTTCTCTAGGGCGCGGACAGTTTGCTGAATTAGGACGCTGGCGGGATCACTGG
>RECH01000304.1 GCA_007694125.1 Leptolyngbya sp. DLM2.Bin15
GCATCTTCGTAGATGGGCTCAACTAAAAATTTACCTTGGGCGTTGATATAGCCCCATTTTTGATCCAGCTTGACCGCAGCTAAACCTTCAGAAAAGGGGTAGGCATCTTCATACTGCAGCGGAATGGCGATCGCCCCTGTGGGATCAATAAACCCATAGTGATCATGATTGCGCACGAGGGCCAGACCTTCCGTGAAGCTAAAGGTGTCGTCAAACTGGGCGGGGATCGCTAGGTCGCCATTGGGTTTGATATAGCCATAGCGCTCGTCAATGCGTACCCGAGCTAGACCTTGGCGGAAGGTGTGGGCCACGTCAAACTCGGCGGGGATGACGATCGCCCCTGTCTTGTCGATGAAGCCATATTTATGGTTGAGGGTGATGCGGGCCAGCCCTTCGTTGAAATGATCGGCACTGTCAAACTGGGGCGCAATGACAAAATGTCCAACGGCATTAATATAGCCATGGCGCTGATCCGATTCCACATGGGCCAAAGACTCGCTGAATCGTTGGGCGGCGCTTTCATACTGCACCGGAATCACCGGTTCACCTTGGGGGTTGATGTAGCCATAGTGGTGGTTTTGCTCCACCCGCGCCAGGCCATCATGGAAATTCTCAGCTCCGTCAAACTGAGCGGCAATCACCATGGTTCCAAGCTTGTTGATATAGCCCCAGGCATGGCCAATCGCCACCCGGGCCAGCCCTTCGGAGAACTGATAGGCACCTTCCTGCAGGCTATTGATCCAGTTGAACTCAAACTGCGGGGGAATGGCGATCGCCCCCGATGGATCGATATAGCCCAGTTGCCCTTCTTTGACCACCGCCGCTAGCCCTTCCGAAAAATCGTGGACAAAGGCAAACTGCGGGGCGATCGCCAGCCTCCACGTGCGGCGTTTGGGCGGTGGTGGCGGCACCGGCTTTTCCACCAAGCTGTCTAGGTCAATATTGACAGCAATGGGCTGGATGGGGCTGGGCGCTGGGCGGGTAGGCGGATCGGGTAGATCGGCAATCACCTCCGCAACCGACTGATAGCGATCGCCCACCTCGTAGCGCACCAGTTTATCTAATACCCGCCGAAGCACTGGACTAACGGCCGGCGCTTGGTCATACCAATCGATGTTGAGGGTGGTGGGATGGCGCGGCAGTTGGTTGGGCAGATATCCAGTCATGGCCTGGATACCCAGCATTCCCACCGCATACAGATCGCTAGCCACCTGCGGCTGTCCCTCAATTTGCTCCTTAGGCATGTAGCCCGAGGTGCCTACGGGACGGGTGAAATAGGGCGTTCCCTCAGGCGTCAGCATCATATTCCGGATGGACTTCATATTGCCAAACCCAATCAGCACCAGCCGCTTATCCGTCCAGCGGCGGATTAGATTTTGGGGAGCAACGTCTTGGTGGATGATGTGATGCCCATGGACGACCGCAAGAATCTCCAGAATTTCGTGCATCAGCGATATCACGCTTTTTTCATCCCAACGGCTGCCCAAGGCAAACGACTGCCGGAGGTCGTTGCCATCCACTAAGGTCTGAACAATATAGAACTCACCGTTTTGCTCTAGGTGATCGAGCAGCCTAGGAATTTGGTCGTGGGTACTGAGTTCATAGAGGCGTTGGGCCTCTTGTTCAAACAGCTCGCGCACATGGCTGAGCAGGGAGGGCAAGGTCGATTGGGGCTGAAATTTTTTGACAACACATTTGGGACTACCGCGTCGAAACGTGTCGGTAGCCAAGAATGTTTTTCCGAAACTGCCTCGACCCAGCGATCGAATAATGTCGTATCGCCCACCAATTAACATTCAAGTCTCCAGAGCTGACGGAGTGTTGCAACTGGACAATATCAAAATTGCCGTGATCCAACTACATGCCTATCGTTCACTAGTTCCAAAGCGGTCGTCCTGATCAGGACGGGATCAAGCTGAGTTTCCAACCCATGTTAAGGAGTGATGAAGTCTGCCCTACCTCTCCAAGAAGACTCAAGGCCCCTTCTATGGACACCATAACTTACCTCTTGGAGAAACTCCCAGCCTTGACACAAATTTCTGGTAGGCACGAACAACCCCGGACAAAATTAGGATACAGCGATCGCTTCTGGACGGATGCAGGTGACGCGATCGCCCTCCAAGCCCCCACAGCAATCGATCAGGGCATCTAGATCATCAATCAACCAAATGGGTGTCTTCAGCGCTTGGGCCAGCTCCTCTACCGTACTGTCATCCAGAAAGCGCGTTTCGCCATGCTTGAGCATCAGGGTGGGCAGGAGGATGCCATCCCCCAAGGGCTGCGATCGCAACACCGCTTGAATATCCTGGCCGGTAATTAACCCCGTAACGCTGATCTCCTGTCCCCAATAACGGCTGGCGATCGCCACAAGATTGACCGTAAGACCATCAACCTGGTTTAGCCGCTGCACCAGGGGCTGAAAAGCCGTCTCCACCGCATTCCCCACCACCCAGGTGAAGGTGCGCGGGCTGGGGAGGCGATCGGGGAGGTCAACAGCAACCTCGTCAAACTCCTTGAGAAACAGACGGATGGAGCCCACACCGTTGCCAATTTGCGGATAGTCTTCATAGTGCGACTCCGGCGGCAGGGGAGCTTGCCCAATCAAAAACCATTCGTCTGCCAGCCAGGCAAAGGTGGAGTCTAGTTGATCTTGGAACTGGGTTTGTAGATCCTGCACCTGGGCAATCACTTGGCGGGCGATGTCCGGCGTCACCGGCGTTAGTTCATCCTCATCGGGGCGGAAGCGGGTCATGCCCACCGGCACCACGGCTGCGGAGATCACCGTGGGCAGGTCGCCCTGGTGGAACGAGGCCAGATCAGTCAAGGTGCGGGTCAGATGGTCACCATCGTTGATCCCCGGACAAACCACCACCTGGGCATGGATTTGCAGCCGCTGCTCTTGGAACCAGCGCAGTTGATCCATCAACTGGCCGGCACGGGGATTTTTCAGCAGCCGACTGCGGATATCCGGTTCCGTGGCATGAACCGAGACATAGAGCGGCGACAGACGCATCTGGGCAATCCGATCCCACTCCCGCTGTCCTAGATTAGTGAGGGTGAGATAGCTGCCATAGAGAAAGCTGAGGCGGTAGTCATCATCCTTGAGATACAGCGTATCCCGCAGCCCCGGCGGCTGTTGATCAATAAAACAAAAGGGACAGCGGTTGTTGCACTGGATCAATCCATCAAACAGCGCCGTTTCAAAGGCCAGACCTAGGTCATCGTCGTAGTCTTTCTCGATTTCAATCCGGTGCGATCGCCCTTTCTCATCCAATACCTCCAGATCCAGCACCTCATCGGCACAGAGAAACTGGTAATCGATCAAATCTCGCGGCGCTTGACCGTTAATGGATACGATCGCATCCCCCGGTGCAAACCCAATCTCAGCGGCGATGGAGTCGGGCAACACATGGCTAATCCGAGCAGGGCGAATCGTAGACAAACTCATAGGGCTTCCATAGACAACATCGGCCCTTGCGCAACCGCACAAGACCCTTCATTATTTATTGTGCCCGAAACTCTGGCAAGTGAGAGACCGAGTCGCTTTAGACTAAAGGAAGAAACCCAGGGGCGATCGCGGCCGATCATCCCAGTATTCGCCACAGTCAGCCACA
>RECH01000018.1 GCA_007694125.1 Leptolyngbya sp. DLM2.Bin15
AGGCGCTGGCGGCGCTGCTTGAGATGATGGGACAAGGTCAGGGGCGATCGCCCAGGAGAAATATCAATAGCTGGCATGGTGCAGAAGAGAAGGGACGAGAGCTTCTGGGGCTTATGCTAGCGCAGGCGGGTGCTGGGGGAGCGTTACTGAGAATCGCTGGGAGCCAAGACACCATTGAGAAAAATATCGGCAATACCCTCAGCCATTTCTTTCATGGCGGCGGGAGACGAGCCATTTTTCATGACGCTATCTTGACTGAACCCGGCAACGGTAAACATCCCCAGGAACACCTGAGCCACGATGCGCGGATTCATGGGGCGATAGGTGCCGCGTTCCATGGCAGTTTGAAAGAAGGCCTCGGCAACGTCGGTCATTTTTTCGATGACGTCGGTTTGGATGCGCTCCCGCAAATCAGGGTGAAACTGCGCTTCCATGAAGCATACCCGCAGAATATCGGCGTTGTCATGGAGATGCAGCATCCGCCGCCGCATCACTTGGGCGATCGCTTTATAGCTGCCCATCTCGCTGAGTTCGGTGAGCAAATCGGTCAAAATATCAATCCAGCCTTGAGTGGCCACTTCGACTAGAATTGCTTTTTTGTTTTCGAAGTGGCGAAATAGGGTACCTTCGGCTACCCCCGCCGCCTGGGCCAGATCACGAGTGGTGGTGCCGTCGTAGCCACGTCGGGCGAACAACCGCTGAGCAGCTTTGAGAATTCGAGTCTGCGTTTCTAGTTCAGGGGATGTGTGGCGCTGGGAAACGTGCATGGCTACATCAAAAAATCAAAATAGCAATCAAACCTAGGGTGAGGATAGGTGATATCCACGTCGCAGAAGGCTGTCGTCGGATGCCGATGAGTGAGATGCATTTGTAACGATTGAGGGGATCACGGCATCACCTAGGCTCAGCTTAACGTTAATTTTTTGCGGTCAAGCATCTCCTTAATGATTCCCTACACAAGATTTTCCACACCCGGTGGGGCGATCGCCCTGCTGATTAAGCCAGCCGCACCCATGCAAAATCGCACCTAGGCTGTTGAGAACGTTAGGTGCGATTAGCAGTAGGATTTGGTTTTACATCATAGACGTTCCTGATCCCTGAACCGAAAGGCTTAACGACAAAAGCAAGACGGCTATGTGGGGCAGGCAGTCCTAGAAACTCACAGAATGGATCGTCCACACTCAGAAAGCGGGGCATTGCTGTGGTTGATGCCGCTTGATTCAGGGAGGTGCGGTGGTTAAACCCGGAAATACCTAACGTGCTCCTTCACACCAACAGCTAGGATTTCTGAATGACCTCGAAAGGAACCCAAACGACGGTCTACATGGGCTGATCTACGCACGCCATTAGGGGAGAGGCGAGTGCAAAACCTGGTTGAGACCACCAGATCGGGCTATCCATGCCCAACCATGGCAGGGATCTCCTCCTCGTCCTCAGCATCAGGATCGCGCAGGCTAGGAAACAGAAAATGGTTTTCTTCGACGTACTGCGCCCCAAATAAACCTTTCTCAGCCCAAAAGTACCGATCGGTGGTATGTTCATTTCGCTTCACCAGCAGTAATGCTGGGGGCAAAATGCCTTCAGACTGAATAAACTTGCGAGCAGCCGTAACAGGTTTGTCCTCGCCGCTTTCAATGCTATACTGGGGCACTAAATCCAGAATTCTCCGTCCCTCCTGGCGACGACGGCTCTTGCGCTTGCGTCTTCTGGCCAAGCTTTTTACCTCCTCTTTCGATCGACAGGTGTAATCGTCACTACAAAATAGAAAAACCGTGCAAAGTATATCGACTTGAGTTTAAAATTTCAACTTTATTTAAAGGTTTTACACAATTTCTTTATTAAGCATCCCAGACTATCTAGACTTATCAACCGTTCTATGCGATCGCACCCCTATAAGACTTGAGTAACGAAGTGTTAAGAGGCTGAGTGTATATGCCTAGTTTTGTTGCTGTGTCATCGGCCTCTAGGAGGGCTTGGGTGGTATTGCATCGAGCTGCACGCTAGGATTTTTTTTAGGAGCGATCGCTCAGCGATGCAGATGGGACTGGCTCCTGTCCCAAGGGTTAGGGATTGTGAATGGTGATCTCGGCAAGCGATGAATATGTGATGTTGTGTGAGACCCAAATGGCCCTGATTCGTCAGGGGTTGGGGGCAACCCTCAGCGTGGTCTACCTCACCGAAGATTTGGCAGATAATGCGATCGCCAATCTCCGCCCAATTGTGGCCATGCCCGAAGCTGTGCGAGATTGGTCGGCGGAGCGCTTACTCACCTGGTTGACGGAGAGCGGCCATGAGTCGGGGGATCTGCCCCGGTTGGCCCTGCCCTCCCGAGGCGGGATCGATGGCATGAGCGGCCCTGTCCTGCGCTTAGGCACCATAGGGCAAGATGGAGACCTACCGGCTCCAGAACCTTTAAAACAGCCTGCTCACCAGGTTATTTTGCCCCTAGGACACAACAATGTGGTGTTGGGGGCGCTGGTGGTGGCCCGGGGCGATCGCCCTTGGCAGACGGCAGAACGCACCCAGGTCGAGCATATTGCCCAGACCTTGGCGATCGCTCGCCTCCTCGATCAGCGATCCCAGTGGATGACCCAGCAGTTCCAGCGCCAACGCCAGATTCAGACCCAGCAGCGGGAGATGTTGGGTAATCTCTTGCACCAGTTCCGCAATCCATTAACGGCCATGCGCACCTTTGGTAAGCTGCTCTGGCGCAGGCTGCTGCCGGAGGATAAAAACCGCAGTTTGGCCAACAGCATTGTCCAAGAAAGCCAGCGATTGGAGGAGTTGCTCAAGCAGTTTGACGACGTGATGGATCAGGGGCAAGCCTTGGATTGGGACGATACGGATGACTCGACGGGGCCATGGCTGGCAGCAGGGCAGCTAGAACCCGCTCGTTTGCCCGTTCAGAACGCCTTAACGGGTCAGCAGCTAGTCCTAGAGGGTTGTGCGGTTACCGACGTGCTAGCGCCCCTGTTACCGAGTGCTGGAGCGATCGCCCAAGACCGACAGATTCAGCTCAATGTTGAACTAGCCGATGATCTGCCCGCCGTCATCGCGGATCGCAAGGCCCTGCGGGAGGTGCTGAATAACCTTCTAGACAATGCCCTGAAATATACGCCAGCCCATGAACAGGTGTGGGTGTGGGTGGGCGATCGCCATGGAACCCCCACGGGCACCCTGCAGGCGATCACCATTGCCGACACGGGGCCAGGTATTCCCCCCGAGGATGTGGAGCATATCTTCGAGCGCCACTATCGCGGTATCCAGGCCCACACAGATATTCCCGGCACAGGGCTAGGTCTAGCGATCGCTCAGGAGTTGGTCACCCAGATGGGGGGCAAGCTACAGGTCTACAGTCCCCTTACGGCATGGCACCCCCAAGGCGATCATGTTTCCCCGCTGCCCCAGGCTGCGCAAGGCACGGTTTTGGTGGTATGGCTGCCTGAGGTGGCGGAAGGTTCTACGCCCTAGCCACCTAGCTGTCTGGCTACCAACCCTAAGTTTCGCTGAGGGAGTGCTGTAGGTCAGCAGGGGCGATCGCGTCCTGGGGTTGGGTAAAGGCGATCGCTGACTGTACG
>RECH01000016.1 GCA_007694125.1 Leptolyngbya sp. DLM2.Bin15
TGTCTATCGTTGAGACATTGTTGAAAAAACATGAAACATTCGTCCACAGCTTCAACCTTCATCATCATTGCACTATTTCTTGGCTTCATCAGCGTAGCCAGCTTGGTGCATATGCTCACCGAATCATGGTGGTTTGAAGCTGTGGGATTTTCTCAGGTCTTTTGGACAAGGCTCACCTGGCAAATTGGTCTTTGGTTCGGGCTCTTGGGGCTCTACCTGGTGGTGCTCCTAGGCAACTATTTCTGGGCCATGCACCTCACCCGCCATCGCATTTTTCGGGTCTTGGTGGAAAGCGGGCGCTGGAATCCTCGCAGTGAAGCGCTGCCCAATGTGGTGGCGATCGCCCTGGCCCTATTTCTGGCCCTCACCGCCGCCACCACCAGCGGCGGCGCATGGGAGACGGTGCTGCAATACCTCAATCCCTCCAGCTTTGCCATCCAAGACCCTATCTATCAGCAAGATGTAGGGTTTTACTTCTTTCGCCTGCCGCTGTACCAATGGCTGCAGCAGGTGGCGCTTTCCCTGGGGCTGTGGAGCTTGGTGCTCGTCGTGGCGGTCTATAGCCTCAAGGGTGAGCTGAGTATTGGGCGGGGCTGGCAACATCTGGTCACCGGCAGTGCCAAAATTCACCTGAGCCTGCTGCTGGCAGCGATCGCCCTGACAGTGACGGCGGGCTTTTGGCTAGAGCGCTACGAGCTGCTCTATTCCGCTGATGGCGTCGTCTATGGGGCAGGCTTTACCGATGTCCATGCGCGGCTTTCAGCCTATTGGTTTATGGGCATCAGCACCTTGATCTTAGCCGGGTTGTTCATAGCCTCCCTTTGGCAGCGCAGCGTTGCGTTGCCGGTGTTTGGCATCGGTGTCTATGTACTCGCCCTGGTTTTGGTCAGCGGTCTATATCCCTGGTTCCAGCAGCAGTTTATCGTGGAACCCAATGAACTCACCAAGGAAGCGCCCTACATTGCCCATAGCATTGACCTAACCCGCAAAGCTTACAACCTAGAAACGGTGGAGCGGCAAGACTATCCGGTGGAACATCAACTGGATCAAGCAGCGATCGCCGCCAATCAATCTACCCTGCAAAATATTCGCCTTTGGGACTATCGCCCGCTGCTATCTACCTACCAGCAACTACAGGAAATCCGCCTGTACTATCACTTCAGCGACGTCGATGTGGATCGCTACACCCTAGACGACACCTACCAGCAGGTGATGCTGGCGGCTCGGGAGTTGGACTATAGCCGCGTGCCCGCGGAGGCACAAACCTGGGTGAACCAGCGGCTGAAATATACCCATGGGTTTGGAGCGGTGATGAGTCCGGTGAATCGCGTCACCCGTAATGGGCTACCCGAATTTCTCATTCAAGACATTCCACCGGTCTCTAACACCAGCCTAGAGATTACCCAACCCCGGCTGTACTACGGCGAAATGACTGACAGCTACGTGTTTACGGGCACCAGCACCGATGAATTTGACTATCCCCGCAGCGAGGAAAATGCAGCCAATCGCTACGATGGCTTGGGGGGAGTGCCCATTCCGACCTGGTTCCACCGGTTGGCCTATGCCCTAGATTTGGGCAACTTCACGGTGTTGATTTCCAACTACTTCACCCCCGAGTCGCGCATTCTCTACCACCGCCCGATTTTAGAACGGGTGCAGCAGATTGCGCCGTTCCTGCGCTACGACAATGATCCCTATATCAGCCTTGTGGATGGACGGCTGCAGTGGATCATCGATGCCTACACCGTCAGCGATCGCTTCCCCTATGCAGCCCCGGTAGCCCGCAGCCCAGGCTTTACCCAGTCGTTTCAGGGTAGCAATATTAGCCAGGTGCTCCAGGCGAATACCAACTACATTCGCAACTCGGTGAAGGTGGTGATCGATGCCTACGACGGTGTACCCCAGTTCTACGTGGTAGATGAGCACGATCCGCTGCTGAATACCTATCGCCAGATCTTCCCCAACCTGTTTCGCGATCGCGATCAGGCTCCCGCTGCCCTGCAGGCCCATTTCCGCTACCCGCTAGACTTCTTCAAGATTCAAGCGCAGATGTATGCGGTGTACCACATGAGCAACCCGGAGGAGTTTTATAACCGGGAAGATGTCTGGCGCTTTCCCCTAGAGTCCTACGAGGGACAACAGCAGGTGATGGAGCCGTACTACGTGATCATGGAGTTGCCCGACAGCAACGGCCCAGAATTTACCCTGATTCTGCCCTTCACCCCCGCCAGCCGCGACAACATGATCGCCTGGATGGCCGCACGTTCCGATGGCTCCCACTACGGCAAGCTGCTGCTCTACGAATTTCCTAAGCAGGAGTTGATCTACGGCCCGCGTCAGATCGAGGCCCGGATTGATCAAGATCCCGATATTTCCCAGCAGCTCACCCTCTGGAGCCAGGCAGGATCTCGGGTGATTCGTGGCGACTTGCTGGTAATTCCTATCCAGCGATCGCTCCTCTATGTAGAGCCGGTCTACCTGCGGGCCGAGCAGGGGGCCCTGCCCGAACTGCGCCGGGTGATCCTGGCCTACGATGAACAGGTGGTGATGGAACCGTCCCTAGAAGAAGCGATCGCCGCTATCTTCGGCAGTCCTGCTCCAGCGGCTGGGGCTCAGCCTGATACCGAAACAACGGGCATTCCTATCCCTCCCGCCTTAGTGGAGGATGCCCTCACGGCCTACCAAAATGCTCAGAACGCTTTGCAGCAAGGCGATTGGGCCAGCTACGGTCGCTATCAACAGGAGTTAGGAGATCTGCTAGAACGCCTGAATCAGCCTAGTGGCGAACTGGTGCCTACTCTGTAACCGTCAACCGTCCGACCATGCCCGCTTCCGCATGCCCCGGAATCACGCAGCGGAGTTCATACTCGCCGGGCTTCATGGCAACAAAAAACCATTCGGCGGTGGTGCCGGGGCGCAGTTCTAGCTCATGAATCGCGCCCTTGATTTCCACATTGCCCGCTTCCACCTTCTTCGTCCAAATGGCATCGGCGAAGTCTTTGGCGGTGAAGTAGTGTTTCTCAGGACTAGGATTATCCAGCACCAGCTTGTAGAGGGTGCCGGTTTGGAAGTCTAGGTGGTTGGGCACAAAGGTAAGTTCATCGGCGGAGGTGCCCAGATCTATATGCACCGTGGTGGGTGCGGGAGCAGCGATCGCTCCTCCAGGAAGCAGTCCTAAGCCGATGACAAGGGCCAGCAGCCAGCCCAGTACTTGAGGCAGCGATCGCTGAGGTCTCCAACGGGGACATCGAAGCTGAGGGAAGGCTTGATAGGTCATAGCGTCACATCCTGATCGGTCTGATCAATCGTTTACGCTCAGTTTATCAGGACTGGTTAACGAACAAACCCTGAAGCCCCTCTCCCCAAACCCCTCTCCCAGGGCGGGCGCAGGGCTTTGAAAGCCAATCAAGATGGGTCAACGATGGGTGAGAGAGTGGGGCTTTTCGAGACCGTGGCTCTCCATCCACTCAGCCTGGCCCATCACGTCAACAGCCGGGCCATCGGCTACCAATTGCCCGTTGTTGATGACTAAGACGCGATCGCATACCTCTAGAATGAATTCCAGATCATGGG
>RECH01000015.1 GCA_007694125.1 Leptolyngbya sp. DLM2.Bin15
CATCAGGCGTTGAGCAATTGAGCATTGAGCAATTGAGCAACGTCGAAGAGCCGTCATTCTGATGAATCTGCGGGCTTGTTATCTTGATTCCGCCGTCGATATTGCTTAGCCTTGGCCTGCAAATCTTGGAAATAGTCTGTTTCCGTAATCTCCGCCACTTCCTGGGATCGTTTAGCTTGGTTAATTTCAATGCGCAACGCCTTCACCTGCTCCTTGAGTTGCTTCTCGCGGGTGACCACTTCCTGCACCATCCGCTGGAAGATTTTCGCCAATTGCCCTAGCTCATCCCCTCGCGTCGCCACCGTTTCTAGGCGCTCTTGATGGGTACGCAGCTCCTCCGATTGATCGGTTTCACCACTGGTCAACTGCTGAGACACCCGAGCTAGATCTTGAATGGGGCGAATGACCGCGGGTTTGAGCAAATTATTCAGAGCTAGGATGGCGATCGCAAACACCCCCACAAACACACCCATCACCATCACCGAGGATTGACGAGCAGCCTGAAACACCTCATCCGCCGGCACATAGACCACCTGCACCCCAGCAATAGAGCCCAATTCCCAGCCAAAGCCATTCTCACGGCCGTAGAGATCTAGCATGGCCCGGGGCGCATCGTCTGGGCGGCCGTGGCATTCTAGACAACTTTGGTTTTGAATGGCGATCGGACGAGCGCTAAAGAAAAAGGAGCCCTGAACCGGCAGGGTGCGGAAATCTGACATCTCCCGTTTTTCAGGGTGTTTCTGAAAGAACTGAATCAGATCCATTTCAAAGTCATCCGCCTGATCCATGGGATTGGTGGGGTTAAACATGGCCTCTTTGTAGGCAATGTCACTAAATCCTGCTTGCTCATGCAGCATTTCAAAGACCCGGCGGGACGAATAGGAGGGTACCGTCTGGGGCAGAAATTCATCCTCACCGAGGGGGGCCTGCAGCAGTTCCCGAATTTCTCGATCTGTATAGTTTCGTACTGAGTCGATGGTTTGCAGCAACACTGATCCCTGAGCAGCCACCTGGTTTTCAGCTTTGTGTTGCAGAGCATTGGATAACACCAACCCACCGATCGCACTTCCCAAAATAAACACCGTGAGCAGAAGGGCAGAAAATTTTGAGCCCAGTTTTAACTGGCTGAAGCGGAATGATGAGGACATAGCGTTTGAGGGGCAATATAACAGAGCAAGGACAAGCAACTAGACAAACCGTAAACCATTCATGCTGGCAGTATTAATGCTTACAGTGACCCTGACTCAATCCATCGGCAGTTGGTACCCAGAATAGGAAGGCATTGTGTTGTTCATAGTGTAGCTTTCATCTGGAGTACCGCGCGATGGGCGCAGGCGATCGCCCCTATCGCCCCTAGGCGGCGAACTAGAGGTGGAACTTCCGTCTTGCTTTTATCCGTCTACATAGGTTGGCGACTGAGATCCAGACGCAAAGGGATGCAGCTTTATCAAAGGTTGGCTATTGTAGTGGCACGATGGGGGCTAATGTATGGTCTGATGCATGACCGATTATGTGCCCCATATCTACTGAGCTGTGGGATGTGTCAGTGTCAACCCCATTAATCTACCCAATGGACGCGCGATGAACTACCAACTAATTTCCGTTTCTGTACTGAGTATGGCAATGTGGGTAGCTGGAGGCTCCCTGCCCAGTACCGCCCAAACGATGGAGGAAACGCCTCCCGCCGTGCAACCAGCCCCCTCCCCGGCTGAGTCCAACTACCGCCGAGGGATTAGCGAGTTAGACCGAGGCAATTATGAACGGGCGATCGCTCAATTTACCGAAGCGATCGCCCTCGATCCGTCCTACGCCCCAGCCTATGCCGCACGGGGTACGGCCTACCTGGCCTTGGATAATCTGCAAAATGCTCAGGCAGATTTCAACCAAGCGATCGCCCTCGATCCAGATAACATCCTGGCCTATCAAGGGCGCGGCAATGTCTATACCCGCCTAGAGCGCTACTCCGAGGCCATGGCCGACCTTGAAGACGCCCTGCGCCTCGATCCCTCCGCCCCTCTTAGCTACCTCTACCGTGGCATTCTTTATGCCAGCATGGGTGAACATCGCCTGGCCCTCAGCGACTTTGATGAAGCCCTTACCCTACAGCCAGACTATCCAGAAGCCTTCGTCTACCGAGGCTCCAGCCAGCTAGCCCTCGGCAACCGCGACGCAGCGATCGCCGACTACAGCCAAGCGATCGCCCTCCGCCCTCGCTACACCGAAGCCTATATTAACCGAGGCATCACGTACTACAATGCAGGCAATCTAGAGGCAAGTGCAGCGGACTTTAATGAAGCCATTCGCCTCGATCGCAATTCCCCAAGAGCTTACCTCAACCGAGCCTATGTCTTTTCGGCGGGGGGCAACCTAGCTGCTGCCCTCCGTGACTATGACTCTGCCCTAGCCCTGAATCCCAACTATGCAGAAGCCCACATGGGGCGCGGCTTAGTCTTATCCGCTACCAATAACCCCGCCGAAGCGATCGCGGCCTTCAGTCAAGCGATCGCCATCCGGGAAAACTACGCCGCTGCCTACAAAGCTCGGGGTGACGTATACCTCAGTATCGGCGATGCTGGCAATGCCCTCAACAACTTTGATGCTGCCATTCAGCGCCAGGAAAACTATGCCGAAGCCTACCAAGGCCGTGCCAATGCTCGGTTAGCACTGGGCGATACCAGCGGCTCCATGGCCGACCTCACCCAGGTGATTGCCCTAGATGGCACCAACGCTCGTGCTTATCTCGATCGCGGTTCTCTGCGGGCCGGCATGGGCGATATCGCCGGAGCCATTACAGACTACACGAGTGCGATCGCCAACAATCCTCGCCTTGGCGATGCCTACTACGGCCGTGCTTTATTGCAGGTGGAGTTGGGTAATCTCAATGCAGCCATGCAAGACTTTGAAACCGCTTCTACCTTATTCCGCGAGATGGGTATGGCGGGCCGCTATCGCGACACATTAGAGCAAATGCGGGCATTGCAGTAGCCAGTTACAATTCAGATAAGCTTGGGGGGACTGGTGAACGGCACAGTCCCTTTTTTTGTAGGGGGCGATCGCCGGGGTGACGTTATGAATCGCCGTTTGAGGAAAAGATGCAGCAGTTGACAAAGACACTGGAGGAGCAGTTGGCTAAAAATGCGACACTAGACGTAGCGATTCGATAAAACTTAACCATGTTGGGAATGTAAAAGCATGACGAGCACGACGGGCTTAGGCATCAAGGAACTCCTGTACGATCGCCGATCGCAGATTCTGGCGATCGCTGAAAAACATGGCGCTTACAACGTGCGAGTGTTTGGGTCAGTGGCACGGGGAGAAGCAACCGAAAAGAGCGATATTGATTTTTTGGTGGATTACGATTTGGAGAACATCACGCCTTGGTTTCCGGGTGGGTTGTTGCTGGACTTAGAACAGCTTCTAAACTGCAAGGTGGATATCGCAACAGTGGATATGTTGAAGGAGCGGATTCGCGATCGCGTGTTGCGCGAGGCTGTGACTCTATGAGGCGTGAGGCGGAACGGCTCAGGAGTTTTGCAATCCATGAAGCCAAGAAAGCGATCGCCC
>RECH01000301.1 GCA_007694125.1 Leptolyngbya sp. DLM2.Bin15
GCTGTCTGGCATAACCGTCAACATCTGTAGACCAAGCAACGTTCGGCATCTATTCAGAGTACTTGGTGTATCCTATGACCAGTCTATAACAACCCTGTGATCATCCATGGTTTCACTAGCGTTTAACCTGACCTGGCATCTGAACTCATCATTTTACCTTGCAAACTCAGGTATTCCTTTATTCGCTCAGAGCATTACATATCAAATTCTGCTCCTAATCCCTATCGTGGCGATCGAAGCCTATGTTCACAGAAAATACTTAAAGATCAGTATTCCGCTCACCCTATACATATCCTTTATGGGTAATTTTATCTCTACTCTGGGTGGAGGGATTGCGCTCCTGGTGGCGATCACCATTCTCAGTCACATGTTATTTCAGTCTGCAATTTTCATTCCCCTGGGCGCATTTCCCCTGCTCCCCTTGGAGATTATGGTGACCCTCATTCCCATGTTTTTCCTCTCCGTAGCCATTGAGTCATGGCTAGGACGATGGAGATTGAAAACGCTGGATCGGCGCAAAGTCAATCAGTCCTTTTGGGTTGCTAATGCCTTTACCTACGCCATGCTGGAGGTGGTAGCGATCGCTCAACTGATTCAGGGCTATTTCAAAGGACTAGTTTAGCTAGGGTTCCTTGGCAAACCCATGCTAAACCGCTGCAAAACTCATGCGGCTGAGGAAGGTCTGTAGGCGATCGCTTTGGGGATTAGTCAACACCTCCCGCGCCGATCCTTCTTCTTCGATATAGCCCTTGTTGAGGAAAATGACGCGATCGGCTACCTCGCGGGCAAATTGCATTTCGTGGGTGACAATCACCATGGTCATCCCTTCTTCTGCCAGTTGTTTCATCACCAGCAACACTTCTCCCACCAGCTCTGGGTCAAGGGCGCTGGTTGGTTCGTCAAAGAGCATCACCTGGGGCTTCATGCACAGGGCCCGGGCGATCGCCACCCGTTGCTTTTGTCCACCAGAAAGCTGATCGGGATAAGCACCGGCTTTTTCTGCCAAGCCAACTTTCTCCAGAAAAAAATAAGCTGTTTGCTTGCTTTCAGACTTAGACTGTCCCAAGACCTTCTGGGGAGCTAGGGTTAGGTTATCTAAAACGCTTTTGTGGGGAAAGAGGTTAAATTGCTGGAACACCATGCCGACGTTGGTGCGTAGACGGCGCAGTTCTTGGTTGGGCAGAGTGGGTGACGAAATATCTATGCCGTTGACGATTAGCCGACCACCGTTGATAGCTTCTAGACGGTTAATGCAGCGCAGCAAGGTACTTTTCCCACAGCCTGAGGAGCCGATGATAGCCACCACTTCACCCAGTGCGATCTGGCTGCTAATGCCATTTAAAACTTGTAAATCGCCGTACCGTTTTTTAACATCTTCGAAAAGTACAGCAGGCATTTGGCGATCGCTAACCTTGACCATGGCACACCGTAGTTGTCTCTGTGAGTGGTTATCGCTGCACTATACTGGCCGCTTCATCTCTGAAAACCTTAAGACAATCAGGATTTTAGCACGGGTATAGTAACAGCACTGTAGCAGTTCTACCATACTTAGCCCCATAACATCGCCGTATTGGCTACGAACTAGTTTCAACAAACCCTGTACAATGATCCGATTAATGATCGGATGGCTGACCTTGCTTTTATGCCAGGATCACGTGCATCGTTGGTTAAGTACACATCACAGAACGCCTTCTAGGAAAGCTGTTCTCGTAAACAAAATGTATTGAAGTGAATGTTGACTATGGTTCGAGTGACACGATTTAGATTTTTACGTCAGTTTTTGGTTGGCTTGGTTTGTGTTGTGATGATCGCCGCCTGTGGTGGCGGTGGCGACACGAGTACCCCCGCAGGTGATGCAGCCGGCGGTGGCAGCGATCGCTTAGTGGTGGCGACCGAGCCAGCGTTTCCGCCCTTTGAATTTCAAGCTGAGGACGGCAGTCTAGCTGGCTTTGATATTGATTTGATGAATGCCATCGGCGAGGCGGCAGGCTTCGAGGTGGAGTTTCAAAGTCTCCCCTTTGATGGCATTATCCCAGCTCTACAGTCCAACACGGTGGACGCAGCCATTAGTGGTATGACCATTACCGCCGCTCGTCTGGAAACGGTAGATTTCTCCAGACCCTATATCGCGGCTGGGTTGGCGATCGCTGTTCAAGAGAGCAACACAGATATCAATTCCATTGATGACCTCGAAGGCAAGCGGATTGCTGTTCAGATCGGCACCACGGGGGCAGAGACAGCTAACGGTATTGCCAATGCTCAGGTCAGCACCTTTGACTCAGCGCCCTTGGCTCTCCAAGAATTGGCCAACGGCAACGCCGATGCGGTGATTAATGACGCACCGGTGACCCTAGATGCGATCGCGAGCGGCAATATTCCTGGCTTGAAGGTGATTGGCGAACTGGTGACGGAAGAGTACTACGGGATTGCCCTTCCCAAGGGGTCGCCCAACCTAGAGCGGGTCAACTCTGGCATGGCCACCATTATCGAGAACGGTACCTATGCCGAGATTTTCCAAACCTGGTTTGGCGCGGAGCCGCCGGAGCTACCGGAAGAGGCTCCGTTGTAAACCTGGTTTAGATTTGATCGGTTTGGATGTGGATTGCATGGGAAACGTCGAGGCTTGAATCATCCTCAGAGGCACGTCCCAGACCCATCGTTCCCCCAAGTCCCCAGCCCCTTCTCCCTAGCCCCTCTAGCAACATGGGAGAGTTTGGGGTGGGGGACTTCGATGGTCAGTCAACCAGGTAGGATGGACGGTCTCCTAGGGCTTCGGCTTTTCCCTGATCGCCATCCTTGTTTCGTGAAAACTCCGCCGTCATAAACACTATTCAACACCATGAGACTAGACGTTATTCTAGATGCCCTTCCCAACCTCTTGGTTGGAGCCGGGATTACCGTTCAACTCACGGCGATCGCCATCTTTTTTGGCTTAATTGGCGGGTCGTTGATGGGGATTGCTCGCCTGTCCCCCATTCCAGCGGTGCGGATTGTCACTCGCATCTACGTGGATTTCTTCCGAGGAACGCCGCTCCTGGTGCAAATCTTCGTGGTTTACTTTGGTGTGCCGTCACTCATTCAAAGCATGGGTTCCCAATTTAGCTTTAGCCGACCAGCGGCAGCCATCTTGGCGCTAAGTTTGAACGCAACGGCCTACATTGCTGAAATTGTCCGATCGGGCATTCAGTCTATTGAGATGGGGCAACGGGAAGCGTCTGAATCCCTTGGTCTGAGTCCTACGCAAACCATGGGCTATGTCATCTTTCCCCAAGCGTTCCGCCGGATTATTCCGCCCCTGGGCAATGAATTTATTACCCTGCTCAAAGATACGAGCTTGGTCGCCATCATTGGCTATGAAGAACTGTTCCGCCGGGGGCAGTTGGTCGTAGCGACAAATTATCGTTCTTTTGAGATTTTTGGCACCGTTGCCCTGGTGTATTTGGTGATGGTGGTGGTGCTATCCCAAGGCTTTAGCTGGCTGGAGAATGCTCTCAACCCAGCCAATCGCGGCAAACGTACGAAGCCCACATCGGTGGTGGAAGAAGTCTAGTACTCTGAGGTGTAAGTAACCCGCCTATGTGCTGAGGTGGGTTACGTTGTGTGTCCTGGATTCCTTTTCGTTTTTCTGTCTTCGTTCTTCTGTCTTCCGGTACTAGAGCGATCGCTTCTGGAGTTCAAGGGCCAGATGAGCCCGCTCAAAGTCAGCGGTGGTAATCGATACTAGGGTGGGATCATCAAGCTGCAAGGCTCGGTAGCGGCGAATAGCTTCTAGGGCAGCTTGATTGCTGAGCAGGGCTAGGTCTGCGCCGTTCCAATCTGCCGTGCAGGCGGCCCACTGGGCTAGATCGACGTCTTGCAGAGGGCGATCGCTGTTGTGAACCTGAAGGATGGCTAGGCGACTGTCGGCATCGGGTAGGTCAATTTTCAGTTGCAGATCTAACCGTCCAGCACGCATCAGGGCTGGATCTAAGGCATCAGGGCGATTGGTAGCCCCCACCAGCAGCACATTAGGACAGCCTTGTAGGCCATCCAGTTCGGTCAGAAGTTGCCCCACAACGCGATCGCTGACGCCGGAATCGCCGTTAAACTTGCCCCGTGCCGGAGCGAGGGTGTCAAGTTCGTCGATGAAGATGACGCAGGGCGCGGCTTGGCGAGCTTTGGTAAAGAGTTCTCGCACCGCCTGTTCCGCTGCACCCACCCAGCGGCTGAGCAATTCCGGGCCATTCACGGCAATGAAGTTCGCGCGGGCCTGGGAAGCGATCGCCTTGGCCAACAGCGTCTTCCCGGTTCCCGGTGGCCCCCAGAGCAAAATCCCTCGGGGTGCAGTTGCCTTGGTGCGGGCATAGAGTTCGGGGTAGAGCAAGGCTCCTTCAACGGATTCCTGCAGCCGCTGCTTCACCTCCTGCAGTCCACCAATGTCATCCCAATGGGTATTCGGTGATTCCACTTCCACCGACCGTAAGACCGCAGGACGAATCTCGCGGATCGCCTGCAGGAAGTCGTCGTGGGTGATGGTCATGGTATCGGGAATGGGAGCCGTCAAGGTGGGCACCTGTCGTCGCAGGGCGGAGTAGGCGGCTTTCTGGCAGAGAGCTTTTAGATCGGCACCGACCATACCCACTCCTAGGTCAGCGATCGCCCCCAGATCCACCGATGCATCCAGCGGCATGGCACGAGTGAGGATGGTGAGGATTTCTAAGCGACCATCCCGATCCGGCACCCGGAACTGCACCTCGCGATCGAAGCGGCCGGGACGGCGCAGGGCGGGGTCGAGGTGATCCGGGCGATTGGTTGCCGCAAGGATAATCACGCCTTCGGTTTTAGCAAAGCCGTCCATGAGCCCCAAAAGCTGGGCCACGAGGCGCTTTTCCACTTCCCCTTCCACCTTGGCGCGATCGGGCGCGAGGCTGTCGATTTCGTCAATAAACACCAAACAAGGAGCCGATCGCGCTGCTTTTTCAAAGATGCTGCGCAGACGAGCTTCAGCTTCTCCGTAATATTTGCCCATCACCTCAGGGCCAATAATCGCGATGTAGTTGACGCCCAATTCATCGGCGATCGCCCTAGCGGTTAAGGTCTTCCCGGTTCCCGGTGGCCCAACTAGAAGGACACCCCGAGTTGGCTCCAATCCTAGCTTCTTCAATAAATCAGGACGCTTCAGGGGAATTTCGATCAGCTCCCGCAGCTCCCGCAGCACCTCACCCAGACCGCCCACATCCTGCAGGGACGCGTCGGGCAGATCAGCGCTCTCCGAGTCATCTCCAGGCGGCGGCGTCACCAAAACGCGATCGCCCTCATCCTCATGGCCGCTAGAATTGGTGCGAATGCGACTGGTGCCAATATCATTCGGGATATTGCCCTGGCGGGGAATGCTGCTCATCGAACGGGAATTGATGCGGATATCCGTCTTGAGTTCGCCCTTTTCAGCCTTTTCCTCTAGGGTCTTGGCCAGTTCCAGCAGTTGCTCGAAGCCTTTGAAGAGATCGTTCATGCTATTGCTCTGCTCGGTGCGTCCAGTATAGCGAGTGGGAAGATGGAGTGCCGCAAATCATCACAAGGGATTCCTTGGGCGGTTCTTTGCACCCATACCAACCTTAGAATGCCCCATCCGGATCGCAATCCATCGAGGCTAGGGAGAATCTGAGGGCGATCGCCCGGCCAGGGGCGTCGGTAGTCCATCAATGCTGACCCGATTTTTTTGCTGTTGATAGGCCTCTAACCCCTCGACCCCCTTCTTGGCAGACCACTGCACCAGGGAATCTCGCTGCCCATCGTAGCTAAGGAGCGGTACACCTTGCCCGCAGGAGGTTTGGATGCGATCGAGATCGACCACAATGATCTGTCGCATACCTGGAATCTCAGGAAACAGCGATCGCGTAGCATCCCAATCGGGGGTGCTGGGTAACAGGGTTTGCCCAGTTCCATAAAGTCGCAGGATCAGCGGCGCTCCCTGAAAAGCGCAAAACATAATCGTGATCCGTCCGTTTTCTTGAAGATGGGCTGAGGTTTCATTGCCGCTGCCGGTGAGGTCGAGATAGGCAACGCGGGTGGGTGACAGAATGCGAAAGCTATCCAGTCCTTTGGGAGAAAGATTGATATGTCCGCTAGCAGATAAGGGGGCGGTGGCCACGAAAAACAACGACTGTTGCTGAATAAAATGCTGGAGATTCTGGGTAATCTGATCAAATACTTTGGCCATAAGTCCTGAGTCAGTCGATGGGTGTACAGGTCAAAGGAGACCCTATCCTTGGTAGGGCAAGGCTGCCATCATCCTATCTCGATTCAGGATATTAACAAGTTCGTAACATTAGTGAGGTCGTTGCCTAAAACATGGGTTAAGGTCTAGGCGCACATCATCAGCGAGGGCTACCAGGCGATCGCCCCATCATCACTGTTCCAATGGGTGCATCCCACTTTTGTAACCCTCACCCTAAATCCCTCTCCCAAGTCGGGCGAGGGACTTTGAATCCGGCTCCCCTTCTCCCTTTTTTTGGGAGAAGGGGTTGGGGGATGTAGAGCTTGCGCTTCCCGAAGGGTGGGTCAACTTGCGAAACTGGGATGCTCCCGTTCCAAATCTGGTTGGCGGACAAATCGTTTTGCGTAGGCTGGGTTGAGCAACGTGAAACCCATTCCCAGATTAGGTTCCAGTGGGTTACGCTGACGCCAACCCAACCTCCGAGAGCATCAGGATCCCAGAAGTTTTGTCCTTCAATCAGCAACTCATCCACATCTACTCATACACATCCAGTCATGGTCAGAGTTTCAGGGATAGCCCCCTCTAGGAGGTTCGTTGTGTCAAAACGTTCACGGCGATCGCGCCCCATTTCATCGCGTCACGCTTGGCTGGGCATCGCCTTAATCGCCATCGCTTTAGCATGGTGCTTAGGCAGTTGGGGCAGTCGTAGCCTTGCCCAAGATTGGGACGATTATGGAGGGTATGATTATGATACCCCCTCTGCCTATTTATCCGTAAATATCACCAATTTAGAGTTGGTTTTCATGTCTCTCACGGTGGAGGTGCCTTTACCAGACGCTGATCAGGACTCGTTGGGGGCGGAGGAGCAAGCGATCGCCGACCAACTTCCCCAAAGGCTCGATTGTGCTTCTTCTGATGTAACAGTGAACACAAGGAACGGATGGTCAACGATCAGGGTCAATTGTCAGCGTCCCGGCAGCCCTCTTAGTTCCTGGCAGTCAATCGTCACCCTGAATCTCTCTGCCCTTGAAGAACCGCTGCAGGCCTTGGAGATCACGACACTGCAAGTGGGGATGTATGGAACCGTTGGCCAGCTCGTGGTGACGCCAGCCTTGGGCGATCGCCTCAGATATGCTAGTTCTACGAGTTACAACACAGTCTTTGCGCTTTCTGACTTACCCGAAACTCTAACGCTGCAAATAGGCTACCAGACGTCCACTATCGTCCTGCAGGCTAGTCTAGGGATCGCTCTCATCTTGCTACCCCTTGGGCTCATCCTCTGGATGCGACACCATGCCCTGCAGGTTGCGCCTGATCAAGCAGCTACGACGTGGTTTAGCTATCAGTATTGGCTGGGATTGCTAAGTTCTGCCGTTTGGATCAGTTGGCTGGTGCTATTGCTGAGTTTCGATACGCTGATGATAGTCAGTTTAATCGGCGATCGCTGGGCTTGGTTATTGTCTACTACTTGGGGCACCAGTCTGATGTTTGTGGCTCCACCCCTATTGGTGAATGTCCTCAGCTATGCTCTGTCCTATCCTGTCTTTCGGAATATCGGGCAGCAGGACTGGAGCCGGCTCGAACTCATTCAGCAAAGTCTTTTAGAGCAGATCCAGGTTCTTCTACCCCTGATGTTTGTGATAGCGGGCATACGAGACTGGTTTTTTACCGGTGCCTTGCGGCTAGGGGTGGTGTGGATGATCCTGGCTGTGGTCAGCCGAGTGGTGCTGATGCAGTGGTTGATGACATCTCAAGACCTGACGGTGCAGTCTCTGAGCATGGGAGATCTACGCGATCGCATTTTTGACTTGGCAAAACCTACCGGCGTGAAGCTCAACCAAGTCTATATCCTGCCTAGGGGGCGCAATAAGATGGTCAATGCTTTTGCGTTGCAGGGCGGTCAGGTGATGTTTACCCAGTCGTTACTGGAGCAGCTCACCAAGGATGAGGTGGATGCCGTCGTGGCCCATGAACTAGCCCATCTGCAGTATGGACACCATCAGTCGCTCCAGGGATCTTGGCTCTGGGCAGCCATAGGCTGTGGTTTGATCACGTTTATGATCTCAACGCTGGTGCTGCCAGGTTTTCCCTGGCTGCCAGTCACCCTTGTAGTTTCGCTACTTGCCTATTACCTCACCTCCCGCCGACATGAACATCAGGCGGATGTGCAGGCCGTGTTGCTCACGGGCAATCCTAAGGCGATGATCACTGCTTTGGCCAAGCTAGCGCAGTTCAACCAAATGCCCCTGGAATGGGGCAAGCGACAGGAGCTATTGCTCACCCATCCCTCCATGCGGCGACGGGCCGCAGCGATCGCCTCCCGCTACGACGTTTCCCCCGAGCATCTGGATGAATGGCTGGCAGAATCGGATGAATCTCCAGACACCTACTCCCTGCCCACAGCGGTGACCGATGCCGTGCCGATCTTCTCCACGACCTTTAAGCAACGGGTGACAACTCGCCTATCTCGTTCGTTGCTGCTTGTCCTTACCCTAACGCCAACCCTAGCCGCTATTCTGATCAACACCTGGCAACTCACCGGTGGTCTTGCCTGGCTGGGCATGATCCTGGGGGCGATCGCCACCTTTGGGGTAGTACTGGCGGTGATCAACTGGATGCCGCTTCTGGGGTATCGCAAGCTAGAGCAACAGCTAGGAGAACGACTGCAGAACCAAGGATTACCGATTGATGCCTGGGGTGGGCGCTTTGTGGGCCTATCTCCCGGCGCAAATCCTCGCATCTATGAGGGGTTCTATAACTGGGATCTGGGCTTTGTCTGGTGGGTGGGCGATCGCCTCTACTATGCTGGAGAGCAAACCCACTTTTGTCTACGAGCCGATCAAATCACCCAAATCCAGCGCCGTCCCGGCACCCAGGGCTGGTGGCGATCGCCCACGGTAGGTCTCTATTGGCAAGATGGAGAGCAGGCAGGGGTGTTCACCCTCGTGCCCACATCCGTGCGATCGATGCGCCAGATCCCCCCAGCCGTCCGCCAGTTTCAGCGCGACCTAGAAGCTTGGCAAAGCCAGCCCATCCCAGCTCCCCTGCCAGAGGGGCTAGGCTCATGGACATCCCCGCAAATAGGTGAGGTGACCAGCCAAGGGATTGCCGAGATGCTTACGGTCAATCAAGTCCTCAACTCTTTTGTCACCCTAGGCATCGCGGCATTGGGGTTGTCTGTTCTTGCCCAGCTCCCCTTTGCATGGAACCAGGTAGGGGCTTGGTATGTGGCTGGCACAGCTATCCTAGTGTCCATCGTGCAACTCTTTCCCCTGCTCCGCCAGCGCCGCGCCTCCTCCTAGGTAGGATTTCTGCAGGAGCATCACCCTTGAGCTCCATACTCCCAGATGCTCCGTGACCAACAGGCGATGGCGCTAATTGGCAGCCTTGTCCACCACTTGGGGTAGGCCAAGACTATAGTTCCGGGCGCGGCTTTGCAGATTGTAGGAAATATCGCCAGCTTGGAGGAGCGATCGCACAAAATGCTCTAGATCCGAACCAATACGCCGCAGGTTGTAATCGGTTAAATCTTGACCTTCGCTGGCGTCTACCAATGCCTGAAACTTTTCCTGAACGGCTTGGATAGCGGCATCTGTCCAGTTCAGTTCGTTATCGGGATCAATATCCAGGGTTAACGTATCGGCACTAGGATTGAGGTCGTTGCCATCAACCGTGGCGCTAAAAATACGGATATGGCGAGTTGTGGATTTCAGTAGCATAGGGCTGACGTCTAGACAGGGTATTCATCGGGTCTGGGTTGACGGACTCTTGCCTGGCGATCGCCTACGGGAATAAATGCTTGTGCAGCTCCCGGAGGAAGGTCGATCAACCCACTAGAATCTCTTTTCATCTTAGCGGTGAACGGTCTCCCAGGGCGATCGCCTGGAGCAGAATAGAGCAAAAACCCTGATTGATCCTGGGCCCATACCAGGGTCTACGCTGGCTGAGCGAAGTCGAAGCCACACCCCAGCCATCGTTCCCTGAGCGAAGTCGAAGGGAACGATGGCTCAGGAAACAATGGCTCAGAGTCCTAGCAAATCCCTAAAGCTGCTCTAAAATCCCCCGAGCGATCGCCTCAGCAATTCGGTTTTGAAAAGCACTATCCCGCAAACGAGGTGCATCTTCAGAACCGGTGACAAACCCCACTTCCACTAACACCGACGGCATCGTGGTTTGGGTGAGCACATAGAACCGGGCTTGCTTCACGCCGCGATCGCGCATTCCCGTGGCGGAAATCAGGTTGGACTGAATGGATTGGGCCAGCGATCGCCCACTGGAGTAGTAGTAGGTCTCGATCCCGTTGACATCAGGACGACTCATGCTCAAAGCATTGGCATGGATGCTGACAAAGAGATCAGCATTGGCCCGCTCGGCGATGGCAACCCGGGGGGGCAAGCCCAACTCGCGATCGTCACTGCGGGTCATTTGGGTTTGCACACCCTGCTGTTCTAAAAGGCTGGCAACTTGCAGCGAAATAGGTAGCACGACATCTTTCTCTCGTAAACCGCCAATGCCCACAGCTCCTGGATCACGACCGCCATGCCCCGGATCAATCACCACCAGCGATCGCGATGTGGGCACTGGCAGGGTTGCGGAGGGCGTGGGGGTGGGCGTCGGTTGCGGGGTGGGGCGCGGGGTCACTTGGCTCAGGTCGATGCTGGATCGCACTAAGCGAGCGCTGAGGTTATTTTGAATGAGCTGCTGCTGCAGGGAAGCGGCCCGATCGCGCTCCCGGAAAATGCCCGCCTGCATGACGCTGTAGCCATCCACAACAGTGCGAAACGCATCGGGGGCAAGTTGCTGGAGACGGGTCTGCTCTGCCGGAGTTGCCACCGATACCAAGACTTGGTAGCTACGGGTGCTAGTCAGCGGCGCTTCGGGCAGGGTTGCTAGGTTGCCGGGAACCGTTACCGTGGTGCCGGGGGCAGGACTGGGAGACGGGGTCGAGGGTGTGGAGGTTTGGGGCGGTGTGGGTAGGGTTGGACGCGTGGCGATCGATGTCCGTCCTCCAGCTTCCGCAATCAAAACATCTAGGTTGCGATCGTGGGTGAGGTAGATATGCCCGAGGGCTTGACCGTTATAGGTGCGGCGCGTCAGTCGCCAGCCAGGATTGAGTTGAATTTCCGCAAATTCATTCGTGACGCCGTTTGTCCGCCCAATTTCTAGGGAGGGGGAGGTGCGATCTTGGTTGGGCACTGCCATTAGAACTAGGTCATTGCCTTGGCGCGTCACTTGCAGACCATAGCGCCAGCCAAGATCTTCATTGCCCACCCGCACTGAATAGCCATTGCTGTCTGTGCTGCGACCACAAATACCGCTGAAGTCAAAATCCAGCAGCAGGGGCGTCACCAGAGTGGGTGAGCCAGAGTTGGACTGGGTAGACCAGCAGGAGCGGCGATCGCTGATTTGCTCCAGAATCAACAATTGGTGTCTGCTTCCACCGGCAAACGGAGCCGCAACGGTCACAAATCGATCGGCGTTTACCTCCTGCTGGGTAAACGTTGTAGCGATCGCAGGTCGTCCAGTTGATGCCAATAATCCCAATCCCAATGCACCTGCAAGATGCAGCCATCGTTTCACGCTCATAGGTCTCTTGATTCCATCTGCGAAAGGCTTAAGTGTGAAGAAACCGTGGCGTGGTAATCAGTCCGTTGTGTTGCTCAATCCAAAGGATGAATGTTATCGGCTGACACCACACCACGTGTCCTAACCGCAAGGTGTAGCTCTCACTCACACGCTTATATCGCCTGAGACGGTGGGGGTTTCCGAGAGTTTCACCTCCTAGACCGGCTTTTCAACTGGCACATCTTGGATGGTGGAGCGGGACGTGATGGGACGGAAGAAGCTAGGCATCAACCTCACCTCCAACCCCACATGCAAATTGACACCCAACCTAGGGCTCCGATGTTGTTTCAACACCTAGAGAATGAGGTTGAGTGTCAATTCGTTGAGTGTTAATTAAAGGTCAGTGAAGACTAGGGCAAGAACGTCTTCATTGCTCTAACTCTGCAAAGCTAAATGATTTGGCCAGACTGAGAAACTAAGACCTCATGCACAGAGGACATGGTGTGGGGCAGCCGGGCTCGTCCACGCACGGTAATCTCGTATCGACGCTGTCTGTATTCATTGCTGGATACAGGGTGTTCTGGATTCGTGACCCAGGTAGCTCGTACAAGACCCAGACGCTCCAGTTTAGTGAGAGATGCATAAACTGTGGCGATATTTTCAGATAAATACTGCTCTAGCGCTACGGGAGACTCACTAGCACAGGCTAGGGTCTTGAGAACAGAAATCTCTAGAGGCGTCAGTGCCCGCTTGCTATCGATTAACGCAGACACCCATGATTGAATAGACGTAATTGCCGTTTTCATGCAACCTCTTCAGTTAAAATAAAATGTTGGCAACGATAAAAGCGTAATAGAGAAGTATTACTGCGCTTACTATCCCACGCATTCTACGACTAAAGCTTCCGTGGCATTTCGGAAGTTTTGGTCTCATCCGTCAAGCTTCTTCCCTGATCATACGTGTGAATCAGGAGAGAATCTTATTCTTCCCACAAAGATGCTGCAAAGTTTTCATGAATCCTAGTCTTGACGAATGTTCCGCATTTTTACAGGATAAGCTCAAGCGATCGCCCTTACATCCTGGTAAATCTGCTGGAATTGAGGATGTTGGTACCTAGACGTTGTCTTGTCGCGTCGCATGGAGCGATCGTTCTACCTAGACCGCACCATCAAAACATGGCAGTCTCATTAAGACTCGCATTAAGACTCGCATTAAGACTCACGTTACACCCCAGAATAGAGGCAAAGACGATGGTTGATGGGTCTGGGTTCCCAACCGTCAATCGGGCGGCAGCCGTACGGGCAGCAACGGCAGAGTATCTGTGGGCAATAGCTCTACATGGAAAATCTGGCTGAAGGCTTGCATCACCTGCTGTTCGACCAGGCTGTACTGAAGATCCGGTAGCCATTCCGCCAAGCTGCCAACGGGTCTACCCGTAATTCCACAGGGAACAATGTGCTGAAAACCACGCAGATCGGGGCAAATGTTTAGGGCAAAGCCATGCATGGTAATCCAGCGGCTCACTTTAATGCCAATGGCCGCTACTTTTCGTCCTTCCACCCAAACCCCCGTCAACCCTTCTAGACGATCGCCCTGAAGTCCTAGGGGGGCGATCGCTTGGATGATCACCTCTTCTAACTGCCGGAGATACCAATGTAAATCTGGGGTGTGGTGCTGCAAGTTGAGGATGGGATAGCCCACCAGTTGCCCAGGACAATGGTAGGTGACCTCGCCGCCGCGCTCGATGCGCACGAGGGGCACACCCTGCTGCTGAAGCTCAGCTTTGACAAATTCCATAGAGGCACCCTGCCCTAGGGTGTAGACCGGTGGATGCTGGAGCAGCAGCAGCACATCCTTATGATCAGGATTTTGACGACGATCTGCCACCAGCGATCGCTGCCATTGCCAGGCTACGTCGTAGGGAACTAGACCAGGAGAATAGAGCCAGCAAGGACGGGAAAGCGATCGCATACATCTCAACTCACAAAACAGTAGACAGACTGCGACGAAAAGCAAGGGTAAACTACACATATTTCATCGCAAATGGAGAGAAATTAGTCAAGAATTGTCACAGGTTGCAAAAGATTTTTAACCCTGCTGTTGTCCAGAATACAAAGTGTTAGGGTGAACATATAACCCAAATTCTCGCGGGAGGAAGCTTTATGAAGCTTGTTATCCAGGGCAAAAATATCGATATCACTGATGCAATCCGTGAGTACGTACATCAGAAGATTGAGAAAGCCGTCAGCCACTTCCAGAGCTATACCACCGAGGTAGATGTTCACTTATCAGTGGCGCGCAACCCCCGGATAAATCCTAAGCAAACCGCAGAGGTGACAATCTATGCAAATGGTACCGTCGTTCGCGCTGAAGAGAGCAGTGAAAATCTCTACGCCAGCATTGACCTCGTAGCCAATAAAATTGCTCGTCAGCTCCGCAAATATAAGGAGAAAATCCAGCACAAGACTCGTACTCCCATCAAAGCGGCTGAAGTCTTGCCAGAAATTACCGTGTCAGATGAACTCTTGGCAAATCGAGATGTTCAGCTACCGGAAGAAGTTGTGCGAACGAAATACTTCGCCATGCCGCCGATGACGGTGCATGATGCCCTCGAACAACTTCAGCTTGTTGACCACGACTTTTACATGTTCCGCAATGCCGACACAGATGAAATCAACGTCATCTACGAACGCAACCACGGCGGATATGGGTTGTTGCAGCCCCGCAACAATAATGGTCATGTCACAGGCAAACTGGCAGAACTGGCCCATCAATCTCCGTAAGTGGGATGATTGCCCAGCACGTTAGGTGACAACAATCCACGACACCTAGAATAAACTGTAGCTTTGGGGTGCCTTGCATCCCAAAGTTTTTTCATTGGTTAGCCGTTCATGGGGCCTACTTATGTATGTTTATGCATTTCTCAAGACTCCCACTACGGCCTTAGATTTGCCGGAAGGGTTAGCCAACTCTCTGCACTTGGTGGAACAGGGGGCTTTGTCGGCGGTCGTTGAGGGCCAGCTTGATCCAGACACTATCCGCGCTGGGGATGAACGCTTTCAACTCCAAGCCATTTTGTCCCACGATCGCGTCTTGCAGGATCTGTTTCAACAAGCAGATGTGTTGCCAGTGCCCTTTGGGACATTTTTGGTCTCATCCGAAGCGCTTATGGAACACCTTGAGGCTCATCAAGATGTCTATGTTGCCAAGCTACAGCAGGTGACCCATAAGGCAGAATATACCCTCAAGGCCCAGCTCCAACCCTTGGTACTAGAAGATTTGCCAGATTCAGCGAAGGGGAAGGATTACTTTCTAGCCAAAAAACGTCGCTATCAACAGCAGGAAACCTATCGCAACCAGCAGCAAGAGCAACTGGCGGGTTTGCTAGAGGCGATCGCTCAACTCGGCTGCCCCTACCATCACAGTGAGCCCAAAGATGGCGTGGAACGCATCCACATCTTGGGCGATCGCGATGATCACGTTCATCTACAGCAACAGGCCGAGCAATGGCAGATCGATTGCCCACTCTGGGATCTATCCCTGGGATCGGCACTGCCTCCCTATCATTTTGTGTGACCTAGGGGTGGAACCTAGGGGTGTGACCTAGGGGGCGATCGCTAGATTAATCAACCCGCTCTAGCTGCCAGAGAATTTGGTTGCCCTCGCGCCGCACCCGCGACACCACCCAATTGCGCCACACCCAGTTATCACCTCGGCTGGTGACCGCACTGGCATTGACGTCCATTAAATCAGCCAACTCAGCGCTGGTGATCAGATAGCCTTGCTTGGCAATTTCGTCTGCCATATGCAACGTTTCCACCGTGTTTTGGAGTTGGACAACTCGTAGTTCACGCGGGAGATTTTCAGATGGGTCGTTGTATGAAGCTACGGAAGAATCTGCCATGGTGCGCTCAGGTGGAAAGGGTCGAGCAATTGTGCTACTGGATTGTATCGTTTCTTCTTGCTCTGCGGCAGTGTTTTGAGGCTCAATTCTGTCATCGTTTAACAATTGATGAACTTTTTGCGGCGATTTGTCAGATTTTGTAGTGTTGGCGGGTGCGCTATGACCCATGAGGCGGGCATCTTGGGTGATCTGAGGCGATCGCCCTAATGAAAAAGCCCGCGCAATCACATCACAGCGTTCATTGCCTTCGTTGCCGCTATGGCCACGCACCACTTCCCAGCGTAGGGGGCGGCTAAGCTGTTGATTAACCTGTTGGTGTAGCTCATCTAACGTTTCCCATAGATCTTGGTTGACCACAGGCTTGCCGGTGGAGGTTTTCCAATCCTTGCGTTTCCAGCCTTTAATCCAAGCGGTAATCCCCTTTTTCACATATTCACTATCGGTGTAGAGGGTGACGGTGTCGGTTTGCCCTGAGGATAGCAAGAGATCTAGCGCCGCGATCGCCCCTTGGATTTCCATGCGGTTGTTGGTGGTGTGGGCGGCTGCACCACCCAGCTCATGAACGCCGCCATCGACGAGGTAAGCGATCGCTGCCCATCCGCCTGGGCCAGGATTTCCGGAGCAGGCTCCGTCGGTATAGAGAGATTCAATGACCATGGGTTCTATCGTGATTGGCTGTGGGTCATCCTACCGCAGCTTTTACGAATTTGATGGGGGGGCGTTGATATTCCTGGCATGATATGTAATAATTCAAATCTTGACGGACGCATAGCTCAGTTGGTTAGAGCACCACGTTGACATCGTGGGGGTCACTGGTTCGAGTCCAGTTGTGTCCATAAAACGTAGAGCGCTGCCCAGCAATCGTAATGATTCCGCAATATTTTGCCTGAGGTTTCACGACGTTTAGGCAGATTGGGGATGGAGAGCTTGCTTTTCCCGTAGGATAGGACACAGCGCTCATCAGCAACGCCCATCACTAGTCTAATTAGACACCCGACGTTTGCTCCTTTAGTACCATGGCTAAATCCA
>RECH01000297.1 GCA_007694125.1 Leptolyngbya sp. DLM2.Bin15
GTATTAATGCCTAGGATTCATGCCTAAGTATCGACTCTAAACGTGTCATGGTTAATATTAATGTTGAGACTATCTACCTGATCCCAACACATCGTCTCAATCACACCAATGCTAGACATGACACTCTCACCAAGCATACCTACGCTTGGTCTATGCCAGCTTAGATCAGGCATTTTAAGAACCTTGCTTGTCTACCCGAACCTGTTCTAGATCGTCCAAAATATAGCCTTTTCGACGATCTAACGTCCCTTCAACTAGGCAACACCAACCGTTGAATGGGCCACTATTACTATTTCAGTTTTAGACTCATTACCCATGCTGCCTTTCCAGATTGCCTATATCCCCCACGGTCACTGCTATCTTTGGCAAACACCTTTGGTAGGACTTCACCTCCTGAGTGACGCCTTGATTGCGATCGCCTATTTTTCTATCCCGGCTATGCTCATCTACTTTGTGCGCAAACGCGATGACATTCCCTTTTCGAAGGTCTTCATCCTGTTTAGCGCCTTCATCCTCTGCTGTGGCGTGGGGCATCTACTGGATATTTGGACGCTTTGGCATCCCGACTATTGGCTATCGGGCATTGAACAGGCCATCACGGCCCTAGTCTCTTGCTACACAGCGCTGATGTTGGTGGAGCTTTTGCCGCGCTTTTTGTCCCTGCGCACACCGGAGCAACTGGAAGCGGTGAACCAGGAACTTGAAGAACAGATCCAAGAAAGGCAGCAGGCCGAAGATATCCTGCAAACCATTTTGACGGGCACAGCATCCGTCACCGGTCGCGACTTTTTTCCCGTCTTGGCCCAAAGCTTGGCTCAGGCCCTGCAAGTTGCCTATGTGGGCATTTTTGAACTGATCAACGATGGAGAACCACAGGTCAGCAGTCTAGCAATATGGGAGGTGGATCATTTAGGCAACAATAGTCAATGTGGCTTGCAGGGATCACCGCCGGAGCAAGTCATTCAAGCCAGGCAGATGCAGGTGTATCCCAGTGGTTTGCAGGATGCCTTTCCTAACCAACCCTTGTTAAACAGCCGGAATGCAGAAAGTTACATCGGCGCACCCTTGATGAACCAAGAGCAGGATGTGATTGGTACCCTATGTATTTTCGATACCAAACCGATGTCCATCAACGCTCGCACCCAAGCGCTGATCCAAATCTTTGCAGATCGGGCAGCGGCAGAACTGCAGCGCAAGTGGGCAGAAGAACAGCTCCGTCTGGCCTATGAAGAGCTAGAGGAACGGGTTGAACAGCGCACCGCAGAATTAGTATCGGCCAATGCGGCCCTAGAGGGGGAGGTAGCAGAGCGATCGGCGGCAGAAGCAGCCATGGAGCTGGCGATGCGGCGGGAGCAGGCGGTCAATCGGGTGACGGTGCAGATGCGCAAAAGTTTAGACATTAACCAGATTTTTGACACGACCACCGATGAATTGCGGCAGGAAATTGACTGCGATCGCGTCTTGATTTATCACTTCCATCCAGATTGGAGCGGTAGCATTGTGGCAGAGTCGGTGGACAGTCGTCTCACGCCGATTCTCCCTAGCCGGGCCCAGGATCCAGTCTTCTCTCAAGTCGTTGCCCAAGAGGATCGCTGTACCGTTAACCAGCTCAATCCTAGTCACCTTGCCCACACTGACACCTACCTCCAAACCCAAGCCGGGGGTATCTACCGCCAAAAAGATGCTTACTGCTGTGTCCCAGATATTTATGAAGCAAAGCTCAGCCCCTGTTATATCAACTTCCTAGAACAATTTCAGGCCAGGGCCTATGTGATTGCCCCCATTCTATGTGGGCAAAATCTCTGGGGTTTGATCGCAATCTACCAAAGCGATCGCCCCCGAGACTGGCAAGAGTCGGAGGTGCAAATTGTCTTACAAATTAGCAACCAACTGGGGGTAGCGGTGCGCCAAGCTGAGCTGTTTGCTCATACCCAACATCAGGCTCAAGAATTGCAGGAGGCCAAAGAGATCGCCGATTCGGCCAACTCCGCCAAAAGCGAGTTTTTGGCCAATATGAGCCACGAATTGCGCACGCCGCTGAATGCTATTTTAGGCTTCGCCCAACTCATGCAGCGCGATCAAGCGATCGCCCCTACGCACAGAAAATATATCTCGATTATCAACAGCAGTGGTGAACATCTCCTCTCCTTGATTAACGATGTCTTAGAAGTCTCCAAAATTGAGTCAGGACGAACGACCCTGCATACAGCCCCCTTCAAGCTCCAGTCGTTTCTGCGACAAATTGAAGCGATGCTGCGTCTAAAAGCCACAGAAAAGAATCTGACGCTCCAACTGGATATTGATCCTACCCTACCCACCTCCATTATCACGGATGAAAATAAGCTACGGCAAGTTATTCTTAATTTGCTAAGCAATGCTCTTAAATTCACCGATCAAGGGTTTGTCGCACTGCGGGTCTTCTGCGATCGCACCATGGAGCCCCTTGATGCATCGATTCCGGTACAGCTTTACTTTGAAGTCGAGGATACTGGTCAGGGCATTGCACCAGAGGAAATGGATCAGCTCTTCCAAGCATTCACCCAAACCCAGTCAGGTCTTCAGTCCCAAGAAGGGACAGGTTTAGGGTTACGCATTAGCCAAACGTTTGTGCAGATGATGGGTGGACACATGACCGTTACGAGCGCAGTTGGCCAAGGTAGTTGCTTTCGGTTTTCCATCCAAGTAGAGGTACCAAGCGATGCAGAAGCCATGGATCAAGCAGCCATCCAAACCATCGCCCTTCCTGCTGACACGCCTGCCCCGCGCATCTTGGTGGTGGAAGACAATAAAGTTAGTCGCTTGCTCGTGGTGAAGATACTGACCCAAGCTGGCTTTGACGTCGCAGAAGCAGAGAATGGACAAGCGGCCATCCAGCAATGGCAGAGCTGGCATCCTCATCTTATCCTAATGGATATGTATATGCCGGTGCTAGACGGTTATGAAGCAACCCGGATGATCCGCCAGCAAGCATCTCAAGGGGCGATCGCCTCCCACGGATCGAATCATCCATCAGTAGATCCGATCATCATTGCAGTTACAGCTAGCGCCTTTTTAGAGCAACAGCGTTCTTGCCTAGCCGCCGGGTGCAATGCTGTTATTGGCAAACCCTTTCAAATTTCTGGACTCCTAAATACCATAGCTCAACATCTTCACATCCAATATATCTACCGTGACAACCATTCCCCCTCCAACAACCAGAATCCTGAGGACAACGTCGACCTTGAGCAGCTTCGAGCGAATCTAGCTACGATGCCTCAACAGTGGACAGAGCAGATTTACATAGCAGCCCTAGAGTGTAACGACAACAAACTTCTCGCTACGCTGCAGGAAACCCCCGATCAGCATCACACCTTAGTCCAACAGTTAAAAATCCTGATTAGCAGCTATCGATTTGAAGAACTGGTAGGGATGACTCAACCTCTAATTATGGATAAGCATTTTATCAATTGCTCTGATGAGGTCTAGAGGTCTAGCTGATTGACGGACAAAACTCCTGCGATCTTGATTCTCTCGTAGCTTGGGTTAGCGTCAGCGTAACCCAACGGAATCTAA
>RECH01000374.1 GCA_007694125.1 Leptolyngbya sp. DLM2.Bin15
TTCCCCTCATCCCCCAGCCCCTTCTCCCACAAGGGGAGAAGGGGAGCAAGAAAAGTACAGGTTTTTCAAAGCCCCTCGCTCTCTCTGGGAGAGGGGTTTGGGGTGAGGGTCTGCGAGTTTTATCAGTCAACCAGTACTAGAACCTGCTGTCTAGAAACGAGTAGGGTGATTCGTCCAGCGATCGCGCTCTTCGATTTTCCCACTGTCGGCCATGAATTCCCTAGGCGATCGCTGAAATCCATGGCGATCGCCGTTGTTGTATAAGATGAAACCTAGCAAGGTGGCTGAAACCATAGCCTGGGATGATTGATGGTCTCACGTTAAGTCTTAATGTGTTGACCGTGAGACGTTAGATTAGCAGGTTTGATGAGCCATTTGAGCATGGCAATTGTTCGGCATCATCTCGCCCTTTTGGGAGGGGGGTTGACCCTGGATTTTAAGGGAGAAGCGATCGCCTGTGATCTTTATGACGTAGGAGCTTGGTGAGCTGAACCTTGGATACATCCGTTCAGCATTTTCCTGTCCCCTGGGTTGTGATCGAGCGCACGCTAATTGAGTGCGCTGGACACGGTTTTTAGGCAGGTTATTCAGAAAACCTGCCGTCGATCAGGCTAAAACCAGTCTCAGCCCCCTGCTGGAGACCCCTGGATCAATAAGGAAGTCCTATCTAAGCAACCCCCAACGATACCCTAAAGCAGGATTCATGCCCCTAGAGCGATCGCTGTGATCCTTCGGGGAGTGGCTGTTATGGCATTGACGCCATGCTGTTCCTTGGGTTTATTCAGTATGAACAAATGTAAACTAGCCATTTAATGCTTCAGCGGCACTTTTGTGGAGGTTGGGGCGCTGAATGTCTTGTATGGCCAGGGCGATCGCCCATTGATAAGCAGATCTAAATCTCAGTCGGGTAGGAGAGCTCTTCCGTGTGATCCCCTGATCCCCAACCTAGAATCTTCATGCTAGGCTGTTGCAGTTCCGAACACAGAAGGGTGAACGCGTAACGAGTATGGACTGGTGCTCTGCACTTCCCCTAACGGGTATGACCTAGATATCTCACGAGATACCTAAGGTGCTTCCCTCGTTAGGACATCATTTTCGTTCCACACATTCCTTTGATAAAGGGTATATGACTCAAAACAATCAACAGCTTTGGAGTAGTCTGATGACTGCTGCACTAGTTATCGGAACCCTAGCGACGTCGTCTTCTGGACAGGCTAGTGTCGCCGGAACCGCAGATAACGACTCAGACGCCAACGTTGCGATCGCAGAGTCTGCGCCTAACCACATCGCAAACGACGGTGTCACCACCGAGTCCCTGACGATAGCTTCCACGGAAGATGTTGTGAAGGTCGGTGAATATCACTCTCGTACCTCCATTGAACTATCTCAGAGTGAGGCGATCGCTCGCATTTTGCCCCATCAACTTGATGATCGGCAGGCTGCGACCCTCTATATCCGAGATATCCCCGTCATCACGTTCTTGGCTCCCCTCGATGAGGGTGGCTCAGCTACTAGAGATGACGCTAGCGCAGATGTGAAAGTTTCAGGATCTCAAGAAAGCGTAGTGCTTGCCCAGGCCTCAGCATCATCAGGTGTTGATGACTACGCTCAAGATCCCGTTTGGCGAGCTACAGCTATTGCTGCTAACCTCAACCAACTCTATCGCAGTGGCGTTGATCCATCCTCGATCACGGCGATCTGGGACGATGAAGGCGATCGCCTGGTCATCCAAGTGGGCGATCGTGAGTTGATTGAAATCAACGACATCACGATTCTGCCCGATACGACCCGTAATCCTGCAGAAGATGCCCTTCAGGCCACGAATCGCCTTCGTCGCCTCTTGGGAGGAGCAGAACCCCTGGGTGAAGTCTATGGTTTGCCTGCCCCTGAGCCTGCCCCCAGATCGTCCTACGATGTTGTCCTTCGTACCCTCAGCGGCATGGCATCCTGGTATGGCCCAGGATTCCACGGCAACTACAGCGCCAGTGGCGAAATTTTTGACCAAAATGCCATGACGGCGGCTCACCCCAGCCTGCCTTTTGGCACCCAGGTGCGCGTCACCAATCTAGATACGGGCTTGTCTGTTGTGGTTCGTATTAACGATCGCGGCCCCTATGCCCACGGACGCGTTATTGACCTGTCAGCAGGTGCTGCCCAGGTGATTGGCCTGGTGAGTTCGGGTGTTGCGCCCGTTAGCCTAGATGTTTTAGGCAACAACTAAGTGTGACACCAGGTTTCCAGCTTTCCGCTGATTTACTCTCTGATTCGGACATGGAGGGCGATCGCTTAAACGGTTCATCCTGTTAACCGCATAAGACTGATCTCACCCTCTCCCCTTCTATGGAACATCGAGCGACAGTTGTACACTGTCGCTCTTTTTTTATGCTCTCTTTTTACGATCCCCTTGGCTGAGGGGGATCCCCGATGCTTAGGCGACGACCAGCTCGGGATGCTGTGTGAGGATTTCCACGCCCTCTTCGGTGACCGCGAGGGTATGCTCAAACTGGGCAGAAAGCTTGCGATCTTTGGTGACCGCCGTCCAGCCATCCTCCAGCACGTCCACTTCCCATGTACCTTCATTGATCATCGGTTCAATAGTAAACACCATGCCGGGGCGCAGCTTCTTGCCCCGACCACGCCGGCCGTAGTGCGGTACTTGGGGAGCGGTGTGAAAAATGCGGCTGACGCCATGGCCCACGAAGTCACGCACCACCGAAAACCCTTGGGCTTCAGCATAGTCTTGAATGGCGGCACCGATGTCTCCAATACGAGCCCCTGGCTTGACTTCGGCTATGGCAAGCTGCAGACAGTGCTCGGTCACTTCGACTAAGCGGCGGGCGATCGCCGATGGCTCGCCAACAAAAAAGGTGCGGGAGGTGTCGCCATGGTAGCCATCCACCGTGGGGGTGACGTCTACATTAATAATGTCGCCGTCCCGCAAAATTTGTTTGGCATTGGGGATGCCGTGGCAAACCACTTCGTTGACGCTGGTGCAGATAGATTTAGGAAACCCGTGGTAGCCCAAGGGCGCACTTTTGGCCCCGTGGGCTTGAGTCCATCGTTCGGCCTCATCATTGAGGTCTAGGGTGCTCACCCCAGGTTTAATCATGGGTGCTAGATGATCGAGCAATTGGGCGGCAAGCTGGCCGGCAGCTCGCATTTTGTCTACTTCACGGCTTGATAGTAAAACGATCGCTTCGTTGTTCATGAAATCTTAAGGGTTACAGTCTCTAATCCTGACATGTTGATACAGGCTTGAGGTTGTAGAGCAGTCGGGGATCAGGAGTTTCCCAGACCCCAAGTGGCGGTGAAGCGCCTGCAACCTCGATCAACCCTGCTTGTTTTAGGATACCGTTGCCCGCTCGGTTCTGCCTCAGGGATCGGGATTCTCACGGCTCAACGCTAGGGGTTGTCTATGGGCCTAGCTGTAGGGCTAGCGCTGGAAAATCACAGAGAGGTTGTTGGCCGGCATGGGCACGGTTTTGACCAACTGCAGCTGATGGGCGATCGCCACGGCAACCACATCTTCCAAGTTACGCACACCCCAATCAGGATTTTGGGCACGCAAGCTTTCATCGAAGGCCGCATTGCTCGGTGCGGTATGCTGTCCCTGCTGTTTGTAGGGGCCGTAGAGATAGAGTACGCCCCCCGGCGGCAAGAGGCGCTCGGCTCCGGCAAACAGCCCTAGGGTGGCGCTCCAGGGTGAAATGTGAATCATGTTGATATTCACCAGGGCAGCGATCGCCCCTGGCTCAAATCCCGAGTCAGCCAAGCTAGCCGGTAACGGAACCTGTTCCACGGGCCAAGGGCTGGTGGAGGCATCGAGGAGAATGGGCGGATAGAGGGTTTCACAGGGATGGTGCGATCGCCAAGCGGCAATACTGTCGATGGCGAGGGGATTGGCATCGGACGGCAGCCAGCGGCGAGGCGCGAGGCGCGGTGCAAAGAAGACAGCATGTTGCCCGGTGCCGCTGGAAATTTCTAGCACCGTGCCTGTTTCAGGCAGCACAGCTTGCAGGACGGCTAAAATTGGCTCACGGTTGCGATCGGTGGCCGCCGCATATTGACGATGGTCAGACGGTCGAGTCATAGGCAAATCTGAGGAGTAGCGATGCAAAGTTTCGTGAATTTCAGATCCAACTCTGGTTCGATGATGTTGGATCCAAGCTTTGATAAGGTTACTCTAGAAGTAGAGTAATCTGATGCGAATGTCCAAGTCTGAACCAGTATCTCGCCACAACTAGGCATTGTGCCGACGTAACGAGTCAGCGGCTCAGGCTAGCTTCGAATTATGAAGCCAATTTGTGTCGAGATGGCCATCGGTAGGGTTCCGACTACCGCCCAACCTGTCGAGTTTTAAGAGGATAGAGCTATCGCTAATAAGCAACTCATTAACCACCGCATTCGATCGCCGCGTGTTTTGCTGATTGACCATGAAAACACCAACCGTGGCGTAACCGAGACCCGCGACGCCCTGCAGCTTGCTGAAAGTGTTGGGTTGGATCTAGTCTTGGTTTCTGAGTCCAAGGACGTTCCCGTCGCTAAAATCCTGGACTACGGTAAACACCAATATCAACAAAAGAAACGCCATCGTCAGAATACCAGTAAGCCCACGGTTAAAGAAGTGAAGCTGCGCCCCAATGTGGGTGAATCAGACTACAGCCTTCGTATCAAACGAGCTGTTGAATGGCTAGACAAAGGTGATTCTGTCAAATTCCAAGTGCGATTACGGGGACGGGAACACCAACATCGCGATCGAGCCGCTGAGCTACTAGAGCGGGTTGTGACCGATTTAGGCGAATCAGCAAAAGTGCAGTCTTTTGATCGGCGGGCGCTGATTGTACAAGTCACCCCTGCGTAACCTGGTCAGAACAGGTTCGAGACTGAATATCCTAGGGCACACCATCAGCATGAAGACTCATGGTGCGGTGTAGAGCCTAGGGATCACGCTGACGAAGTGAAGGATGGGCTTAGCCTGTGGAGGTCATCTTACCTGCTGGTGATGCCCATTTTTCAACCGATAGGCTACCCCTCAAAGTTCCTTTGAGCAGAATGCTTTGGGGGGTTTACACTAGGGGCAGGAGCAATCCCCATCCGCCACTCAACTACGCCTGTTTTTCGAATGAAGTCTCCTGTCTCTATCTGTCCAGTTCCTGACGAACAACAACCTCTTAATGAGTATCAAGAGCTGCGAGAATCGTGGTTCTATAGCTGGGGAACTCGCAACCTCCGGGGTTATGTTGCGCCCATTGTGGTGCTCTGGCTTTTGAGCTGGGCGATCGCTGGCCCTGTTGCGGCCGTAAGTTTTGTGCCAGCCAAGGTGCCGCTTCAGTTTTTCCTGGCGGCGGCGACCGGGGCTTGCATCATTCCGGCTTTGACCCTAGCCCGTCTGTATTTAGGATGGATGTATATTCGCGATCGCCTTCACAAACAGACCATCTCCTACGAAGAGTCGGGCTGGTATGACGGCCAACTTTGGACGAAGCCAGATACGGTGGTCACCCGCGATCGCCTGTTGGTGATCCATGAAGTTCAGCCTATTCTCCAGCGCCTGCAGCAAACGTTTGGGTTGCTGTTGCTCTTAGGGTTGGGAGAGAGTTTAGTATGGGGTTTGCTTTAGCCCAAGCAAGCATAACCCTGGGGTTCGACGTGCGATCGCTGTTTATTTGAGATAGTGCCTAATCATGACTAGGGGAAAACGCAGTCAAACGGCGGAACTCGAAGTTCGGCTTTTGCGAGAAGGAATTGTTGAATCAACCCACCAGGTGCAAGCGGTGGTCTGTGATGAACGGGGACGGATGCTGTCGTTGGCTGGCAATGGTGAGGCGGCGGCGTTCATTCGCTCAGCTCTCAAGCCATTTCAGGCCTTAGCGGTGACCACTACGGGAACGCTGGAAACCTATAACCTCAACGATCGCGACTTGGCGATCATTTGCGCGTCCCATCAAGGGGCGATCGAGCAGGCGCGCCAAGCCTTCAATATTTTATGGCGCTGTGATGTGGAGCCCTCTGCCCTGCAATGCCCCATCCCTGCTGATAAACAAAGTCCGCTGGAGCATAATTGTTCTGGCAAGCACGCGGGCATGTTGGCGGTGTGTAAGCAGCGCAATTGGTCGCTAGGCAGCTATCTCCAACCTAGTCATCCGGTGCAGCGCCTCATTTTGGAAAAGGTAGCTGATCTGTTGCAGATGCCCGCCGAAGAATTCATCGGAGCCCACGATGACTGCGGTGCACCCACCTACTTTATGCAGCTTCGGCAAATGGCTACCCTCTATGCCCTGTTAGCTTCGGGCAGCAGTGTAGATATGGAGCGGATTATTCGCGCCATGACCCACTATCCAGAGATGATTGCCGGCCCGGGCCAGTTTGATACCGAAGTGATGCGCTTGACGGAAGGCGAAATCGTCAGCAAATCGGGAGCGGAGGGTGTGCAATGTATTGCTCGGGTTGGAGAAGGCATGGGTCTCGCGATTAAATGTGTGGATGGATCGCGGCGGGCTAAGTATGCCGTTGCCATTCACCTGCTGAAGCAACTGGGATGGATCACGCCAGCGATCGCCGAGACCTTGTCGGACGTACATATGACCATTGGTTCATTCAAGCGGCTGGATATCATTGGCGAACTAGCGATGCTCTAGGTATGCCGGAGGGGTGGTTGGGGCAATGTCTAGGCTGCTGACGCGATCGCAAAACAAATTTGTTGCGCAGATGAGATACCTTCTGCTATACTCGATAGAGTGACAAAAAAACAAACGCGACGCGGGGTAGAGCAGTCTGGTAGCTCGTCGGGCTCATAACCCGAAGGTCAGTGGTTCAAATCCGCTCCCCGCCACCACTTTGTAAGACTAAAAAATCCCTGTTGCCTTCTCGGCGGCGGGGATTTTTGATCGTTCCCAGGCTGAGTCTGGGAATGCTCCAAGGGTTGCTCCTGCGCTCAGACCTAGCCGCAGGAGCGACCAAGACAGGTGTCAACGCGGGATCGCTGGCACCATACAATCTACGGGAGACTTAGGATCGCAGGAGTTTTGTCAGGCAATCACGTCAATGGAGTGTTTGCCACACTGATCGACTGTGTCAGGACTCGATAGGATAAAGTAGGACTGAAGCATTCACCTGAGGATTTTGGGGTGGTTGTTCTCTTGATGAACCACTAGGTCACAAAACTCATGCCCGCATCCGAATCAATCCCTGACTGGGTCTTTAGCGCAAGGATATCAGCGAGTGCTTCGATCCTTCTAACGTGACGACAGAATTAAGTGAGACTGGCATGGCAATAACGTTGCAGCGCCCCATTTTGATCGGTGGGTTGGGTTTGACCGCAAGCATTTGGCTTCTCGATAGCTTGGGTGCCTCGGTGATCGGGCTAGGAGACAATCTGGTCTGGGCGATCGCTCTTGGGTCTGGCATTTGGTGGATGCGCCATCGCCGCAGTCCGGTTGTTGAACCCACTACCCTACCCAAGGATCGCCCGGCGGTGGAAGCTGCGATTCAGTCGGCGATCGCCCTGATCGATCAGCTTGAAGGGGAACTGCAGCAAGAGGCGAGTGCGGCGACGCCTGGGATCGTCGATCATCTGCGATCGCAACTGGAGCATCTCCAGGGTGAGCTGGATCGTTCTACGCTGCGCCTAGCGATTGTTGGGGACGCTTCTGTGGGCAAAACGGCGATCGCCCACCAGCTTACTCAGCAATGGTTGCCCCAGGTCTCTTGGTCTGCCGATGTAACAGCGGTGACGATCAGCGAAGTGTCGTCCCAAGCGATCGCCCTGGAGGACTCGGAGTCGGCGCTCCAGGATGCCGATCTGGTGCTGTTGGTGACCCCTGGTGATTTGACGGAGTCTAATTACCAAGCGCTGGTGGGCTATGCCACGGCAGGGCAGCGGGTGCTTGTGGCGTTTAATAAGCAAGACCAATATCCCTTGGATGAGCGATCGCTGCTGTTGCATCAGGTGCGCCAGCGAGTGGCGGCCTATGTGCAGTCGGTGGATGTGGTGGCGATCGCTGCCGAGCCAGCCGCTATGAAGGTACGTAAGCATCTTGAGGATGGTACGGTGCAGGAATCGTGGCAGCAGTCTTCGTCTGACCTAGCTGCTCTAACCCAGACCCTCACCGCCCTGATCCCCCAAGGGCGATCGCTGGTACTGGCTACGGTGGCTCGCCAAGTGCAGCAGGTGCGCGTGGCGACCCTAGCAGAGCTGAATCGCTATCGTCGCCAGCGGGCTATGCCTTTGATTGAGCAAGCTCAGTGGATTGCGGCGGCGGCGGCTTTTGCCAATCCGGTGCCCAGCCTAGATCTACTGGCTACAGCGGCGGTGAATGCTCAGTTGGTGCTCGACTTGGGCAAGGTCTATCAGCAATCTTTCTCCATGGAACAGGCTAAGGCGGTGGCGGGAACCATGGCCAAGCTGATGGTGCAAATGGGGGTGGTGGAACTGTCTACCCAGGCGATCGCTCCCCTGCTCAAAACCCATGCTCTGACTTTTGCTGCGGGTGGTGCATTGCAGGGTATGAGTGCCGCTTATCTAACCCGATTGGCTGGCTTGAGCCTAGTAGACTATTTCCAAGCCCAGAGCTTAGTGGATCCCAGCGATCGCACCCCCTTCTCGCTTCAGCCTGAGCTGCTCAAACAACGGCTCAACGATGTTTTCCGTCAGATGCAACCGTTGGGCCAGGTGCGGGCTTTGGTGGATCAAGGTTTGCGGCGTCTGGCCCCCACTGCCTAGGGCCGATCGATTACTTGGTGATGGTGCCTATGTCTCGCTCTGATTTAGTTCGCCCCCAGCTTGCCGATACTCATTTCAATCGGGCACGCGCCAGCCTGCGGCAACTGCTGAATCGCTATGGTCGTCAGGGGCGATCGCGATCTTCTACCGAACTCCAGGCGGCCCTCAAGCCACGGCTGGATCAGCTGGCCGGTGCCCTGGATAAACTGAATGGCTACCTCGTCCGGGTGGCGGTGTTTGGCTTGGTCAGTCGTGGTAAATCGGCGGTCTTAAATGCCCTGATTGGCCAAAAGGTGCTGCCGACGGGGCCCATCCATGGCGTGACCCAGTGGCCGCGGTCGGTCTTTTGGTCGCTGGAGACGGCCATGGGCAAGGCCGTGATTGAGCTGATTGATACACCGGGCTTGGATGAAGTGGACGGTCAGGCCCGGGCGGATATGGCCCGCGAGATTGCCGAACAGGCTGACCTGATTTTGTTTGTGATCGCTGGAGACATGACCCGCACGGAATACCAAGCGCTGCACGATCTACTGGCGGCGCATAAGCCCTTGATTGTGGTCTTCAACAAAACCGATCTTTATCCCAACCGCGATCGCACCGTGATTTTTCAACAGCTTCGGGAGCGGCTCAACTCCGGTCACCTAAGCCGTCCTGATCCTAATCTCACCCTAGAGGACATCGTGCTCGTGGCTGCTGAGCCAGCGCCGATGGAGGTGCGTGTGGAATGGCCCGACGGACGAGTCACCCAAGAATGGGAAGCTCCGCCCGCCCAAATTACGCCGTTGACCCAGCGGCTCTTGGCAATTCTCAATCGCGAAGGGAAGTCATTGCTGGCCCTGAATGCTATGCGCCAGGCGGAACTCACCGAGGCGGCGATCGCTCAAACCATTGTGGCCCAGCGAGATGCTGATGCTGAACAGTTGATTTGGGCCTTTGCCAAGTGGAAAGGGTTGGCCGTAGCCCTGAACCCCATTGCCGTGCTGGATATTGCTGGAGGAGCGATCGCCGACCTCGCGATGATTCGCGCCTTGGCCCGCCTCTATGGGCTACCCATGACTCGCTATGAAGCCGGTAAGTTGCTGAATGCCATTGTCTGGAGCGGTGGTCGCCTAGTGCTAGGGGAATTTGCTTCTAATATTGTGTTGGGAGCGGGCAAGAGCGGGGCAGCCGTGGCTAGCCTATGGGATGGCGGCAGCAGTCTCGCGGCCTATGGGACGGCGGCAGCAGCCCAGGCAGCGATCGCTGGTTATGGTTCCTACCAAGTGGGTAAAGCCGCCCAGATTTATCTAGAACAGGGCTGTTCTTGGGGCCCCCAGGGAGCCAGCACGGTGCTGCAAGATATTTTGAACCAAGTAGATGCGGATACGGTGATTGCCCGTCTCAAGTCGGATATTCAAGCGGCAACCCATGGTCAGCCCGTACGTCCTTCGGAGCAACCTTAGGGATCAACGCCTTTCGTCATCGACGGGACAAAGGTTCAAGTTGCCCTCGCTGCCAGGCTGACCATTGGAAACCCATCCCGTCACGGGGGATACGATCGCCACCCAGTTGCGGCCATCAACTTCGGTGATGGAGGCAGGAAATCCGCCGGGATCTAGTTGGGTACCGTTGGCTACGCCTCCCACAATTTGCTCCGAATCCCCTGGCCAGGCCCGCACATTGAGACCATTGCTAATGGGTGAATTGACCTGAAGGCAGTCTACCGGATCAAGCTGGGGGGCGATCGCTGTCATCGTGACCGTGTGGACAAACGCTCCGGTCGAGTCCTGACAACCATACTCCACGAGCCCAGTCCCCAGTTGTGGAACGAGGGTGCTGAGGCGAAACCAATGGTTCATTGGCTTATTATCTTCGCCTAAGGTCGTCTGGCAGGCTTGTTCAAAGGCGGCAAAGCGCCGTAGCTCATGGTTGAAGAAGCCAGTATCGAAGCTGGTCTCGGTTTGAGGATCTCGACGCTGCCATTCGCTCCATCCTGGTTCAGGCTCAGCTTTCAGGGGCGCGGCAAAAACAACTCCTACCCCAAGCACCATCACAACCTGAAGACCAGCCTCTAACCCCCTACGGGGATTGATGCCTAGAAAAGAAGAGCAATCTACACCTTGCTGGTGGACATCACCCGAGAAATTGCGGAGAAAGCGAAGGGCATTCAACGGACTTTTCATAACTTTGATGAGGTTTTTGTAAAATCTATCGTTCTTATACGAAGTTTTGATGATGATTTCTGGAGAGCGATCGCTCAGAATTGCGGCTCATGCCCACCGATTCTGGCGGTTGCAACGCTGGAATCTCAAAACAGCGGACTGGGATAGAGGCTAACCGTAGTTTTGCAGATTGGGAGAGATCAGTAATAATGCTAGTGAGGGGTCACACCCCTTAAGGTTAAGTGATAGACGGTGCTAACCTTCCTTGTTCAGATGCTAGCGGTAGCCTAGGCGCTGACATGATTAGCGTTATCCCCGCACGATGCGGAGATCTGAACCATGGATAGGTTGCTTCCTTGTTCCTCGTTCCTCAGCCTTAGGCTCATCCCGATATCCGTGAGGTTCAGGATACAACAGCCGTCTTGAGCGTGTTAGGATTACGCTCCATCAGGGGTCTGCAACTGCACGATAAGATTTTACGTCGTTTCTATCAGGTGTATCGCACATCCATCGCGATGATGCACAGATCAGGTGTTCATGCATGACTGACAAGAACTGCCCCACAGTATGACTGAGGTAGCAAGAAGAACGTTCCCGTTGGGTATCTACGTCATTCAAAGGGCAACCTTGTTCTCTTAATCTTGTGCTCTCAACCCATCGTCTGTGGTGCATCGATACGCTCTAGTCATGCTCCTTATATGCATTTGCAACCAGCCCTCATGATCCCTTCCCCTTCCGCTAAGTTTTTCAACCGCGCGGCTCCGGAGCTGCCTATCCGATCCCCATCCTTGGTGGCGAAACAGACAACCCTGTCAACCCAACGGTCTCCTACCTCTGCTATCTTACTACCCCAGTCCCAGGATAGTCCGCTGGCTTGTGTGCGGCTGGATATGGAAGATCTCCAGTGCTTTGAGCGCGTAGAGCGTCAGTTTGATGCTTGGGGAGTTGTGTTTAAAAATGCGATCGCTCTCCATCCATCCAACCCAGCTTTTCCCACGCGTACCGGCAAAACGGTCTTGACCGGGGCACCCCACAGTAGCTGGATTGGTGTTCAGTTCCATCGACCTGTCAGTTATGTGAGTGGCTTTGTCACTAGTTCACGCCAACTGGCCTTGTCTGCCTATAATGCGGCGGATCAACTCGTTGCTAAGTCAGAAATTCCCAGCGCTAACTTACTGGACTCTACATCGATGTATCCACCCAATCTCCAGTTGAGTGTGCGAGGCCAAGCCATTACCCGCATTGTGTTCCACGCGTTTAATGGGCAGTTCACCTTAGATGAGCTCGTCTTTACGAACGAAGCCGTTTCAGGTCGTTCATTGCCCCTCTAGCAAACATCTCCCACCCAGTTGGATGAGAGATGTTGTAATCGTGTCTTGTTGACTAACTCTCTACAGCTCTCTACGTTGGGGGGGACTGCTGAGAGCCGCCTCACCCCAAGCTCTACGCTGCCTGTCGTGACCTGTAGCCTAGGCGGTGGGAGTCTTCACGCGGCGGGCCATATCCATAAAGGGCGTGAGGCTAGGGCCTGGACGACGGCGCTTGGTGCTAGAGGCAGTAGAGAATTTCGTAGCGAAGTTCTCTAGAACAGGAGCTGGGCTGGGTTTGTTGGGGGTAGCTGCCGGCGCAGGGGTTGAAGCCACTGGAGCCGGAGTTGGTTTGGGGGCTGCTGCCTTAGGGGAAGGCGACGTTGGTGCAGCCTCTGGGGACGGAGCGGCGGATGTCGCAGGCTTGGAGGGAGACTCTGCTTCCATGTAATACGTTGACTTACCAATGCCAAAGATCTTGAGAATGCCGCCCAAAAATGCAAAGATGCCACCAAAAATCTTCTGTATAAAACCCATTACTGCGATCGCTCCTAAAGGTTCTGCTAAATGTTGACGTGAACTTCAGACAAAGACAGGTTAAAAGCCATGGACAAACCTGGCCCGGCAACATGCTGCTGAAGATGACTGCAACATGACAACACCGGAGGCTTGCAATATGTTCAGCTTGCCATCTACGAGATTACCATGAGACTTCCACCGGCGTCAGCCTGAATCAATACGAGTCGCCGTCATTGTTTGGCGATGGTTTGATGCGGCAATTTTCAACCGGCATTCTAGCGTTGCTCGGCGGTGTAGATGTAGAAATTTTGAAACACGCCCACCGACTCTACATAGTAAGACGGCAGCAGATCGTGGAGATGGAGATTGGTCTTATAAATACTGAGTACGTAGAAGTTTTGGCGCTCTGTGCTTCTGGAAATAAGCTGGCGCACTTGGTTTTGGTTGTTGTCTAGCAGCGATCGCAAGAGCCTGCCACATTGATCCTGAAGCAGGTCTTGCAAAAAGCTAGGGGTGTCTTGACAGATCTCATCACTACGGGTTTCGAGGTAGAGGGTGAGTTGTTGAGTTGCATACTCTTCGTAGGCTTCTTGTCCAGGATTGGTGATCACCATGGCACCTCCCAGCCCTAGCAAGGATGCACCTAATAGTAAACTGGCAAACTTAAACAGTTTCATAGCATTCGGATCCAAATCTCTTGGTCAATCAATGTGGGGATAAGACTACCTTCAAGGTGCTGACCGAAGGTTGCGGATGGGCAACCGGGCACCACCTTGTTGGGGCTCTGGTTTGCCATCCTAAGGGCTGGAATCAGGGCTGAAAAAACTGAAACGCAGGTCAACCTTGGTGTCTAAATCTTGAAGAATGTAGGAAAATGTAAAAAAATGTATCTGCAACATTAATTCTAGTTGAGTGTGAATCGCGTCATGGGCCGACTTGTGCAAATTTGGGAGTGGATGACATTCCAGTCGATTCCCTGGATCAGACGTGAATGGGAACGATTAAGTTCACGCCAGGGCATAGGGGGGCGATCGCTCCGGTGGTGGTGGGCGGCTGGGCTGGTGGTCTGCATGGTGGGAGTCCCTGATCGGGCCCTGGCCATCAACGTACCCCAAGGGGCTGAATTGTTTAACAGCAATTGTGCCCGCTGCCATATTAATGGACAGAATTTAATTTTGCCGGACAAGAACCTACAGTACGACACGCTTCAAACCTATCAGATGAATTCCGTGGAGGCGATCGCCCATCAAATTCGCCATGGCAAAAATATCATGCCAGCATTTGGCGACCAGTTCAGCCCAGAGCAACTGGAGAATATTGCTACCTATGTGTTGATGAATGCTCAGCAGGGTTGGAATGCGGTCGCTCAATCTCCGTCACGCTAGGTCAGGTTTGGGGATAGATGCTGTTATACCAGATTGGGTTGTCAGATTGGGTTGAACGTCAGTCCGTCCACATCATGGTTTCGATCGCCTGTTGATAACGATGGAGACGATAAAACCGGTAGCTAACAATGGCACCATCGGCAATGATAAAGGCCAGAACCGGTGCAACCACGGGTAACCAACCTTGATTGACAAAAAGTAGGATGCTGGTGCCAACAATGATCACCAAGACTGAGGCGCTGCTTAATCCTAAAGAGAGGGGATGACGAACGTACCAGGCGATGCCGCCACCGACGAGGGCCCACAGCAAAATCCAAGCCATTTCAGCTTGAAGGGGGACAAACCAATACAAGGCGTTGCCGTCGGTTGCCGCTGTCAAAAGTTGGCTGACCATTTGGGCATGGATGATCACCCCAGCCATTTGATGATCTTCGTTCAGACCAGCGGTGTAGGGCGTATTAAATAGATCTCTGGCACTGGGGGCTGTGGTGCCAATCAGGACAATGCGATCGCTGATCCATTCTGGGTCAAAGTTGCCATCTAGGATATTGCTCACGGTGATGGCTTGGGCGAGATGATGGGGCGCTCGATACCGCAGCATGATCTGATATCCAGCAGCATCTACAGACTGGTAGCCTCCGGAGTTCGACTCTAGGGGAATGAGGCGGCTCTGTCCAAGGTCAAGCTGTTCTGGATCATGCTCCACATTGACGGGAACAATGCCCTCTTCTTTGAGATAGAGCAAGGCTACCCGCATAGCAAAGGAATGCAGTACCTGAGATTCGTAGGATGCAAAGATCAGATTGCGACGGACAATACCATCGGCATCAATGGGGAAGTCGTTAAACCCAATGCGGTTGTCTGGGACACCAGGTGGTGCAGGAATGTGCCCTCCTGCCACATCGCCCATTTTGGTAATGGCAATCACGTTATCGGCTTGGAGTTGTTCAAGGAGTAGGTCTCGACCGGGATCTTGAGGAATATCCCGATACAGGTCTAAGCCGATGACGCGGGGGGAGTGCTCTTGCAATGTACTCAACACTTCAGATAAGGTTGCATCTGAAGGCGTCACGCGCTGCAGACGCTGCAGGTCGGTTTCAGTAATTTGAACGATTAGCAAGCGTGGATCTGGGTCTAGCCTGGGTTGTAACCGCACCATGTGATCATAGGCGGATAGCTCTAGCGGCTCTAGCCAGCCTAGAGTCTGAACACCGATGACCCCGGCAGCGATCGCCACCGATGCCGCGATCGCCACCCCCAAGCCCGATCGTAATTGCCCGCGCCAACCAGGGCCTGGGCGGGAGTCGGCATTGAGGGGCAGCCGCAGCATAGACTCTGGCAGCAGCATAGACGGCGGCACTGCCGTAATGTTGGTGGGCAGTTCAGATAGCTTATCTAAGGACCGCAGGACATCTGCTGCTGATTGGAAGCGGGTGCGAAATTCGTAACGCACCATGCGATCGAGAATCAAGCTCAAGCCAGGACTCACCCGCACCACATCTTTCCAGAGAATTTGGGAGGTGTCGGGATCAACCGGTAGTTCTGTGGGTTGTTGACCGGTGAGCGCCTGAATTGCGGTCATCCCGAGGGCGTAGATATCGCTGCTAAAGCGTGGACTGCCAGCGAGCTGTTCACCGGGGGTATAGCCATGCGTGCAAATACCTACGGTGAATTGAGTGTTGCCGCTTTTTTCGCCCCCGAGAAGTTGCGTGCCCAGCTCTTTCACGGCCCCGAAGTCAATCAGAACGATTTGCCCATCGGGACGACGAATTAAGTTGCCAGGTTTAATGTCGCGGTGAATCACCCGGTTCTCATGGACAAAGTCTAAGATTTGTAGGACATCCCGCAGGAATTCAATCACCTGCCCTTCGTCTAGACAGTTGTCTCTAGAAAATTCATCACTGAGGGCATGGCCATCCACGAAGTCTTCAACAATGTAGAATTCGTGGTTTTCTTCAAAGAAATCAATGAGTCGAGGGATTTGCTCATGCTTCCCCAGACGCTCTAGAATTCTTGCCTCAGTTTCAAAGAGGCGGCGAGCCACCGTCAGGATGCGCTCGTCTTGGCTGATGGGCTGAAAATGCTTGATGACGCAGTAAAACGGCTCTGATTGCTGAATATCCTGCGCCAAATATGTGCGGCCAAATCCACCGGAACCCAGTAGCCTTATAACTTTGTATCGCCCACCGATCAACGTATCGAGCATAGTGGTTAGTCAAACGTCGAGACTAAGTACGTCAAGGCTGCAAGGTTCCTGCAACGGTTATTGAAAGCTAAGATTGGGAGCTGATGATGGCACAATGATGGACAGCCCTGATGGAACTAGTCAGTGATCTTCTAGTTTTGTTACAGGATACTCCATCTTATCGGCCAGAGGGGTGAAACGTGACAAGAATCAAACTCTGAACCTATGACTCAGATTCGTGGTACGACTCAACTGCTGGGTGTGATTGGCCATCCCATTGCCCACACCTTGTCTCCGGCGATGCATAATGCAGCGATCGCTCACCTAGGGGTGGACTATGTCTATCTACCTTTTGCCATTGCGCCGGAGCAGTTGGCGGTGGCGATCGCTGGCTTTGAGGCGATGGGGGTGCAAGG
>RECH01000133.1 GCA_007694125.1 Leptolyngbya sp. DLM2.Bin15
GAGAATCAAGATCGCAGGAGTTTTGTCCGTCAATCAGCGTAGGCACATAAGTAGCCTAGAATCATCCTACCCCAAGGCAGAAGAGCAGAAGCGTTCTACGCAGCGGATAAAGATTTCAACGCCCATACTCAGGGCCGTTTCGTCGAAGTCAAAGCGGGGATGGTGGTGAGGATAGGCCAGGTCTAGGCTGGGATTTGCCGAGCCCAAAAAGAAGTAGCAGCCGGGCACCTGCTGCAGGAAAAAGGACATGTCTTCGCCGCCCATGGTCTGGCAATTGGGCACCACTCCCAACCCCGGTTCCACCACCTGTTCTGCCACCGATCGCACCAAGTCAGCGATCGCTCCGTCGTTGATCACCGCTGGGTAGAGCTGCCAATAGTTCAGATCATAGGTCGCGCCATGGCTTTGGCAGACCCCAGCAATCACATCATCGATCCGTTTGCCAAAAAAGCCATCCAGAGCCGGGTCAAAGTAGCGCACCGTACCGCTCAGCTCAGCCCGATGGGCAATGACGTTGTGGGCTTTACCCGCATGGAAACTCCCCACCGTCACCACCCCGGAGGTCAGGGGATCGAGGTTGCGGGCCACGATCGTCTGCAGAGCATTCACCACCTGGGCACCCACGACCAGCGCATCCACCGTTTGATGGGGCATAGCTCCATGACCACCCCGGCCTTGAATCATGCAGTCGAACAATTCCACCGCCGCCATCAGAGCACCGCTGCGCACCCCCACCGTTCCCAGGGGCAAATTATTCCACAAATGCAAGCCAATGATCGCATCAGGACGCGGGTTTTCTAGCGCCCCAGCCTCAATCATCGGCTTGGCTCCGCCGGGGCCCTCCTCCGCCGGTTGAAACAAAATCTTCACGGTGCCGGCTAACTGGGCCCGATGCTGGGCCAGGTAAAACGCTGTTCCCAGAGCGATCGCCACATGGCCATCATGACCACAGGCATGCATCAGCCCATCTCGCTGGGAGCGATAGGGCACCTCATTGGCTTCCTGAATGGGCAGGGCATCCATATCAGCGCGAATGGCCAGGACTGGCCCAGGGCGATCGCCTTGAATAACCGCCACAATCCCCGTTTGGGCAACCCCCGTCTGATGGTCTATACCCCAAGCCTGAAGCTGCTGAGCAATCACCTGAGCGGTGCGCTGTTCATGAAAGGCTAGTTCAGGATGCTGGTGTAGAGTACGCCGCCAGTCTACTAACTGGGGCTGCAGCGCTTGAATTGACGATCGAATGCGAGACCGATGAACGGTGAGAGGAGTCAGGGATGGAACGGTCATAGGGTGCGAGCTGAATGTGAGGTGGACAAACCAGGCATGGATCAAGCCAAGGGGCGATCGCCTTCTATTTCTACGGTTCTATTTCTACGGTACGATGTTCACCCAGAAAGTTGGCAGGGGATGGACAAGAGATCATCACAATCGCATCCATCCCATTTTTCCTAGAGTTCTCCAAGCGTTATCCCCAGTTACAACCGCTGGAAACCTCTGAAAATCAGTGAAACGCAACAGAGAACCCCTAGCCATCCCCCATGCCTTTGAAAACCTTTGAAAACGACGCAAAGCCAAACGAACGAGAAGCGCTAGGATAGATAAACCGTTGAATGCGTCAGTATAGGGGCTCAGTTGCAAGTCACGATTCCACCATCAACTTCCCATCCATTTCCCGGTTTAATCTATCAACTACCCAACGGGCTCACCGTTATCCATCAAGACCTGCCCTCTTCATCTGTTGTCACGGTCGATGTTTGGGTACGAGCCGGGGCGATCGCTGAACCCACACCTTGGTTTGGCATGGCCCATTTTCTAGAGCACATGATCTTTAAGGGCACCGATCGCATCCAGCCAGGACAGTTTGATGCCATCATCGAACGCTGCGGAGGCATCACCAACGCCGCCACCAGCCACGACTATGCTCACTTTTTCATCAATACCACCGCAGAGCACCTGCCCGAGGCACTGCCTCTCCTAGCCGACCTGTTACTCCATGCCACCATTCCCCAGGGCGAGTTTGAGATGGAACGGCAGGTGGTGCTAGAAGAAATTCGCCAAGCCTACGATGATCCAGATTGGATCGGCTTCCAGACGCTGCTGGCGGCGGTCTATCCTCAGCATCCCTACGGGCGACCGATCCTGGGCGATGTGGATGAACTGATGGCGCGATCGCCCCAAGACATGCGCCAGTTCCACCGGGCCTACTACCAGCCCGAGAACATGACCGTGGTGATCGTGGGCAATCTCTCCCAGTCGGAAGCCCTCGACCAGGTCTATGCCGCCTTTCAGACCTTCCCAGAGCGATCGCTCGTTTCTGCCCCCACCATCCACGCCGATCCGCCCATGGAGGCTGTTTGCCGCCAGCGCATCCCTTTGCCGCGTGTGGAGCAAGCTCGGCTGATGATGGCCTGGGTGGGCCCCGGTGTCGATCAACTGCAAAGCAGCTATGGTCTAGACCTGCTAGCGGCGCTGCTGGCCGGTGGGCAGTCTTCACGGCTGGTGCGAGAACTCCGGGAAGAACGCCAATGGGTGCAAGACATCGACAGCAGTTTTTCGCTGCAGCATGATTCGAGTTTATTCACCATCACCGCCTGGCTCGATCCAGAGCAGGTGGAGCGGGTGGAGGCGACCCTGGGCGATCGCCTCTCAGAACTAGCGTCTATGCCCATTACGCCCCTAGAACTAAATCGGTGTAAACGGCTGATGTGCAACGACTACGCCTTTTCCACCGAAACCGCCAGCCAGTTGGCCGGTCTCTATGGGTATTACCACACCATTGCCGATGCTACCCTCTCGGTCACCTATCCTGAGCAAGTCAAGCAGCTCGCCCCCCATGACCTGCAATACTTAGCCGGGCAATACCTCTCACCCTACCGATATGCCTCCGTGGTTGTCTTGCCAGACTGAGGTCTATCTATCACCAGTGTCTGCCACCATAGAAACAACCATCCGGTCTTTTTTAGGGTAGAACAAAGCGATCGCCGGGTTGACAACAACGTCCAACCGTCACCCGATTGCGCGCCAACCGCCACCCCAGCCATGTCTTAGACATGAGACTGGGGATTCTCTATCGCTGACCATGACTCCCCTGCCAGCGAATCCTTAGGGTTCGAGATATGGCATACTGCCCACGGGTAGCCAACTGTTACGATTAGCCCACGGGTAGCCAACCGCTACCTCCTTCCTGTTTGCCGAGTGAATTTATGTCAATTACGCAACAATTTGCCCATACGCTCCATACCCGCACGGTGAATCGGGCGGTACTCGGTAACCGCATGGTGGTTTTGGCGGTCGAAAATCCAGCGGCAGATATCATTGCTTGCCGTATTTTTATTCGGGCGGGCGGCGTGTGCGAATTGCCCCAACAATCCGGCGTCTCTCACCTGCTATCCGCTGTGTTGACCAAGGGCACCGATCGCTTCTCTGCCCATGAGATTGCTGACCGGGTGGAGTCCGTGGGCGCTAGCCTCGGCACCGATGCCACCGCCGACTATTGCCTGCTGAGCTTCAAGACCGTTTCCCACGACTTTCCAGA
>RECH01000196.1 GCA_007694125.1 Leptolyngbya sp. DLM2.Bin15
ATCCTGAAGAAGACAATCCTGAAGAAGGAGATGGTGCTGAAGAAAAACAGAATCATACTCATCCTCTTGAAGGTATCTCCGGGCGCTTCCGACTCCAAGATGGAGTATTACGGGGCGTGACCGATGGGGAGATGGGCGAGGAGCTTGACGAGACTACCAATCTCTACCAGATCACGGCCGGCAGCCTGGCGGCCCATGCAGAACAGGGCGGTTTCCGGGATCAGCGAGGCTGGACGCGCTGGGCTACGGTGCAACGCGATCGCCTGCTGCGATCGCCCCTCACCCTGCAGCAGGCCGACCAAACGGTGACCTATGCCCTCACCTCCAGTCTTGATCCCCTATCGCTGACCGTTGGATCCCATACCTGGCAATTCTGGTTTCGCGATGTGCCCCTGTTGGCCGATAGCCAGCGCTTTGATCGTGATAGGACGCGATCGCCCATTGCCCAGGCGCTACAGTCGGATATTAATGATCCCGAGGCGCGATCGCAGCTCTATAACGCCCTGAATGGCTACGAATGGCGTTTGGGTAACTCAACGTCCCATGCCTATCTAGATCTCATGGGTCTGCATTTTTATCCTCTCACCCTAGAGGTGGTGCAGGTAGAGCAGGATCGGGTTACCGGTGTGGAGATCATCGGTCGCTTGCAACTGCCCCTGAGCTTGCCTACAGGTGAGCTAGAGGATGTCAGTAATGCTGTGCGTCTGTCGTTTACTCGCTCCGAGGATGGTTTATTCTTATCTGATCTGTCCTTGGAAGCACCAGTATCGGACGATGGAGCGACAGACTCAGCCCTAGTGATGGCTCACTGGCCGCTAGCGCTCACGGATGGAGAATTGAGCAATGCTCCGATGCTGACTTGGTCGTCGATTCGGCTAGGCGAGCGGGATGGGGCACCGGTGATTCAACTGGGTGATGCGGAGGCGGGCGAGGCGGGTCAGGTGTGGCTGCAGTTTGTGCTCTTTGAGCAGCTTTGGTCAGTTCCTCTCGGCGTGGTTCAGGTGCCAACTGCTCCCCTCACCTTCAACTTTCCCATGCCATCCGACTTCACCCACCTAGCGCCGGAATGGGTGCGGGTGGAGTTGGATTTGGACAACTACCAGCACCAGGTGGTGCTGCAAGTAGAGGTACAGGTTGGTCGGCAGCAGGTGGCGGTGCCCCAGACTGCATTTCTGGCCAAGGTGCAGTTTGATCTGTTGCAGGATACCCAAACCTGGGCAGCCTCAGACTTTTTCTTTGGCGACCTGCAAGGATCGGCGGAAAGCCAGATCGTGGTGGTTCGACCGGGCACTCTGCAGTTTCAGTGGCAGGGGTATCAGGTGCCGCTCTCTGCTGATACAACTCTGGTGCAATTACTGCCGGGGATGCATCTGCAAGGTTCTGACCAAGCCCCCGGCTATGCAGCCCTGACGTTTACCACTCAGCCCCAGACGCCTCCCCCAGACTCTCGGATGCAGGTGTCAACCCTGCGGTTAGATACGGCTTTCATGGAACTGGTGCTGTTTTGCCAGTGGGGCGACTTTTTGCAGCAGACCGGGGTAACCCAGGGATCGCGATCGCTCCTCTATGGGTCCTCGGCGGGGGATATGACCGTAGGCTACACGGCTCGCTGGCAGCCGACTGAGGCAACCTGGGAAGAATCGCTGTTGCTGAATGGCTTGTTGGAAATCAGAAATCTGCTGTCTTGGCCCTTGGCTATGGATCTATCCGCTGGCGATGATCCGCAAACTGTGTTGACCTTACCTGCCACGCTGCAAGACGGGACACCCCAGCCCCTCGATCATCTGCGCCACACAGCTCGGATCTTATTCAATCAGCATAGTTTACCCACCAATATGCTGCGGCCGGGGCAAGACGAACTGTTGTTTGAACTAGTCGAAGATCATCCCTGGCAGTTCCTAGCTGTGGTGGAGCATCAGATGATCAATGTATTGCCCCAGGCTGCCGATTTAAGCAGCCATCGTTTGGAAGGCGATCGCCGCTGGACAGTTACCCAAATGGTGCAGATGGGGACTCCCGCTCAACTGCGGGATGCGCTCCTAGCCCAGAGCGATCGCCATACGCTGGATGCAGGAACGGGCATACGTTCCCTAGGGCAGGCTTTAGGCGGCTCCCTGGGCAACGATCTGCGCGATCATCTAGCCACCGGCGACCAAGCTGCCCTCGATCACCTGGCTCCCCATACGCTGCTGGTGGATCTAAGCAGTCCCCACTGGATTCGCCAAACGCCCCTCACCGCTGGTACAGCCACAGCACTCCAGTTTCTCCCCAACGGCGCACAGCTCGCCATCCCCAGTAATCCCCAAGACTATAGCGGTTCCGATCCCCACGATCCCCTCTGGCTGCTGCTCACCCTGCCCTTCCTGGGTCGCCTCCAGGCCCAGCAGCGGGATTTTGCCCCATTGGCGCAGTCCACGCTGCACATGGACCCCATTGTGCTGCTATCCCAAGATCCTAGCCACCCCCTAGCCCGTCTCCTGGCTAGCCGAGGCGATCAGGAACCCATCGACGTGGCGATCGCCAGCCTCGATACCGCCGTGGGCCGCACCTGGCCGCGCCTCGATCCTCTCTCCCTAGAAGAAAGCTGGTTTCGCCTGCAGCATCCCCAGCGAGAGCCGGTCGTCAACGATCTGCAAAGCGTCATGGCCACTCGCCCCGAAGCTGCAGCTCGCCTCAGCCGCGCTACGGCTCTGCAACAGGCGGTGAATGTCCTGCGCCAGACCTATCCACCTCAAGTTAGCCACGAGCCGCCCCCGAACGTACCCCCGAGTCTGCTCGTGATCCCCCAACTGGAAACATCGGGTGTGCAGGCCCTCTACGATTTTCTCCCCGGCAGCAATCCCAGGATCGTACTCGATAAATCAGGTCTCAGCCCTGCCCTAGATTTGACCATTCAAGACAGCGATCGCGTGACCTGGCTAGAGGGCGGTGGTCTCCAAATCCATACCCATACCCTGATTCGCTCCGCTACCGTTCCCCAACGGCTGATCGATGCCTGCCGGGAAACGGACGAAATCACGGTTGAAGTCTGGATTACCTTAGAACCTGAGCAGCTTGTGCAGCCAGAGCAAGGGCCGAAGCGAATTGTCACCTTATCGGTTAATCAAGGCGTTCGTTATTTTACCCTTGGGCAAGGCTTGACGACTGGAGTGCCCGGTGCGGTCTATAACGCCCGCCTGCGCACAACAGACGATGATAATGCCGTTCCAGGTATCACTAGCCCTGATAAAACAGCGATCGCTGGTCTCTCTCAGATTGTCTACACCCGCGATCGCCAAGGCCAAGCTCGACTTTACGTCAATGGCGTGGAACAGGCCAGCGCCAACCTTCCGGGTGAACTCTTCCCCCAGCGTGCGCCTAGGGATGCAGAGTTTCGCCTGGCCCTGGGTGATGAACTGACTAGAGGACGCGCTTGGTTAGGCGACTATCGTCGGCTGGCGCTATATAACCGCGCCTTTTCGGTTCAGGAGGTACAGCGTCGGTACCAAGTTGGGGTTGAGCGTCTGCGCGAATCCTCGCAACAGCCTACAGCTTGGCACATCACCGGTTTACAGCTTCGCAGCAGCAAACTATGGACGCAAACTGATGCCCCCCATCGCTACGCCGCTGCCACCCAACTCCCAGCCCTGCTCAATCTGCAAGGACAGGCCAATCCCCTGCCGGTCAGCCTAGCGGTGAGTCCCTACCTCGGATTAGAGTTTCGTCCTGCCCGTGGTGAGTATCATCCCCACCTCATGTCTACCGAACTGCTGTGTCTGAACCTCGGAACTCAGCAGCTTCGCCCCGTCGCCAACCATCTGTGGGACGTCTTGCCCGATGAAGCAGAACAATTGCCGACGCGCATTCTGACCTGGGCTCAACAAACCCACCTGCGCCTGTCTCCCAACTCAGCGATCGCCATCCTGCGCTATCGGGTGATCAATCGTCCCGCCCAGGAAAATTCCGAGGAAGCGATCGCCCCCCTCACGGCCACCTACCACTTCCAAGTCGTCACCGACCTCAACTTACCTGAACAGTTGACCCGTCGTGTGTTTCAGCTTCGCTCTGCCGTCAAACATCTGCGGTTTCGTCAAGGTCAATTTGGCGGTGCCGCTATGCCCGTAGCGGATGTGAAACCCGTTGACCTTGCGCCACCCCAAGTTGTAGGTGTGCAGCCCCTTTATCTTCCCAAACGCCCTGAATCCAGTGAACCTGGCACCTGGCCTTGGGGACTGAGTGCCCTACGGTTGACTGTGCATTATACCCAAGACCAAGCGGGCATGGTGGGCAACCTGCAACCCCAAGCGACCCGTTGGTGGCAGGCACCCCACTACCAAACTCAGTTCCGTTCTGCCCTAGCCAGCGATCGCCCCACCGCTGGACTGCCGCCCTATTTCCGCGCCCAGGCCATTCAGAGCCTATTGCCAAATGCCTCCCAAGCGATCGTACCCCCAATAGAGATCGTACCGCCAATAGAAAATAAAGATACAAAGGATCAACCGTGGCAGCCGGTACTGCCCGGATCCCTGCGCTATATCTTGACGGGCGATCGCGCTGGACTCTTCTTAACCCTGCGCCACCATATTATTCGTCAAGAACCTCAGACAGATAATGCCCTGCGCTCGGGTAGTATTCCCGTGCAGCATCGTATTCCCCGACCGGTGCCGCTCCCCAACAACATCCATCCCGGCACCGCATTGCAAACCTGGGCTCACTATTTCCAAATTGATCAGGGCGCGACGATTCGCAAAACTCCTTCTGATAATGCCTTCTTTGCTGGATTTCTAGATAAGAAAAGCAATGGAGATGATAAGCTTTCACGCCATCCAGCCCAAGGTTTGGAGATGATTTTAGAGTCTCCTTGGCAAGGGCAGATTGGCGTGGAATGGGATGGTATGGTGCGCTTTAGTATCCACAATCTGGGGGATGTCGCGGCTAAGGTCACAGACTGGAGCATTGATATTCAACTGCACATTGGCGATCGCACCCTGAGGTACACAGCCCTAGATATATCCTCCGGAACCTATGCGTCTGCATCCCCCGCAGATGATCCAACCCCGAGTCTCCAAGACCTCCTCCGCGATCGTAAATCGGGCGATCGCTTGGTGTTGGAAGCACGCGTGACGCCCCCAGATACAAGTGGCACCGATGCCAGCGGAATGACTGGATTCCATCAAGTGCTGAGTTTCCCCCTACGCATCACCGACCCCGATCGCATTCCCCTGCCCCTAGAACCCTATTTTATCCAGTTTGAAGATCCCGAATATAACCGCCAGCTAGCATCTTCTGCAGGGCATGCCACCCAGGAACTGCTCATTCCTGCCGCCGGACAATCTGAGCTGGTGAGTCACTCCGTTCAGCTATCCTGCGATCGCACCGAATACAATCCCGATAGTTCCCTCGCCATCCGCTATGACTGGGATGATGAGGGGGACGGCAAGGCCACGCTAGCTATCAACTGGATTCGCAATGGCGTGCCCACGCCGCTTCAGCTAAAAACCATGTCTCTGTCTGACCTGGCCGCTAAGGAGTTACTACAATTTTCCCTGGCTGAGTTAGTGTATCGAGATCAGAGCGATCGCCCTGCCACCTTGCTGCCAGGCAATACGCTAGAATTTCAGCTCATGGTTCAAGATAAGGGAGCGATCGCCCTAGCAGATCCAAAACCAGTCGTGCTTACCGTGGAGATTGTGGCCCAGCCTGTAATACCTGCACCGGAAGCCGCCTATGCTCTCCTGCGCCAGCGCCATCCCCACCAGGTAGAATGCGTGCGCTTTGCCTGGGGGCCCGTAGCTAGCCGTATTGAACTGGTGCAGGCTGACGATCTGCGTACCGAAATTGTCCGTCGCCGTGCTGTTTTCCAGTGGACTGATACTACCCGTCTGCCTATCCCCGGTGCTAAACCTACCCAATATGCTATTCAAAAAATCACTCAGACCGGCTCTACCCATCTGCCACCCATAGGTTCCTGAGCGGACTAAATGATAGTGCTGAGAGGTCTTCTATGTATGAAATATCAGGTTTTCGACCTGTGGGACTGAGAGGGGTTTGTGAAACAGATAACCTTGACCAAACTCACATCCTAAAGAGTGGAGATAGGTCTGCTGATAGTCGGCTTCAACACCCTCTGCCACAATGGATATATTGAGGCTTTTAGCAAGAGCAACGATCGCTCGAATGATTTCCAAATTTTCACCTTGGGTGCCTATCCGATTCACAAATGAACGATCAATTTTGAGGATATCGACTGGAAAACGGTGTAGATAACTGAGGGATGAATAGCCAGTACCGAAGTCGTCAATGCTGAGCTGAATGTGTCGTGCTTTAAGCTGCTGCAGAATGTCCATCGCTGCTGTAGAATATTCCATAATGGCGCTTTCTGTGATTTCTAGCTTCAGCAGTTGGCTATCTAAACCAGTTTCCGCTAAGATACAGTCAATGCGTTGTATGAGATCGGGCTGGGCAAACTGTCGAACCGAAAGATTAACGCTAACGCTGGGAGGAGCTTGATTTACAAGATCCCTGCGATGGATAGCCTGCTGCTGAAAACGTTCCTTCCATATCTGAAACTGCTGACAAGCTTGTCGCAAAATCCATTCGCCTAAAGGGATAATCAGTCCTGTTTCTTCAGCGATGGGGATAAAATCTGCAGGTGAGATGAAGCCCTGCTCTGGATGCTGCCAGCGAATTAAAGCCTCAAAGCTCACAATGCGGCGATCGCTAAAGGCTACAATCGGCTGGTATTGGACAGAAAATTCTTGATGCTCAATAGCTCGTCTTAAGTCTGTTTCTAGGTGAAGACGCTGTACAACATGGGCGTGCATGGATTGAGTAAAAATACGATAACAGGCTTTTCCCTCAGCCTTCGCCTGATACATGGCGGTATCTGCGTCGCGCAGGACGTCTTGAGGGTGGCGATAGTGGGGGGCATTGAAGACAATACCGATGCTAATAGACATAAAGATTTCCCGCCCCTGGACTTTGAACGGCACCATCATGGAATGCTGTAGTTGTTCAGCCAGTTGGGTTGCTTCCCCAGTTTGATGGATGGGTCTGACAAGAATGGTAAATTCATCGCCCCCCAAACGCATGAGGGTTTGCTGCGGAGAAAGTTGAGTCTGGATCCGTTGGGCGATCGCCACCAGCAGTTGATCGCCGACTAGGTGGCCGAGGGAATCGTTAACGGTCTTAAAGCGATCGCAATCAAGAAACATGAGAGCAAACAGAGTATTATTCCCTTCTGGGTCTGGCTCTAAGGCCTCTTGGAGACGTCGCATGAGCAGCGATCGATTGGGCAAATTGGTCAGCGGATCATGCCAGGCTAAATGCTGAAGTCTGGCTTCAATTTGTTTGCGCTCAGTAATTTCTGCTTGTAGGGTCTGATTGAGCCCTTCCAGTTCGGCGGTGCGTTGACGTACGCGCTCTTCTAGTTCGTCATTGAGCGATCGCAATCGTTGTTGAAGATTACGGAGATTAAGATGATTTTCAACCCGAGCAAGGACTTCCTTGACCTGGAACGGTTTGGTAATATAGTCTACACCACCGACCCCAAATGCCTTGACCTTGTCTAAGGTTTCATCAACCGCGCTAACAAAGATCACTGGAATGTCGGCTGTTGCCTCCATCATCTTCAGGCGTTGACAAACCTCGTAGCCATCCATATCTGGCATATTAATGTCTAACAAAATGAGATCTGGTGGAGCAGCCGTTGCTCCCATCAGACCCATTTCTCCATTAATGACACTACGTACCTTGTATCCTTGTTCAGACAGCACCGACGTCAGCAATCTGAGATTGTCTGGGGTGTCGTCAATCAGCAAGATATTCCCTTTAGAGTAGTCCAATACTGTCATAACAGGATAGTATGTATGTAACTAATTTAAACCCAGCATTGATGTCCGCTAACATGAGTTCCTTGAACCTATCCTAGTTAGGCTGTTCAGCTAAAGTCCTATGGAGATTCTGTTTGCTCTAAGTAGGTATGGGTGATGTCTATGATCTGGTCAAATCGAAAGTGATGCACCAAATGGAGAATGGTTTGTGCAAGGTCAGGATGACTATGTGCAATCTCCTGAACACATTGATGCACTTGATCTCCGTCAACTTGGGTGGCAGCTTGATGAAGCTGGAGAACCCAGGCGGCTGGCAACGTTATGAGCTGCTCTGATTGAATGGGTGAACTCTGACTAGATTGTGACGTCAGGGGCGGTGCAGGAGGGGGGCTACGATCAGTATAAACATATTGAATCGGTAACTGCTCTGCAATTTTGCCAAAGAGAACGGAGTCTTGAAATGGTTTAAGGATCATATCGTCCCAGAGGTAGGATCCTGGACTGAGGGTTTCTCTCCTAAAAGCATTAGAAGTGAGCACAATAATTTTAGTTCCTGGCAGCGATCGCTCTGGTTGTTCACCCTCCTCTAGAGATCGTAGAGACTGGATAGTTGAAGCAGCCGATTGACCCATGAGAGAGTCATTCAGGAGCAGCAGATCAGGTTTCCACATATGCCATTGTTCTGCAAGGGCATCATAGTCTTCCACAACCCGCACTCTGAATCCGATAGATTCTAGTAAACGGCTGAGTAGATATTGCTGATCCGGTGTGTCATCTGCAACTAGAATGCGATACTGAGGCTGGTTTGGAACTAAGCCGACAACTGTTCTAAAGGGCTCTTGTACATGGTCAGCGACTTCGGCAATCTCTGCCTGAATGCTGAAGCGGAATATGGAGCCGTGATCGATTTGGCTATTAACGCTAATGTCTCCTCCCATTAAGTGGACAAATTGACGACTGATGGCTAGTCCGAGCCCTGTACCTTGTTGCGATCGCCGTCCACTTTCCGTTTGTTCGAAGGGCTTAAAGAGACGGCTAAGCTCTTCCCCGGAAATGCCAGGGCCGGTATCTTCAACACTAAAATGCAGGATGCAAGGAATAGGGTGATGGGGTGTATGACCCTGGTCAGGTGATGATAGGATCTGTTCTGATCGAGCGGACAAAATAATCCGTCCCTGGGGTGTAAACTTAATGGCATTGCTTAATAAGTTAATGAGAACCTGTCGGAGTTTGCTTTCATCCGCAATGACGTATTCTGGTAGATCTGGATCAGAGTTAAAAATAAGCGTTATATCTTTAGGTTGAGACTGGAGGGAAAACATATGACTTAACGTTTCCAGCAGTCCACGCAAACTAAAGCGGACTGGTTTAAGGATCATTCGTCCTGCTTCAATCTTAGACATGGTTAATACATCATTGATCAGGTCGAGCAAATGCTCACCACTGCGGCTAATAATCTGAATGGAGTCTTGCTGTGCTACTGAAAGGGTGCGATCGCGTCCGAGCAGCTGAGTAAATCCTAAAATGGCATTCAGCGGCGTCCGCAGTTCATGGCTCATTGTAGACAAGAACTGACTTTTGGCTTGATTGGCTGCCTCTGCTAGCTCTTTAGCTGCTTTCAGGGCCAGTTCTGCTTCTTTGCGGTGGGTGATATCCCGAGCGACCCACAAGACAGTGCGCTCTGAAAGCGGTGACACATTGGCAGAAAACCAAATCTGAGTATCTCGGATGGGTAAACAATATTCCACGGTGATATCTGGCTGATGATAGATAGCAGGGCGATCGCTACGAAAGTATCCTCCAATGCGATAGCGATATAAGGTGCGTTTAATTGCATCTAAGCTAAGGTCGGCAACGTGTTTGGGTAAGATATCGTGAACCGTGCGACCAATGCGCTGAATGCCTAGTTTATAGGATAGTCTCGGGTTGGGTTGGCGATATTTGAGATAATGTCCTTCTTCATCAAAGACAATGATCGTATCGGTCATGGCCGCGAAGAGGAGGTTGAGTTCTGCCTCTGCCTGTTGGCGATCGTGGATTTCCTGTTCAAGCTGTTGATTTTTTTCCTGTAGCTCTAGGGTGCGCTGCGCTACTTTGTGCTCTAGGGTTTGAGAGTATTTTTCTAATTCTTGGTTGGATAGCAGGAGGTTTGTCCAGAGGACATAGCCTTTATTGAGTAAGGCTGCTCCCATCAGGGCTAGGAGTAAGGGAACAATGGGCACCCACCATCCTTGTAAGAAGAGTAAGTAGGCCGTTATTCCTAAGACCGTGCTGGTTAAAATCGCACTGCTCGCGGTGCTGAGGGGCGATCGCATCGTCCACCCATACATGGCTCCGATGATCGCGCCTCCTAGAATCCATAACCATTCGATGGGCTCTGTAAAAGGCCGTAGTCGAGGACGTCCATCTAGGGCTGCACTCAAAATCTGACTGACAAAATCTGCATGAACAACAACCCCCGGCATCCCTGGTAATTCAGTGTAGCGATCGGAAAAGGGGGTTTGAAAGCGATCGCCCAGGCTGGCCGCGCTGGTGCCAATCAACACGACGCGATCATGAAAAAAGCCAGCGGGGACTCGCCCTTCCAAGACCTCGGTGAGGGAGATACTCTCCATAGGTTCTGCCCAGTGCCGATAGGTAGAGAGAATTTGGTAGCCTCCGGCATCAGCTTGCACATACCCGCCACTATTGGGGCGTAAGGGTAGAAATTCAGCCTTGCCTAGACCTAAATGCTGGCGATCGCTTTGAATACTGGTTAGGGTAACCCCCTCTTGTTCTAGATAGGCTAAGGATAGACGAGCAGCCAACCCCAAGACGGTTTGCCCCTGGGGATCGCGAATAGATAGAAGGATGCGGCGTACCATACCATCCCGATCAATCACAATATCGCTAGCACTGACTTGCCCTAGCTCACCCAAGATCGGTGGAGGGGCGATCGTGGCTCCGTAGGAATCCCCCACGGCTTTTTCAATGCCAATCAGGTTAGGTGTGCTTTGAAAGACTTGAACTAGATGATCGTGGCCGGGCTCAATCGGTAAATTGCGGTATAAATCAAGCCCAATAACTCGGGGTTCCTGTTGGCGAATTTCCTCAATCAGGCTGGCTAGGGTGCTGTCTGAAATGGGCCACTGCTCCAAGTTTTCAATATCAGACTCTTCAATAGAAACAACAACAACTCTTGACTCAGGAGTTTCAATGGGACGCAAACGGGTAAATTGATCGAGGGCAATCCACTCTAAAAACTGCAGGGCTCCGGTGAGGCGGACGCTCAGAATAACGCCAGTAACGAGAGGAGCCGTTATTCCAACCCCTCTCCATTTCCAACACTGGTGTTTGATAGCGTTCCACATAGATTGCACAGGGATTGCACGGGTGTAGCAGCTCTGGTGAGACCAATGCTCTCCAACATCGTGCCGCTAGGTTCTTAACCAGTGTGGCATACTTCTGTCAAGGTGCGTTCGATGGTTTTCTGGAGCCAGAACGTTAGGGTACTCACGTATCAGATATGACGCCGTGCTGCCATGTCTGACAGGTGAGTCAACCAACTGGATAGACCTTGAGGCTGGCCAGTAGAGCGATCGCCATCTAGAGCCAGCACCGGCACGATAACGATAGATCTGAGCAGGTGCAGAGATCTCTGATCTCAGGTGGCTGCTAACCTTAGACCTGTTCCATGGGTGCTTGCGCTAGGTGGTCATGAGGCGTTATTGCCAAGATGGGTAGGAAGCATGGGAGCCTACTCGCTTGACGGTGCCACCAATAGCAACGTCCAGTAAGCGGTTCTCTGGATCACAGACGAGGGCAAACATCCAGTAATATCGTTCGCCAACGGCTAAGCCTGGTTGATGCTCGGGTAGAGCGACGGAGACGATATCTGGAACTGCGTCAAGAGGCATAACGGCTTCGTAAAGCACATGGCCTTCTTCCGTGAGGAAACTAAAGGTGGCAGCGGTTGCGGAGGTTTCTGGTACTTGGATGTCAATGGTGGGATAGGGAACGGTGGTTTCTTCGCCAGAGACAACATGGAGGGCGACAGCCTGTGAAGCGGCCTCCATGTTGTCAACTGAGTTAGCTGCAGCCATATCGGCTGGGCATTGACGTGATCCCCGCGATCCACCTCCTGCCGTTTGGTCTGGTCTATCTTGACCAGGAGGTGGTTCAAAGGTGACTTGATGGATCGGTGAGGCACTACTGACCACTTGAGCGATCGCTTGTTGCGGTAACCCAAGGGTGACCAGTAGACTGGTGATCGAGAGCCCGGATAGGATGGATGTCAGGATGAGGAACAGTTGATTACTTGCCATGATTGAACCTTGGTGGATCTCTTGGTGGATCTGAGTGATCTGTTATCTTGGCGTTGGTAGACGCAGCCCGGTCATCCTAACGTATGCTACAAACAGAAAGGATACTTGGCCGCTGGGATTGTTATCCCATGGGTCACGCAAGAAGTAGGAGCGATCGCTGGTCTGAGTGATGCGCATCTCTAGAGAGATACAAGCGCTCTACGTCTGTGACTGCAGATCGAATGCCTACGAGTGACACGATGCCCTTAAGTTAAGGTAGTCTATTAGCCTATAGGTTTGCGACCGAGTTTCCACCGACTAAGTTCCCTCAACAGTCAGATAGTTCAGTCCGCATATTCACTCAATTAGGCTCATATCAAGTCTGGTTGAAGGGCCATTGAAGGGCCATCGTTGGGATATCCTGCCTTCGATCCCCTTGCTGCGCCGCTCCATGACCAAGGGGGCTACCAACATCTGGGTGTTGTGAAGCAGGCCTATCTCACAACAAAGCCCGCAAAGGCGGGCCTTGTCATGGTAGGAAGCCTCGGCAGCTACCCTGAGTTCTTAACCTAGCGGAGTTTACTGATCGTCGGCGCTTTCATCCGTTGCGCTGACGTCAGATTCATCCGTTTCTGGCGTAGATTCTTCTAGTTTTGGCGGCTCAGGAGCTGGCTTTGGCTTGGGGCCACGCATGAGAGCCAGGGGCACAGCAGGAGTTTTTTCCTGGCGATCGCCCCGTCCTTTTCGATTTCCTGAGGCTTTCCCTTGACCACCCCGTTCCGAACGACGCTCGTCTTGGGATTGAGGAGTATTGGCCGGCTCTGCGCTGCTACGTTCTGCCCGCTCTGATTTCTTAATCGGTCGCTCGCCCATGACTGAACCATCGTTAACGCCTTGTCGATTCTACATCGAAATGGGTGGAGATCATCGTAACGGCCAGACTAATTTCCCTCCCTAGGCTGATTCTTTAGAAGGTTACGGTGAGCCCCTAGGATAGCCATGGGCGATCGCCCCTGACTATCCTAAGGCTGATGGTTTCCCGCGAGGCAAGCATCTCTTGGGCGCTGCCTTCGTTCACGCTGATCCCTACTGGTATGAAATCGCTGCATTCAGCAACGCCAGCTTGAGGGAGATGGAGCTGAACTATGTCGGGGCGATGGCACTAGAGACCAATACCCTCATAGATGGCAACGCTATGCTTGTCTAACATGCGCCGTCCGTCGATCACCACGGGCTGAGGATCCAGGGAAGCAATCATCTCTGGCAAGACCTTGAACTCTGCCCAGCGGGTAATGATGATAATGGCCTGGGCCCCAGCGATCGCTGTGTCTACATCAGGGCAAAAGTTCACCGTCCCTTCCCCAAACACTTTTTGTGCTTCATGTTGGGCGATGGGATCATACCCCTGCACCACAGCTCCAGCATCCAGAAGGGTTTGAGTCACTGGGAGGGCCGGTGATTCGCGAATGTCATCGGTTCCAGGTTTAAAGGCATAGCCCAACACCGCAACCTTGACGCCTTTGAGATCAGGATAATGTTTTTGCAGTAAGGTGATCAGCCGAGCTGGCTGTTTTTCATTGACTGCAATCACCGAGTCTAGGATTTGCATGGCATTGCCTTGTTTTTTGCCGTAGGCAATCAAGGCCTTGACGTCCTTAGGAAAACAGCTTCCCCCAAAGCCACAGCCTGCTTCAATGTAGGTAGTGAATGACGGCACAATGCGGGTGCCGTCTTCGAGGATGGGGGTGAGACGCTTATCTAGATGAACGCCACGGGTGACTTCCGTGACATCAATGCCGCCGGTGGAGGTACAAAGATTGGCAATCTCGTTGGAGAAGGAAATCATTGTAGCCAACAGGGAGTTAGCTGTGTACTTAATCATCTCGGCGGTGCGGCAGTTGGTGGCTAGTTGATCCACCCCCTCAAACACCGCATAGAGCTCTTGCAAAACCTGGATGCTCTTATCGTTGACACCACCGTAGACAATGCGATCGGGATACATGAAGTCTTCGATCGCTTCCCCTTCTTTGAGGAATTCAGGGTTCATGCCCACCCCAAAATCCACACCAGCTTTCTTACCCGATGCTTCTTCTAGAATCGGCAGCACAACTTCGTCGGTGGTGCCTGGAACCACGGTACTTTTCACCACAACGGTGTGATACGTGGTCTTGTCCTTGATAACTTCGCCAATTTGCCGCGCCACTGTCTTGATGTATTTGAGATCAATCTCATTACCATCAAACGGTGTGCCCACTGCAATCAGGGAAATATCTGTATCTAGAACCGCTTGGCGCAGGTTCGTGGTGGCCGACAAGGACTGACCAATGTTTTTCTTGAGCAGATCTTCTAGGCCATCTTCATAGATGGGAGGGATGCCCTGGTTAATCTTATCGACTTTGACCGGGTCAATGTCAATACAGATGATCTCATGTCCTTTTTCTGCCAGGCAAACTCCCGACACCAAACCGACATAGCCTGTACCCGCAACAGAAACTTTCATTTATGCCTCCTCTGCTTCGCGGTTGTCTTGATACCAAACGAGCGATCGCCGTAGCCCATCATCAATCATAATGCCAGGGGTGTAGCCCAGATCGGTGCGAGCTTTGGTGATAATGGGACAGCGACGGTTGGGGTTATCCACCAAATAGGCTTTATCGTCACTTTCCTGGCGAACCACCTTCCCGGTGTAGCCAAAGAGTTCCTTGGCTAGTTCCACCACGCGGTCGGCTAGGTTAGCCATGGAAATTTCCGGCTCTTCTACCCCAATATTGTAGGCTTCCCCAGGATGTCCCTTAATCAGGATCTTGTAGTATCCCACAATGGCATCGGCGATATAGCAAAAGGTACGGGTGGGCGATCCATCCGATAGCATGATGATATCCCGCCCGGATAAAACATCCCGAGCAAAGTCTGGAAGCACGCGCTTGTCGGTAATTTTTAGACCTGGCCCATAGTTATTGAAGGGGCGAGCAGTTTTGATCGGTAGCCCATGCTGTTGGGCAAAGTTAACGCACAGCGTTTCCCCATAGCGCTTGGATTCGTCGTAGCAGGCCCTTGGCCCTGTGCAGGAGACGTTGCCGCGATAGGTTTCTGGGGTGGGAATATTTTCGGGGGTTGGATCGCCGTAAATTTCGCTGGTGGAGTAGAACAGAAACCCTTCAACAGGAACGCCTTTTTCCTTTTGTCTTAGGCAATATTCTAAGAGCGATCGCAGCCCATTCACGTTCGCATCCATAGTTTCAATGGGATACTTGCGGTAATAGGTAGGAGAAGCGATCGATGCGGCATGGATGATGAACTGAAAGTCGTCGATGTCAGACGGCAGAGGGTGGGTAATATCGTGCTTGGTAAGGGTAAGTGTAGGATTATCCTTGAGGCTCACTAACCAATCAGGAACACCGCGAATGTAATTATCAAATACGGTGAGCTGAATCTGTTGATCGGCATCAACCGTGTCATTCCAGTACAAAATCATCTGAACCAGATAATAGCCTAGAAATCCTCCTCCTCCTACGATCAGGAGTTTTTTCCCAGCCATCACACTCAGTTCTTCTTGTAAATTGCTCCGCATGTAGTCTAAATCGGCAGCAATTACATCACGCGCTGTTTTCATATGTCAAAACCTAAGATAGACAGGATTGTCATAACGCCTGTAGAGAAACAGGAAACTCCTTTTAGAATGCCCAGAAATCCGTAATTCTAACCAGAGTTTTCCTGAATCTCTCAAATTAGTCCCGATCAAACTTAAACGGTGGCTAACGGTTTGGGAGCAAAGTAAGCATCCTGCTCTAAACGGAGTTTGACCGCTAAGCTATCTGTGGGCAACTCAACATCATCATAGGTGAGAACCTGATCTTTCGGGACATCTCGCTTGAGTCGGCAGCCCTCGGCAATCCCCATGGGCAAGAGACGCTGCTCCATGACAACGTCAGTGTTTTCACACATGCCGTAGGTCATGTAGAAGCCTAGCCCATCAAGGGTTTCGCCGGCCTTGAGGTCAATCTTGGCGGTGGTCACTACATCGACGACCTGACCACCCAAGGGGGAAATCACGGAGTCATTGAAGAGGGCGACCCGCGCTGCGGAAAGGGGTACCTCGAAAATGGTCAGGTGGTAGGGGACGTAGAAGCTATACAGCGGCCCCTGACCGAGCTTGCCGTAATTGAGGTAGTGGGCCTGCTGGGCATCATTCTCGTGGGCGGCGTAGACAAATACCCCAGGGCTAGGTTTTGTTTTCACCACATACTCAACAATTCCGCCTAGCTCGCGCAGTTGGTCGATATCATAGCGATCAATCATGTCGTCAATATGACCGTCATACTCATAGCCCAACATGCCGCGCTGCGCCACCTTCATACCCGTAGCATTGGCCACGATCGCTTGTTCAAACGAGATTTTGGTACCATCTGCAAAGCTGGTGACCATAGAAGGCGTCTGCCCCCACTGTTTTGCAAAACTTTCTTGGGTTGTGGGGTTGCGGTAGCGATCCTGTAGACCCTTGATGTTGCCACAGATGAGGGGAGTTAGCCCAATGCTTTTCACAAACCGGTAGAGGTTCATTTGTACCCCTGGCTGATCGCCATCACAACCGGTAAGAATCACGCCAGCGCGGTCAGCATAGACTTTTAGAATGGGGCCAACCGTGCCATCTAGTTCTGCATTCATCAGCACCATGTGCTTCTTGCACTCGATCGCCTTCATGGTGACCTGTGCGCCGAATTCTACATGTCCTGTGGACTCGATCAGGACATCGATATTTTCAGCTTCACATAGCAGATTGGCATCAGCCGTGACCACAAACTTGCCGGCAGCGATCGCCCCATCCAACTGTTCTACGGTATGGGCCTCCGTGACTTCATCAGCTCCAGCTAAGGCATAGGCCTGCTTAGCATTTTCCACCGTACGGTTAGAAATAGCGACTAGCTGCATTCCGGGAATGTAGTTGAGGATTTGGTTAGCGATGCCGCGCCCCATGAATCCTGCCCCAATCATACCGACCCGTACAGGATTGCCTGCCTCCTCCCGAGCCTTCAAAGCCGTATCTACAATAATCATGACCGAACTCCTTCAGATTTCAACAACGACCAAGACTGATCTTTCTCAGAGACTTCCACAGCCGGTAGGGGCCATTCAATGCCTAAGACTGGATCGTCATACCGTAACCCTCCCTCCACACCAGGAGTATAAAACTCACTCACTTGGTACAACGCTTCTGACCCATCTTCCAAAGCCTGATAGCCATGGGCAAATAGATCGGGAACATAAAACGCTCGGTGATTATCTGCGGATAACTCTACGCCAACATGTTGCAAATAAGTTGGTGAGTCAGGACGCATATCTACAATCACATCATAGATCGCTCCGCGAATACAGCGGATTAATTTAGCTTCTGTGGCTGGAGGACGCTGATAATGAAGTCCGCGCAGCGTTCCCTTTTTGGCATTAAACGATAAATTACACTGGGCTACGGCTGGATTGAGCCCGTGAGCTTCAAACTCTTGTTGACAAAATGTTCGTGCAAAGAAGCCACGATGATCGCTTCGAGGCTCCAATTCAATCACATAGGCCCCTTTGAGCTTGGTTTCGATAAACTGCATTCATCCTCCTGTGGCGATCGCTCTATCCCTAAGCTGTAGACTGCACTGCCGATAGTCCGGCACAGATGCTACCAAATTTTCCAAGGAGCTTGACCACTCTGCCAGAGTTTTTCCAGATAGTTTTTGTCCCGCAACGTATCCATCGGTTGCCAAAATCCATCGTGGCGAAAAGCGGAAAGTTGTCCATCATGAGCAATTTTCTGGAGGGGAGTATGCTCCCACATCACCGAGTCTTCGCCAGCATCATCGGGCACGTAGTCGATCGCTTCAGGCTCCACGACAAAGAAACCGGCGTTGATGTAGGCTCCATCTCCCTCGGGCTTTTCCTGAAAACTATCAATCTTGGTTTGCCCTTGGGCTAACTCAATCGCACCAAAGCGTCCAGGGGGTTGGACGGCCGTTAAGGTTACCAAGGTTTTTTGCTCTTTATGAAACTTAATCAACTCGGTAATATTAACGTCGCTGACTCCATCTCCGTAGGTAAAGCAGAAGGGTTCTTTGCCAATGTACTCACGAACTCGCTTGAGCCGCCCGCCCGTCAGCGTGGTTTCACCCGTGTCGGCTAGGGTGACCTTCCAGGGTTCTGCTTTGGCTCCGTGAATATTCATTTGGTTGTAGCGCATGTCAAAGGTCACATCAGACATGCGTAAGAAGTAGTTATTGAAAAATTCTTTGATCACATAGGCCTTATAGCCGCAGCAAATAATGAATTCATTGATGCCATGGGCTGAGTAGACCTTCATAATGTGCCACAAAATGGGCAACCCACCAATTTCAACCATAGGCTTAGGTCGAATACTAGTTTCCTCACTGAGACGAGTTCCTAACCCACCTGCGAGTATTACTGCCTTCATTCTAAACTTGCCTCACATTGTGTCAGTTGTGGATAGTGACGGACATGGGCCAGAGCCAAGATGATCCAAACTAGCGATCGCTCCTAACCCAGATTCTCTTCAACCTTGTTACTCCAAGCTAGAGAAACGTAATCACAATTTGCTTGTAAAGCTTGGCATATTTCGACGGGTATGGCATCCCCTTGCCAATTTTGCTTCTGTCAAGATGTCCTTCGAGCCTAGCAGCAAAGGCATCCTTAAGATTCCCTGGTCTGTCATCAACTCCATAAAACTACTGTTTAGCGTTGACATGGACAGTTCATCGATAATCCCTCTATACAATTCCCTCTATAAAAGTGTTGGGTGATGATACGCGATAAAACAGCCGCATGACGTGGGAGGCGGATTAATACCTAAAAGCTTAGACAAGGTGCAGTTGGTCATGAGTCCTAGCAAAATCATATTTGATACGACTTATAACTGCAATATCAGCGAATCGCCAAGTTTTTATGAAGTAACTTTACTTGATCTTTAAACTAGACCTACCGTAGTTCTACTGACGTGGGAGGACGTAACGCTTGATAAGCATTTTGACGTTGCTCAATGCTCAAATCCTGATGAGAAGAGGGTTGAGCGGAGTCGCAACCCGGCAACTTAGCTTCCTGTCATGGAGTCTACCTGAGTGCAAGGAAAATCCTCTCCCCTCGCTGGTTCTATGGTTATGCCAGGTTGAGCCCATGCCTGTGTGATGTTAAGCCATAAGATAAGGGCTAGGCGATCGCCCTCGGCATGCTCCGGGGGGTGTTCCGGTGAGGGAGTTAGTTCGTGGGCTGGTTTCTAGAGGCCTGCATGTCGGTTTCAATGACATCTAGGGTCTTCATGGCAAGTCGCTTGGCCTCTAGTTTCCAGCCCCAGCGCTGCACGGAGAAGGCTACATAAAAGCCAATGCCGGTTGCTAAAAAGTCGAGGGGTTGAGAAGCAGAAATGCCAAAAAGCAGACCTAATCCACCAATGCCCCAAAACGGGAGTGCGACGAGTTGGCGGTTGTTTTCAACTAACTTGGCCGGTAGACTCGCGGGAATCTGGGCAGCGATCGCGGCCCGCACCTCTTGTTGTTGGGGATAGGGTACGGTCAACCCAAATTTTGGCCGCAGTTTTTCAATTTTTCGAGCCTCGGTGCTGTATTCGGTCAATTCGTCCTCAGCCATCATAACGAGCTGCTGTGCGTAATCCATGGTGGTATACCAAACCCTTTGTATGACTATCCTAGGTCTGAGATGTCCAATCCTTCAAGCGTTAAGCGGAGGAGCTGCGAGATAGAATGAAAATGAACACAATACGGAGGCTGTTGAGCTAATAATAGAAAATATGAAATGGTGTGGTTTCCAAAAGCTCGTGATAACACGTATGAATGTTCCCAAAAACTAGGTCAAAATTGATACAGATTTAGCTTCTGGTTGCATTCACCACAAAGCTTCATAATTTGCATCTGCTCATCTCATCACGGTACTGCCGATCATCGCAGTATGCTTGTAGAGGTCAATCCTTTGAACCCTACGTCTGATGACAGGCGAAGCATCATCAGGATTCTTGTATAGTTATACATGGCTACGTATAAGCTGAGGGTGCGATCGCATCCCAGGCTTTGAGCCATTGCATGTTGTTCCCATAGTTTCACTGGGGTCTAGATGAGGTTGGTTGTATCAAAACTTGTTGGATACAACGTTCCATCCATCCACCCATCCCTTGCGTTCAACCCCCTGCGATCGCGGTAATGCTAGTTGCATGACGTGTTTGCGGCACCTATTATTGATTGTTCCTTGTGTATGTCTGATTTGCACTCCCATTTGTCTGCTGACATCCTCGTGGTGGACGATATTCCCCACAACCTTCGACTGCTCTCTAGGATGTTGGACATGCAAGGCTACAACGTTCGCTGCACCACGAGTCCTCGAATGGCGCTACAAGCTGCCAAGACCAAGCCCCCTGACCTGCTGCTGCTAGATGTCAAAATGCCGCAGATGAGCGGCTATGACCTCTGTCAACTGCTGAAGCAGGATGAGCAAACCCAAGCTATTCCGGTCATCTTTATTAGCGCCCTAGATGAGCTGGCCGACAAACTTCGGGGGTTTGAGGTGGGAGGGGTTGACTATGTGACGAAACCGTTCCACGAAGCGGAAATCTTGATGCGGGTGAAAATGCAAATTACGTTGCAGCAGCAGCGGAAACAGCTTTTAGATCAAAACCAAAAGCTCACCCAGGAAATTCAGAAACGCCAGCAAACGGAAGTGTCGCTGCAGGCTAGTGAGGAGCAGTATCGAAATTTAGTCGAGCAAACCAGTGACTGGATCTGGGAATGTGATGCTAACTGGCAGTTGACCTATACCAATGCGCAGATTACTTCTATCTTGGGATATCCGCTGGAGAGGGCTATCGGGCTTTCCTTCCATGACCTGATGGCGGAGGATAGCTATGAGAGATTTGTGGATGCGTTGAAACACTTGTCGGGCGATCGCGCTTCGACGCAGCTTGAGGTGGGCGTACGCCACGTTTCAGGCGATATTGTTGAATTTGAAACCAGCGGCTTGGTGCGGATCAACCCCCAGGGAGTTTTGCAGGGCTATCGAGGAATTGCTCGCGATATCAGCCGCCGCAAGCAGGTAGAGCATGAAATTCGCCAGGCGCTGAGCCGTCAGAAGGAAATTAACGAATTTAAGTCTCGATTTGTGTCGGTGATTTCCCACGAATTTCGCACACCGCTGACGGTGATTCAGTCGTCAGCCGATATTTTGCAAAATATTCCCTGCACCGAGAGCGATCGCGAAGAATTGCTGATGCGTATTCAGGCGGCAGTCAATCATATGACACTGCTGGTGGATGATGTCGTTGTTGTTGGCCAGGCCGAGGCCGGCAAGTTGAAATCTGTGCCAACCCAGTTAAATTTAGAGCAATTTCTGCGCGATCTGCTGCGGGAATTTGAGGTGTTGACCCAGCCCAACCACCGGATTGACTTTTTTAGCGAGTCGTCATCGATCGAACTTTCTGTGGATCAAAAGCTATTGCGCCAGACGATCACCAACTTAGTGTCCAATGCCATTAAGTATTCTCCTGGCGGTGGGGCGATCGCCATTCATCTCAGACGGCAAAATCACGATGCCATCATTGAGGTCAGCGATTCTGGGATCGGTATTCCTCCTGAGGATCAAGAGAACTTGTTTGAATGCTTCCATCGAGCCCAAAACGTGGGCACCATTCCCGGCACTGGCATTGGTTTATTTATTACGCGAGAATGTGTCCGTTTACACCAGGGTGATATTGACGTGCGCAGTCAAGTGGGGCAAGGCACAACCTTCACGATTCGGTTTCCCATGGAGCCCGATGATATTCCAGATGACTTCGTGTAGCGCTAAATCCTTCAAGGCGTGATGGATGGATGGTAATCTTTCGTTGGGCTGGCAGCCCGTCTTAGCTTCATCCCATCTTTATGTTGTCCTTGGTCGGCCAGCCCATGGGGATGGTGTGTGACCGGCTGATGGGGGGGCGCGAACCAGGCAACTCTGGCGTGCGGAATCATCCTACTATTCAGCAACCCCGTTGAACCCTTATCGACCATACAGCGACCATACAGCGACCATAGTCTAATACAGGTCATGATGTGGGTATTCTTCTAAAAAGAACCGTCTGATGGAAATGGTAGGGAAGTTTCATGGCAGTCATCGTCGGCTTGATTAAACTAGTACTGTATGGCCTGGTCTTCTGCACCCCAATCTTAGGGGTATGGCTCGTCTCGTCCTTGGTAGCGTTTACGAATGGCCCCATGGGGCTCACCATTTTTTCAGGCCTACTCTTTTTTCCGCTGCTGCCCATTCTCTGGGATCTATGGGCTCAACGTAAGCGGCGATCGCAGCCCGGTATTCTCACATGGGGCGATCGCATTACGCTACGCACGTTGGTGCTCAATGTCCTATTCATCGCGGCATTGTTAGCGTTAAGGCCAGAGACGGCATTCCTCGCCCTTTCTACTCGGGGTGATTGGATGCTGGATGGGCGATCGGGGCAGCCAGTAGAATGGGTGCGGCAATCGCTGTTTAAGACAGCCGGTGGCTTGGAGTGGCTCTACTCATCTGTGCGCCAAAATCCCTACCGCCAAGATGCGCCAACGATTCGCCCTCGCCCTACGGACTTAGGACAGACCGCCTCCTCAAGACAGCCTATAAGTTCAGACCAGACTACCTCCCCAAGTACACCGTCGGTGAGCCAAGCTGCCTCGAACTGGCCCTGGACTGGGATGGGTCTACATCCAGCGGTTGCCCAGATGCCAGCCAATGTTGAAACCTCGATTGCATCCGTGGCGCAATACATTGCCCAGCAAGAACCTGATCCCATGCTGCGCATCAAGGCTCTCCATGATTACGTAGCGGATCGGGTTGCCTATGATGTGCCTGCATTGCGGAATCCCAGCGCCCGCCCGTCCCAGGATGCGAATACGGTGTTTCGAACCCATAAAGCTGTCTGTGAAGGCTATGCCAGACTGATGGTTGCCCTTGGCGAGGAAATTGGCGAAACGATTCTCTACATTTCAGGAGATTCTCGTAGTTTGAGTAACGACTTGAGTGGCCAGGGCCACGCCTGGAATGCGGCTCAGATTAACGGCAACTGGTATCTGCTAGATGCCACCTGGGACAGTGGCTTTGTGGATGATACGAGCTTTACCAAGGCCTACAAAACAGATTATCTACTTCCGCCCGCAGATGTGATGGTGATGAGCCATTTACCAGAGGATCCAGCCTGGCAATTGTTGGCTAAACCTTTATCCATCGGCGAGTTTTTACGCCAGCCGATGCTGCGCCCTAGCTTCTTTGCCCAAGGACTGCGCTTGATTTCTCCCGATCGCTCCCAGTCCCATGTGGAACGAGAGGCCACAATCCAGCTCGAAAATCCTGACCAACGCTGGATCATGGCGTCCTATCGCCGAAAAGGTAGTCAGCAGCAAGAACGATGTAGTGATGAAACTTCCCAAGGGCCAACGCTGACCTGTACCTTACCCAGTGCTGGGACGTACCATGTCATGCTATTTGTCGGAGATGAAGCCTACGGATCTTATTCATCCGTTGGGCAATTTGAGTTTAACCGGCGGTCTTGATCCTTGAGGATTCCATGGTTGATGTGAGCGCTACCTGCTAAGTGATGGGTGGAAAACAGCGAGGATCATGCAGGCTAGCCTTTTCCGGGGCGCGGGGAAACCAAAAGGCGGTGCGTTTACAGACTTCTACCAGCATCAGCATGACGGGTACTTCAATCAAAACACCAACCACCGTTGCCAGGGCAGCTCCGGAGTTAAGACCAAACAGCGTGACAGCCGTAGCGATCGCCACTTCGAAGTGATTGCTCGCGCCAATCAAAGCGGCTGGGGCTGCGTCTTCGTAGACCATATTCAGCTTTTGAGCCGCTAGATATGATATGAGGAAGATCAAGTTAGTTTGCAGAAATAGAGGAACGGCAATCAGTACAATATGAAAAGGATTACGGACAATCAAATCGCCCTTGAAGGCAAAGAGTAAAATTAGCGTAATCAGCAGGGCGATGACGGCGATGGGGCTGAGGTATTTCAAAAATACTTGCTCAAACCAGGCTTTACCTTTATGGCGTAGGATCAAGGTGCGAGATATGGCACCGGCTAGCAGTGGCAACCCCACATAGATCAGCACCGATAGTACAATCGTTTCCCAGGGCACCGTCAGGTTGTTGGCGGCTAAGAGCCAGCGTCCTAACGGAGCATATAGAAATAGCATAGCCAAGGAGTTGATGGCCACCATCACTAAGGTATGCCCTTGGTTGCTAAAGGAAAGATAGCCCCACATCAATACCATGGCCGTGCAGGGGGCAATACCTAGGAGAATGGTGCCGGCGATATAGGAGTCCGCGATCGCTAGGGGCGCACCTCGCACCAGTTCTGACCCTTCGATTAGGGGACGGAAGAGCCAGCCGAGAAAAAATTGGGCAAAGGCTACCATGGTGAAGGGCTTGATGAGCCAGTTCACAACGAGGGTGAGCAAAACTGGTCGGGGGGTTTGGGCCGCCTTCTTGGCCTGGGAAAAGTCAATCTTGACCATGATCGGATACATCATGAAAAAGAGGCAGATGGCGATCGGCACAGAGACCTGATAGATACTCATCGCGTCGAGAGCCTCGGCTACCCCTGGAAAGACTCGTCCTAGGGCAATGCCAGCCCCAATGCATAACAAGACCCAAAGGGTTAAATATCGCTCAAAGGCGTTGAGGCTTCCCCCAGCCTGGACGGCCCGGCTTGAAGGATCAGGTTTTTCTGTGGTCATGCGGTCACCCATGATATAAACGATCCAACACTATCAAGCGATTCGGTGGCCCTAGTGAGGATACCACTGATCGCCTGACAGTCAACGTTGCGATCGCTCAAGATCAAAATCAGCTCAGCGATCGCTTACTCCTAGTCAAATCAAAAAAAGTTGTTTTGTCAACCATGTCCCGATTTGAGAACATGGGAGCCCCTAGGGAGAATGGCTGTCGGCCGTGCCGTTTCTCAAGTTAATCCTCGCTGCAGGATCGGGATGGGCGCGGGGTAGCCTGTTTTAAGTTGGATAGATACTGTTCTAGCCGGGCAATTTCCGGGAGGTTGAGGCTGTAGTAGCTCCATTTTCCCTCTTGCCGCGATCGCAGCAGTCCGGCTTCTTTCAAGGTTTTGAGGTGGAAGGATAGTTTAGACTGACGTACCTCTAGGCGATCGCATAGATCACATACGCAGAGTTCTTGCTGGCGCAGGAGATCTATAATCTGCAGGCGTAGGGGATCAGAAAGGGCATGAAATCCTGAACAAGCACTGGTGTTGAGTTCAATGACGTCTGACATAGGCCCATTTTCCCGACTATAGCGTCTCTATCCTAACCGTCTCTATCCTACGCCCAAAAAACAGCGATCGCCCTGGAGTTGCCAGAGCGATCGCCTTAGGGTTATATCAGAACCCGTTGATGGTTAGGAGGCTGCTGCCGCTTGGCGTTCTTTTGCTTCCTTGATCACCTCTTCTGCCACATTGCTGGGGCAAGGTGCATAGTGATCAAAGGACATGGAGAACTGACCGCGACCGGAGGTCATGGTACGCAGGTCGCCGATGTAGCCAAACATTTCGCTCAGCGGTACATCTGCCCGAATCCGAGAACCCGTGGGGGTGGGGTTTTGGGACTTGATCATGCCCCGGCGACGGTTCAGGTCACCAATCACATCACCCATGTAGTCTTCTGGCGTGAAGACATCCACATCCATGATCGGCTCTAGCAGTTGAGGGCCAGCCTTAGGAATGGTTTGACGATAGGCAGCTTTAGCCGCAATTTCAAAGGCGATCGCCGACGAGTCAACCGGGTGGAAGGCTCCATCGGTGAGGGTCACCTTCAAATCTACACAGGGGAACCCTGCCAACAGACCCTTGACAATGCTGGTCGCAAAGCCTTTTTGAACCGCTGGCCAATATTCCCGAGGTACGTTACCACCGGTCACCTTCGACTCAAACTGGAAGCCGGTTCCCGGTTCACCCGGTTCAAGGATGTAGTCGATCTTGCCGTACTGACCAGAACCACCGGACTGCTTCTTGTGGGTGTAGCTGTCGGCAATCTGCTTGGTGATAGACTCGCGGTAGGCCACCTGCGGACGACCCACTTCCACTTCAACGCCATAGGTACGCTTGAGAATGTCAACCTTAATGTCAAGGTGAAGTTCACCCATCCCTTTGATGATGGTTTCACCGCTTTCTTGATCGGTTTCCACTTGGAAGGACGGATCTTCCTGCACCATCTTGCTGAGGGCCAAGCCCATTTTCTCATCCCCACCCTTCACCTTGGGCTTCACGGAGATGGAAATCACCGGCTCGGGGAAGACCATGGGCTCTAGGGTTGCAGGATCCTTGGGATCGCAGATGGTATGTCCAGTCTGCACATTTTTCATGCCCACGATCGCCACGATGTCGCCAGCTTGCGCGGTATCGACTTCTTCCCGAGAGTTGGCGTGCATTTCCACCAAGCGACCAATCCGCTCAGTTTTGCCGGTAGCCGTGTTGAGGATGGTGTCTCCCTTCGACAGACGACCGGAGTAGATGCGCGTAAAGGTCAGGGCCCCAAAGCGGTCATCCATGATTTTGAATGCCAACGCCCGCAGGGGTTTTTCGTCATCCACAATGGCAAACTTCCCGGTTTCGTTACCCTCAAGGTCAACCTCAGGCTGAGGCGGCACTTCCATGGGGTTGGGCAAGTAATCTACCACGGCATCTAGGATCAGCTGCACGCCCTTGTTCTTGAAGGAGGAACCGCAGTAGGTGGGGAAGAAGGCCAGCTCACGGGTGCCCTTACGAATGCAGCCCTTGATTTCATCAATGGTCAGCTCTTCACCCTCTAGGTATTTCTCCATGAGAGTGTCATCTTGCTCAACCGCCAGCTCGATCAAGGCTTCCCGGTAGGTTTCAACGTCATCCACCATGTCGGCAGGCACGTCTTTGATGGCATAGTTCTTGGGATCGCCAGAGTCATCCCAGATCCAAGCCTTGCGGGTGAGCAAATCAACCACGCCGCAGAATTCAGTTTCTCGGCCAATGGGCAGCACCATCACCAACGGCTTGGCCGCCAAAATGGTTTCAACTTGCTTGACGACGTTGAAAAAGTCAGCGCCGGTTCGATCAAGTTTGTTGACATAGATAATCCGAGCGACTTTGGAGTCGTTGGCATAGCGCCAGTTGGTTTCAGACTGAGGCTCTACCCCGCCCGACCCGCAAAATACGCCAACCCCACCATCCAGCACCTTCAGGGAGCGGTATACCTCAATGGTGAAGTCTACGTGACCAGGGGTATCAATAATGTTGAGCTGGTGCTCCTTCCAAAAGCACGATGTTGCAGCCGACTGAATCGTGATGCCGCGCTCCTGCTCCTGCTCCATGAAGTCTGTGGTTGCCGCACCATCATGCACTTCACCAATTTTGTGGATTTTCCCCGTGAGACTCAAAATTCTCTCGGTCGTGGTGGTCTTGCCCGCATCCACGTGGGCAAAGATACCAATGTTTCGATAGCGCGCGATGTCTTTCTTCATGTCTGATCTCTAGTTCAGTGCGACAAACGATTGTAGGCTCACAGTTAAGGATGACTTAAACGGAGGGTAAAGGTGCTTCCATAGTCAGCAGAGGGGAGGCTGTAGACGGTGAAAAACCGGCAGCCTGATCCTGCCTTCAGCAATCGTATGAATTATTAAATAATTGTAATGGAATCAAGGCACATCAGGGCCATTTTCACCGCTTTGGGTCAGCAATCTGAAATGGGTGACCCTAGAACAGCGACTACTCGTTGACCATACTTGTGTTTAGACCACTTGGAGACGCGGGAGGATGTGTTTTTTCGCATACTCCTCTATAGTAGCTGCCAATGGTCAAAACGGCGAATATTTGCTGTTGTTTGGGAGATAGGTCGATAGGCTGAACTCCTTGAACTCCTGCTTTGCTGTACTATCTTAGACCTTGCTGCTTTGCCGGCATGGGGATGCTGGAGCATTCAGCGTCTCTCAGTATACAGACTATTGGATAGGTAGCCATTATCGATGCTTGGATTTGCCGTCATTTTGATAGGCTCGCTATGTTTGGCGGCGCAAAACGTATTACTACGGGTTATTTTCTCTGAAAGCCCCATTCTTGGGCAAGGGGTGTGGGGTGGCTTCATTCCGCCTACGGTGGGCAATTCGGTGCTGGTGCTGCAGATGCGATCGCTGCTGATTTTGCCGGTGATGCTGATCCTCGCCCCGTGGTTTTATCCGGGTACTCAGCAGGCGTTGAGGGCCTTGGTGAAACCTGACCAGCGATCGCTTCTGTGGCGATCGCTGGTCAGCAGCACGTTTTTGTTTCTGTCTCTCACCTTTTTGTTTATTGCCATTGCCACCATTCCCGCCGGGACAGCCACGGTGCTGTTTTTCACCCATCCGGTGATCACTGGGCTGGTTTCATGGCGGCTATTTGGCGATCGCCCCAGTTGGGTACGGTTGACCATGACCGGTACGGTGCTCATGGGTAGCGTGCTGGTGGTGCCGATGGCGGGCGCGATCAGTCCTGATCAAATGTGGTTGGGCGTGGGTGCGGCGCTGGCAGCCTGCGTCACCTACTCGATTCAGGGCGTCCTGGCCCAGACCTGCTTCCGAACCATTCACCCCGTACCGTTTACCGTGGTGAATTTTGTGGTGATGGCGGTGCTCTCTACCCTGGGTTTGCTGCTGGTGACCATTGACGTGCCCGCCGAGGCCTGGGGCGTCCTGTGGGGCATTAGCGCCCTGGCTTCGGCCCTGACCCTAGCGGGGCAGTTGCTCTATAACGTCGGTATTCACCTGGTGAGTGCGGCCCTGATGTCGATTGTGGCGGTGAGTAATCCCGTATCTACCACCCTGATGGCCTGGATCTTTTTGCAAGAAACCCTCACCCTGCGCCAAGGCGTGGGCGTGGGCATTGTGGTCTTAAGTATTGCCATTTTGGGCTACGAAAAAGCCCAGCAGTCCCAGGTCCGTCCGAAGGTCTAGGAGGACAGGGGCAGCCCAGCCTGGCACAGCGGACATTGATCCGGGGCGATCGCGTCCATTCCCTCTAGGGGCATGAGAACATCTACGGGACAGCCCAGATTGACCTCAAACAGCCCCTTGGTGACTAAAATGCCGACGCCTACCGGTTCAGCACCTGCCTGCCGCACAATCTCCAGCAGTTGCTTAGCGGTGCCGCCGGTGGTGGTGATGTCGTCTACAACCAAGACGCGATCGCCCGGGCTGAGCTGAAAACCATCAATCAGGTGATAGCGGTGCTGGGTTTGCCGGGCGATGACCACCGGTACCCCCAAGCGCTTGGCTACCTCAAAGGCTAAGATACTGCCGGCCTCATTGGCTCCCAGAACCCAATCTAGGGGGCGATCGCTAAACCGCTGGGCCAGGGCATCGAACACAAACTGCACCTGGTCTGGCTGCTGGAATAGCTTAATGCAGCGAAAAAAACGGCGGGCATGGAGCCCACTGGCAAGGCGAAAATGCCCTGTTTGTAGTGCTCCAGTTTGTTCTATCAACTGCTCTAGTTGCGCCCTAAATTCTGGGGTCATCAGCATCTCCTAGCTATAAATGTATCAAGGATGACGAGAGCGGCACATGCGGAGACATGCAGGCCAGCACCGCTCAACACCATACCCTAAGACCCATTTAGGGCCAACCTGCTTGCTGCACTAGTTTGAGAAACCCTCAGACAAAGGTAATGCTGAATACAATTCCATCCGCCATTCAAACCCAAGATATGGGGTATAGTTTTGCCCGGCAGTCACGATTATGTAGCCTGGGCACTGAAGCAAATCATTGTACGAACAGGTGAGCGATTAATTCCTATGAAATTGAGCAAACTTCGGCTTCGCAACTGGATGGCATCGGGTCTAGTCATTGCCGCTCTGGCAGGGGTTGCTGCCTGTCAATCGCCCACTGAAACGCCAACGGCTACAGAAGATAGCACAGACGCCACGACCGACACCGTTGCAGCGACGCCAGAATCCCTAACCACCGTTCGCTTTACCCTATCTTGGCTTCTGCAAGGTGTAGATGCACCGCTCACCCTCGCTATCGAGCGCGGCTATTTTGTTGAAGAAGGCTTGGATGTACAAATTGAGCGGGGCTATGGCTCGGCAGATACATCGAACAAAATCGCTGCAGGTCAGTATGACATGGGCTTTGGCGACATGTACTCAATGATTGAGTTCAATGAGCGCAACCCTAACGATAAGCTAATCGTCGTAGCTGTGCCCTACAATAAAGCTCCCTTTGCCCTGATTACTACCAAGGAGAGCGGTATCGAGTCGGTGGCAGATTTGGAGGGTAAAACCCTAGGAGCACCGGCGGGAGATGCGCCGCGTCGCCTCTGGCCGGTGTTGGCGGATGAAGCTGGCATTGATCCCAATTCTGTGGAATGGGTGACCATGGAGCCCCAGCTCCGAGAGACTTTCTTGCTGCAGGGCAATGTGGATGCTATCAGTGGCTTTATTTATTCCATGATGCCATCTCTGCTTGCAGGGGGAAAAACCATGGATGACTTGAATATTTTCTATTACAAAGACAACGGACTTGATTTTTACGGCAATGTCGTTTTAGTGCGGGAAGATTTCCTTGCCGCTAATGAAGAAACGGTGCGGGCTTTCTTGCGCGCCTACATCCGTGGCATTCAAGATATGCTCGTGGATCCAGTAGCTGGCCTAGATAGTGTGGTGGCAGCGGGGGATGAACTGATGGATCGGGATGCGGAAAAGCTACGGCTACAAATTGCGCTGAACGATTTGCTGATTAACGAAGAGGTTGAGTCCCTCGGTCTGGGTGCTGTGGATCCGGCACGTTTGGAGGCCACTATCGCCCAAACGGTGAAGGGATTTGAGCTAGCGGCTACGCCTGACGTGAGCGCTGTTTTCACCGCAGACTATTTGCCACCGTTGGAGGATCGGCAACTGCCCCCTGCCGCAGAGCGCCAAACCCTAGATTAGCAACAAGCGGCGATCGCTCTGCCTAGGAGGCCAACTACATAGCTGAAACTGGGGTATTGGATCCATCAAATTCTCCCCAAACACAGCAGCGATCGCGCCCCTCTGCTTTGGCTTGGTAGAGGGCGCGGTCGGCCCGCTCAAAAATGTCTTCAACGGCTTTGTCTTGAGGGTCGTAAGCAGCAATGCCAATGCTCACCGTGAGTGAGATTGGATCATTTTTAGTGGGAACAGAAAGTTGGCTGGATAGCATTCGCAGGCGATCGCCCACCTGTCGAGCTAAGTGAAGCGGAATTTCTGGAAGCACGATCACGAACTCTTCCCCACCGTATCGTCCAAATTGATCAACCTGACGGAGCGATCGCTGGATAGCTTGCGTGAGCTCCTTTAAAACCTCATCGCCCACCCTATGGCCGTAGGTGTCGTTGATCCGTTTGAAGTGATCAACATCCAACATCAGCAAGGTGAAGACTGATCCATAGCGCTGCGATCGCTCAAATTCCCGATTGGCAATGTCAAACAAACATCGCCGGTTGAGCACCCCAGTTAAGGAGTCGATGGTGGCCATGCGCTGAACCTCTGAAAGCACGCGCTGAAGCTGGTCGCGGGTGTGCTTCAGCTCCAGATGGGTGCGAACGCGGGCCAGCAGTTCGGCTGAACTAAATGGCTTGGTGACATAGTCCACAGCGCCTAGTTCAAACGCCTTCAGCAAGTGATCCTGCCGGTGGCTAGCCGTCAGGAAGATAATGGGGATTTCTCGAAACTCTGGACTGGCCTTGAGCGTTCTACAGACATCTAACCCGCTCATATCAGGCATCATTAAGTCTAGAACAATCAGGTCAGGACGTGCTGCCTTCACTCGCTCCAGAGCTTGGGGCCCTGATGTAGAAAAGGTGGTGCCATAGCCCGCCTCATCTAACATCGTCCCTACAATTTTAAGATTTTGGCGGAGATCATCTACAACCAACACCAGAAAGTTCTGGGGTTGGAAGGAAGGCGCGAGGGATTCTAAATCGGGACTTTGCATCGTCTTAACCCAAACAGCAGGCACTGAGGCAGAACGGTAGACTATCTATTGTGCCATTTTTACAACTGCCTTGTCTTGCGCCTCTTTGCTGAATGAGCGGGAGACAGGATCGGCCCGACTAGAGTAGAGGATGTCCTAGACTGATGTCCTAGACTATGACGAGAGAAATTTACGCTAAAGCATCAAGGATCTACACTTTCCACACTGAGGGGAACCATTTCATCTGCCAGCGTCAGACCTAGCAGCATGGGTTCATGGGGAACTATGGCCTTGCCGGTGAGCCAGCAAATTTCTGATCGACGGGCGATCGCCGGGATGGTGCAGCGAAGATCACCTAGGGATCGCGGTCTTGGAGGACGATCTGCTCGCTGTTGAACATAATCCCACAAAATGTCTCGAATGAGTGCCTGATAGCCTTGCTTATCGGCAAGCTGCTTCAGACGCTCTTTTAGATCGCGTTCAAGACGAATGCTGGTCACCTCCATGTCTGTTGTGGAGGTGCGATGTGGGATAGGGTTCACAGAATGCATGAATGGACGTTACCTCACGGTGATCGAAAACTGGGTTTGTATTACAAGTGTAGTATCTTTGCGGTGGAATGCAAGTAGCTGGCTCTGGCGGGTGGGCCTCTGCCCATTGAGGTTTTGCGTCAATCTTGCTCTAGTAACGCGGGAGCGCTGGCACCCTACGAGCCTGCTTGGGCAAGATGGTCATACTGAGCAGGGTTGCTGTGGGCAGGTCAGCCCATCATCCGTCATCAACCTTGATGAATCATGCCTGCATTGTCCTACAAGCTTCCCCATCCTCAGGTCAGAGCAGGTCAGAGCAGGTCATCACCGTCAACTCAGGTCAAGGATGCTCGGCAGAGAAGGACGATGGGGGCTGGGTGCCGGTTAGGCATGAGCGATCAGGGTCGTGAGACGGGCCAAGGCAATGTGATTGATTTCTGCGATCGCCTGTTGGTACTCCTGTTCTAGGGTGTGGGTGAGGCGAGTTTCAAAGGTTTGCAAGATGCTCTCTTTGGTGTGATGCTTCACCGCGACAATGAAGGGAAAGTTGAAGCGCTCTCGATAGGCTTGGTTTAGACGCTGAAAGCGATCGTACTCTTGGGGCGTGAGGTTTTGTAGCCCAGCGCCGGCCTGCTCTTGCACCGATGCCTCAGCCATGGAAGCCCGGCTGCCCAAATCTGGATGGGCCTGAATTAACGCAAGCTGCTGGTCATGGTTCATAGACTGTACAATGGTCGCCATGCATTCATGAAGAGCGGCGCAATCACGAAAGGGGCGGTGCTGCCAAGCTTGGTGAGCGATCGCTGGCGTATGTTCAAAAATGTCGCCTAAGACCTGGGTAAAGTCTGCTTGGGACATCGAGTTGAGCTGGTCAATCGTGTAGGACATGGGGGGCGATCGAAGGAGATTGGGTGAACAAGATCATGCAGATGATACTCTTGCTTGAGACAATGTGGTGTTCACCGTAGGCTATGTACCAGGACATTTTAGTTCGTGACTGAGCACGATAGAACAATTCTGGGTTAAACCCATTGTCCTGACCTATGAAGGTTGATAGTACTTATGGCTTACCAAACAATAGGTGGAAACTTTTTGCCAGAAAACAGTCTCTATGATGTAATGGCTGTAATAAAAGTCGGCGTTGCTGAATCGTAAGATGATTTCGCTCAAGTTCGGATGGTGCTGAATCAGGGTATAAACCTCTAGCTAGGAGCCCTGAAACTCTATGCAAAATTTTGCGGAATCATCCTGCTATTCAGCAACGCTCAATTTCGAAACGCTCAATTTCGAAGGGAGTTTTAGGGCCTCGCGCGCGAAGTTCATACCCCAATTCAGCAACGCCTAACCGTCAATAGTAATGTCGTAAGGTGGTGGAATGTATGGTTGAAAGGCTCATACTCTCAGACATTGGCTGTCGATTGTGTCTTGACGGTGTCCAGTATGAGTTCAACAGTAACGAAACGTAGGCATGGGCCACATTTTTTGGCTGTCCTCAGCAGTAGGAGTTCATGCCTGGGTCTTAGCATCATCGGTGCATAGTGGTGGTTTTCAAGTCTACCAACGTTGAGTGCCCCGTCGTAGCGTAGGGATGACCTTCCATGATCTTCAGTTCTCTCCAGTTTGTGTTTCTCTTTTTGCCCATCGTTCTGGGTGTATTCTTTTTGATCGGGCATCGAGGCTGGCATCAGGCTGCCTTGGCTTGGTTGGTCTTCGCATCCCTATTCTTTTATGGTGTGTGGAATCCTGCCTACCTCATCTTGATTCTATTATCCGTTGCGATCAACTACGCCTTAGGACGTCTCATCCAAGAGTCGAGAAGCAGCCGCCCTCAATCAGCATCGTATTTAACCATCGCGGGGGTGTTGCTCAATCTTGGATTATTGGGCTATTACAAGTACGCCAATTTCTTTGTGGATAACTTCAATACCCTGATGGGTACAGATGTTGTTCTAGAGACGATTATTCTACCCCTAGGCATTTCTTTTTTCACGTTTCAACAAATGGCCTACATCATTGATGTCTCAAAAGGTCAGATTCGTGACAACAATTTTCTGCGATATTGCTTATTCGTAACTTTTTTCCCTCAGTTGATTGCGGGCCCCATTGTCCACCATGATGAAATGATGCCCCAGTTTGCTAATCGAGATATTCTCAAGCCCAGTATGCGGGCGATCGCCATTGGGCTCACCCTCTTCACCCTTGGGTTATTCAAGAAGGTGATGATTGCAGATACCATCGCAGACTATGGGAATTCTATTTTCCAGGCAGCCGCGACGGGTGAAGAGGTCAGCTTCTTTACGGCATGGTTAGGGGCGATCGCCTACACCTTTCAGCTTTACTTTGATTTCTCTGGCTATGCAGACATGTCGATTGGCATCGCCTACATGCTAAAGATTAAACTGCCGCTGAACTTTTTCTCACCCTACAAGTCGGTTGACATCATCGACTTCTGGCGGCGGTGGCATATGACCCTGTCAAGATTCCTGAAAGACTATATTTACATTCCTCTGGGTGGCAATCGCAAGGGAAAACTGCGGCGATACGTCAACCTATTGACTACCATGCTGCTAGGTGGACTCTGGCATGGTGCGGGTTGGACGTTCGTGATTTGGGGTGGGTTACACGGCATGTATTTGGTGATCAACCATGCTTGGCGAGGTCTGGAAAACCGGTTTGGATGGAGCGTTGGAGAGGAATCGGTGCCTAGGTGGCGATCGCTTTTGTCTATCGCCGTTACATTTATAGCTGTCACGGTGTCTTGGGTCTTATTCCGCGCTGATGATGTGTCAGCGGCTGGGGTGATGCTTCAGGGCATGATGGGAGGTCAGGGATTTGCTTGGGTCACATCGAGTTCATTTCTGGATATGCATTGGGCAACAACCTCTGTCCTCATAGCTGCCATCGGGTTAGCATTCTTCTGTCCCAATGCCTATGAACTCCTAGAGCGGTATCGTCCAGCCCTAGAAACCTACCGAGTATCAGCGTTTTCAAAAGCTAAGATGTGGTTGCACTGGATGCCATCCCAGGCCTGGTCGATCATTATGGGGCTGATGTTTGGTATGTCCATCTTGGGCATGTCGAGAGTGAGTGAATTTCTCTACTTCCAGTTCTAAGGCACAGGTCTATGAAACTATCAAACTCTGCTTATATTCGCAACTTTTTGTTGTCTACCCTAATTTTTGTTGGAGTAGTAGCCAGCTTTAATTTCATAGTTGACCCCTATGGATTGTTTCGAGTCGTGGATATTGAGGGCTTCAATAGGCTGAAGCCAGAATTCAACCGTAACCTGATTCATAGTAAGACTGCAGCTGTTCGATATGTAAAGCCAGAGTCTATTATTTTGGGGACATCTAGGGCTAATCAAGGCTACGATCCCGACCATCCTGGCTGGGATGATGAATCTCCTGCTTCTCGGTTTAATCTAGGGACACCCGCTGCTAACATCTATCGTATGCATCGTCTGGTTCAACATTCTCAGTCAGTTCAACCCCTAAAACAGATTATATTAGCCTTAGATTTTCTGAGTTTTAACGCTGCTAGAGGGAATGATGGTGGCATTGATAATTATGTCAATGTTTCTTCGCAAGGCCAGCCCCAACCCTTAGCACAGCTCCATGGTCTCATCCCTGCTTTTATCTCATTCGATGCCATAGCATCTAGTTTTAAGACGATTCAAGATCAGGATTTAAACCAAACGTCGGTTACTTACTTACCCAATGGATTTCATTATAAGGTAGGACGTGGAACTCAGCGACGCGTACACTATCTCAACAACTGCGCTCGCTTCGTGCGCTCGGTGTATTTTCCGCCGCCTCAACGGCGCTATAGTTTTTATGATGAATCATCCGATCGATCTAGCTTCCGATATTTTCAGAAGTTAGTTGCAAAATCCTATAGAGATGGCATTGACTTAAAAATTGCCCTGAATCCTCCCCATGCTTACATGATGGAAGTGATTGCTAAGTCAAACCTATGGGATAAGTTTGAGACCTGGAAACGCACCTTAGTCGAGATTAATGAGGAAACAGCAGCCCGATTTGAGACTGATCCTTATCCCATCTGGGACTTTAGTGGTTACAACTCGGTTACGACTCAATTTATTCCGGAGGAACGCACCCCAGACACTGATGAGTTTTTCTACTTCGAGTCTTCTCACTTTAAGCCCCTGACGGGAGATCTAATCTTAGATAGATTGTTGGACTATCACGATCCCCAGCGCATCATTCCCGATGATTTTGGGGTGCGCCTCACGTCAGCATCGATTGAGCCGCATCTTGCCCAAATCCGTGTCGATCAGGCAGCGTATCGTCAAACGCATGCTGAGGAAATCCAGGATGTTGAGGAAGCCATTCGAGGGCCTCTGAATCGAGTCCGACGGGCCGGAAACCATGAGCTTGCAGAAGCTGATCTGAGAGAGGATGATAGCCCAATGGAAGACTAAATGCCGAGCTATCAAAACGGGCATGACTCATGTCAGCGGTATAGGATGTAGAAGAACCTTGCTTCACGCATATAGTTAGGCAACATACCCGTACCTGAAAGATGGATGTTATCCAGGTGTTGCTGAATAGGAGTATGATTCCACACCATGTTGCATAGAGGTTCAGATCCTCTAGCTAGCGGTTCATACCCTAATTCAGCACCACCATTATTGATAATATCGTTGCTCTAGCCAAGCGCGCACTTCTTGTTCAGAGTGACAGATTATGCGATCGCGTGTGATGGGGTCATAAATTTCATAGATACCTTGTCCATTTTTGTCGATCTGCTCTGAAATCACCGGATCGTGACTACCTAGCAGAAACTTAAGAAGTCCAGATCCCCAATCAGAAACTGCAGGACGAATGACGTTAGACCAGAGGGTGGCTCGGGGACGTTGTGCGGTCTTATCGTTGTATAAGGACTCTAATTGATGGCGAGTGGTGACATGATCGGGGTTCATCGCGTCCTCCTGGAGACTCAGTAAAGGAATAGAAAACTTATCCAGCATCTGATCAATGCTGGGCGATTGTGGTTGCTGCAAGCTAGGCATAACCGAAAATTTGGCTATGTCAGTTCTCCAGCACCACCTGTGCTGAGTTGAGAGATACTACCTATGGGATCAAGATCGAATAAAAACAGCGCGGCTCAGTGTCCACACATCCAATGAATAGGACGTTTTGACCTGTAGATTTGAGTTAAGGACGGATACTGTTGCCATCACCTTACTGAGGCTTGAATAAGAGATCAACCGAAAAATCAGATGGCATTCATGAGTAATTTCGATGGAAGGATTGATTCATCCTGTTGTCTCTCCTCAGATGGCGATCGCTGCTTGTCTTGACGGTGTTCCTATCAATCTGCGGTATGAATCTAGTATGCTGTGTTACATCTAAACCAAACAGAGGCAGTTCTGCTAAATTGTTATGGGTACAGTTCTCGAAAACAAAACTGTGCTGGTAGCGATCGCTCCCAACTGTACTGTTCCTTCTGAAGGTATCGGCCATGGCCATGACTCCCCTCGATCTAGAATCTGACAAAAGTTTGTATGAGCAGGTGGCCGATCGCCTAGAAAACCTGATTTATGAAGGGACTCTCAAACCAGGCGATCGCCTGCCCTCGGTTCGTAAACTGCGAGAACAGCTTTCGGTGAGTATTTCTACGGTGCTGGAAGCCTATCGGGTTCTAGAGGATCGGGGCATGATCTGCGCTCGGCCGCAGTCGGGCTATTATGTGCGGCAAACTGCCCTCCAGCAGCCCCAAGAGCCGGCCACAACGGATCCGCCTAAGCGTGTCTACGATATCGACAACTCCCTCACCTTTCGGCTCATGCACGCCATCCAGGATCCGAAGATTTTGAAGTTGGGGGCAGCGGTACCCGTGGCGGAACACCTGCCCCTCACTGCCCTCAATCGCCTCATGGGGCAAGTGTTGCGCCAGCATTCCGCCAAGGCCCATTCCTATGATGCGCCGCCGGGTTGTATTGAGCTGCGTCGTGAGGTGGCCAAGCGCATGCTCACGGCAGGGTGCTCCATTAATCCCGATCAGATTGTGACCACCAACGGCACCTTTGAGGCGGTCTATCTCTCGCTGCGCGCCGTGACGCAGCCGGGAGACACCGTTGCCATCGAATCGCCTACCTACTATGGGCTGCTTGAAGCTTTGGAAATGCTGCATCTCAAGGTTTTAGAATTGCCGACCCATCCTCGGGATGGACTCTCGTTGGATGATTTGGAAACGGCGATGCAGCGTCAGCAAATTACCGCCTGTGTGCTGGTGTCCAACTTTAGCAATCCCCTGGGCACCTGCATGGGCGATGCTAAGAAAAAGCAGTTGGCCGACTTACTAGAGCGCTACGACATGCCGTTGATTGAAGATGATATTTACGGCGATCTCTATTTTGAAGGCAATCGCCCAAAGGCTATCAAGGCCTTCGATCGCAGCGGACGGGTTCTGTACTGTGCTTCTTGTAGCAAAACACTGTCGCCGGGAATGCGGGTTGGCTGGGCGATCGCTGGTCGCTATCAGGCCAAAGTGGAGCAACTGAAGTGGGTCTTGAACCAAACAACAGCGATCGCCCCTCAGCTCACCCTGGCAGCGTTTCTGGCCAACGGTGGTTATGATCGCCATCTGCGGCAGTTGCGGCGCAAATATCAGATGCAAACGGCCCAGATGACCCAGGCGATCTGCGACTATTTTCCTGCAGAAACTAAGGTGACGCGTCCCAATGGTGGTCATGTGCTCTGGCTAGAGCTGCCCCCTGAGTTCGACTCTATCCAACTCTACGAGGAAGCCCTTGCCCAAAACATTAGCATTGCCCCTGGCGTTATTTTCTCGGCCTCCAGTGGTTATAGGAACTGTTTCCGCCTCAATTGCTCCTTGCCTTGGACTGACGATGTGGAGCAAGCCATGCGCACCATTGGCTATTTGGCGAAAAAGCAACTGGCTGTGACGATGCTCAGCCAACCTTTCTAAGAGAAATGACGCTTGCGTTATTGCCCTCTGCGATCGATGATGGCTGAAACCTCCTATCAATCGGTGCAATCCCCATGGTCGCAACCTCCTATCTCATCCAAAATGCTACGGTTTTACCGTTCACACCCCAAGGAGATGGCTCCCTTGATCTGCAACCCCAACAAGTCGATGTGTTGGTGATGGGCGATCGCATCACTCAGGTTGCGCCACATCTTGAGCCACCCACGGCCCAAACCCACGTGATTGATGCCACCGATCATCTGCTGATTCCGGGATTTGTCAATGCCCACGCCCATTCAGTGGAGATCTTGGAAAAGGGGCGCTATGAGTCTATGCCCTTGGAATTGTGGATGCTCTACACCTATCCACCCCTGCAGCGCCAGCATTTAACACCGCGACTTTGCTACCTACGCACCATGCTGGGAGCCCTCGAACAGGTGAAGTCGGGAGCAACGACGATTCAAGATGACCTGATCGAAATGCCCTACGTCACACCGGAGATTTTCGCCGCTGTGGCTCAAGCTTACTTAGACTTGGGGCTACGGGTGAGCCTCACCCACCATGTCATTAACCTACCCCTGCATCAAACGATTCCGTTTTTAGGCGATTTCTTGCCGGCTGATCTACGTCAGGAGTTAGAGACCTTAGAGGGATTATCCGACCAGGATTGGATTTCTCTATGCAAAGATTTCTATCAAACCTGGCATCAGCGCGATGGACTGCTGACCCTAGCCTTGGCTCCCTCCGCTCCCCAGCGAGTCACCCCTGATCTGATGCACCAAATTGCCGACCTATCTGCGGACTTTAATCTGCCGATTCATACCCATATGCTAGAAACCCGTACCCAGGCAGTGACGGGGCCGGTCTTCTATGGTGAAGGAGAGTCGGTGGTGAGCTATGCTAAGACCCACGGCATTTTAACCCATCGCACTGCGATCGCCCATGGTATTTGGCTCACCGAGCGCGATATTGAGTTGATTGCTGAGGCTGGGGCTACGGTTATTCACAATGTGGTGAGCAACCACCGCCTCTGCAGCGGCATTGCGCCTATCCGCCAGTTGATGGATGCGGGGGTGACGATCGCCCTTGGCTCAGACGGCATGAGTTCGAATGACTCCTTTAATATGTTTGATGTGATCAAAGCAGCAGGCTTGACCCACGCCGTCACGCAGCCTGACTATTCACGCTATCCGAAGGCTCGGGATGTGTTGACGTGGGCGACCCAGGGGGGGGCCCGCTCAGCCTTGCTTCAAGACGACATTGGAGCGATCGCCCCTGGCAAGAAGGCCGACCTGGTGCTCTATGATCTCACCACCACGAGCTTTACCCCCCAAGCTGACCTACCCATTCACTTGGTTTATGCGGAACGGGGGCAGTCTATTCGCAAGGTCTTTATTAATGGTCAATTGGTCGTCGATCAAGGGCAAGTCTTGACGGTGAATGAAGCGGATCTATTAGCTGAGTTGCGATCGCTCTTGCCAGACTATGAAACCCTGCGCCAGGAGATAGTTGACCAAGCAGAGCGATTGAAGCCTGCCATAGAAGCTACCTACCAAAAGGCGATGGCAACGCCATTTCCGATCAACCGTTTTAGCCAACTCGATCGTGACTTTGCCTAATGTGAGTTCAGCATACTGCCGGTGACCCTGAGCTGGCCGAAGGATAGGAGGCGTTGCCGAATAGCATGATTCAGCAACGCCATCGAGCTTAGGTCAGGTTAAACGTTGCTTTGATCCATGCCATTCAGCCAATCCAGGGTTTCGTCACACCACTCGACCCAATCAGCTTCATAGCGAATACCCCGCCGCAGAGTTCGGTATGTAAACTGCATAGATAAGGTTGCAGAGTCTAGATCCTGGAAGTGCTCTTGCTCTGTTTGATAATAGTGTTCGAGGCGAAGCTGATGATAGTTCCGCCGCCGTTCTAGCTCGGCGCGAATGACCGCTATATCTACCAAGTAGCCGGCTAAAACCTTCACCAACAGCTCTTCTCGGATCGCGGCTGGGTTGGAAGGTTGGACAAGCCAGTCTTTGAGCGTTTTGAGCCCCAGTTCGGTGACACGATAGAGCTTTTTATTAGGGCGATCGCTTTGGATCACCCGTTCTCCCTCAATCCAACCCTGTTCTTCCATACGGCTCAGTTCTCGATAGATCTGCTGTTGGCTGGCTTGCCAATAGCAGGCAATGCGCTCATTGAAATCCTTAACGAGCTCATAGCCCGTGGTGGGATGGTGCACCAGGCTAGCCAAAATGGTGTGGGCGAGAGACATAGACAGCACTTGACAGGTTTATAGCTCTAGAATACACTGATGTGCATACTCAACAAATTTAGTATTCAACTATATAGCTAGTCAACTTGCACATCAGTGAAGTCATGACAGAGACTCAGTCCAAGGCAAGGATATCGGTCATCAACGGTCGGCGGCGATGGCAATCTAAGGCAGCGATCGCTGGGGTCGTTTTGAGTGCAGGGTGTTGGGTGGGATTGCAGGCTCTCCTGGCTGTGGAGGTGTCTCGCCAGAGTCTGGCTGCTGAGGCGGATGATCTGACGATTCTGCCGGTTGCGACCTTGGTCATCCAGCCGGTGCAGGGCTATGACGTGGATCGAGTGTATACCGGTGAGGTGCGGGCGCGACGCAGTAGCGAGTTGGGGTTTGAGCAGGGTGGTGAAGTCACCCAAATTGTGGTGACGGAGGGGATGGAGGTGACGGAGGGTGCGCCGTTAGCCTATCTCGATACCCAAACCCTGGAGACCGAGCAACAGGCCGTGCTGGCTCAGCTCGCTGTAGCCCAAGCGCAGCTCCAGGAACTACAGGCAGGGCCCCGTCAGGAAGCGATCGCGGCTGCGGCTGCAACGGTGGAGGACATGCGCAACCAACTGGATTTGGCAGAGCTTCTGCAGCAGCGGCGGCAGGTTTTGTTCACAGAAGGAGCGATCGCTCAACAAGATTTGGATGAAGTGACCTATCAGGTCGGATCCTTACGGGCCCGGCTCACGGCTGCCCAGCAGCAGCAGCAAGAACTGCAGACGGGGACGCGCCCAGAGCAGATTGCTGCCCAAGAAGCCCGTATCCAACAGCTTCAGGCCAACCTCGCGAGCTTAGATGTAGCCCTGAGCCAACGGGTTCTCTATGCACCGTTTGCTGGACAAATTGCCCTGCGCCATGTAGACGAAGGTGTGGTGGTGGGCCCTGGAGAGTCGGTGCTGCGGTTGGTGGAAACCGGATCGTGGGAGGCGCGTGTCGGTGTGCCGCCCCAGCATGTGCCAAGGGTGGGATCGGCTCAAACAGTAGCGATCGGAGGTACGTCTTATCCAGCTCAAGTACTCTCGATCTTACCTGAAGTTGATCCCGTTAGCCGCACTGTAACTGTATTACTCGATGTAGACATTGATGGTGTACCGTCAGGACAAACTGCTCGCTTGACGCTCAGCGATCGCATCTCTAGTGAAGGCTATTGGGTACCGACAACAGCCTTAGTGCCGGGGGTGCGGGGGCTGTGGACTGTGTATACCGTCACGCCAGATCAAGATGCGCAAGAGCCGGCGCGTTTGATGGTGAACCGGCAAGAGGTAGAAATCTTGCATATGGAAACAGAACAAGTCTTAGTACGAGGCACGCTGCAGCCAGGCGATCGCTTGGTGGCTGAAGGTTCCCAGCGTTTGGTGCCCGGTCAGAGGGTTAGGTTACATCCTTAAGCATCTCGGCGTTGCTGACTATCTGTATGCTTCTGCAACATGTTGCCTGGAGGTTCAGAGTCTGTAGCTAGAGGTGCATTCCCTGGTTCAGCAACACCAAAATCTCTAGTCTGCTGTTTTCTGTAACGATCAAGCAAGCCCGTTAGCCTGGATCCCAGTCATGTCCAATCTGTTTTTCCGCAATGTGCAACTGTTGATCTTGACACTGGTCATGATTCTTCTATGGGGCACGAGCTCGTTTTTCTCCCTACCGCGTTTAGAAGATCCAGAACTGACTGCCCGCAATGCCACGGTAACGACGTTTTTCCCAGGAGCCAGTCCGCAACGGATAGAGACCTTGGTCACCGATCCCATTGAGCAAGAACTGCGGGAACTGGAGGCTATTGATACGATTACATCGACCTCCCGCCTTGGCATTTCAGTGATTGAGGTGGAACTCAAGGAGGCGATCGCTAATGTGGATGAAATTTGGTCACAGGTAAGAGATAAAGCGTCTGATGCTATCCCCTTGTTACCAGCCGGAGCTTCGGAGCCAGAGGTAGACATTGCTAGTATTTCTGCGAATGCTCTGATTGTAGGACTGGTCTGGGATTTGCCAGAGCCTCCTAACTACGGAGTCTTGAGCCGTTTAGCAGAAACCCTTCAAGAGGATCTGCGCCGCATTCCAGGGACAAAAACGGTGGAACGTTTTGGGGAGGCAGAGGAAGAGATCCTGGTGCAGGTGGATCCTGTACAGATGGGGCAACTGGGTATCACACCCCAGATGTTGGCAGCACAGTTACAGAGTAGTGACGCTCGGGTATCGGCTGGTCAGGTGCGTGGTCTTGAGAATCAGCTATTGCTGGAGCTTCAGGGAGAGCTAGACTCTCTGGAACGCATCCGCCGTACCCCCATTCAGTTTGGTGCGGAGGGTCAGTTTGCCTATGTGGGCGATATGGCTCAGGTGATGCGCAGTATTCGGGAACCTCTAGCTGAGAAGGCGCTGCTGGATGGGCAGTCTGCGGTTGTGATCGCTGCTCAGGTAGAATCTCAGGAACGGTTAGATGAATGGGCCGTGATGGCTCGCTCTAGATTACAGACGTTTCAAGCCTATCTTCCCAGTGGAATTCAACTACAGGTGATTTTAGATCAAAGTCGCTATGTAGAAACCCGTTTGAATACTGTTTTAGGTAACTTATTGATTGGGGCACTGCTGGTCATCCTTGTCACTTGGGTGATTATGGGCTGGCAATCATCTTTGATTGTGGGTCTGGCATTGCCGCTATCTTGCCTGATGGTGTTTGGCATGATGAACCTGCTGGGAATTCCGCTACACCAGATTTCGATTACGGGACTGATTATTGCGTTAGGCCTGTTGATCGATAACGCTATTATTATGGTAGATGAGGTAAAAATTCGCCTGGAATCTGGTTTGAAAGGCTCGCAAGCCGTGGGGCAGAGTGTGCGGTTTATGGCAGTGCCGTTGCTGGGATCCACTCTAACCACAGTCCTGGCCTTCTTGCCGATCGCTCTAGCGCCAGGGGGAGTCGGAGAGTTCACGGGCACCATTGGCACAACGGTGATCCTAGCATTAACCAGTTCCTTAATCCTAGCATTGACGGTTATTCCATCCCTAATGGGACGTCTACATCATCTAGGGGGTACTTTAGGAACTGCCTGGTGGCAGATCGGTTGGCACTCTCCCTGGTTAGCTCGTGTCTATCAGAGATCGCTGAAGCTTACCTTTCGCCGTCCTGTCTTAGGTATTCTTCTAGGATTGGTGCTGCCAGTCCTAGGATTTGCAGTTGCTCCTCTTTTGCCCCAGCAGTTTTTTCCTCCTGCTGGACGCGATCAGTTTTACATTGAGATGCGTTTACCCATTCAGTCTTCGCTTGCAGCCACAGAAGCCGTAGCTACCCAGGCCTATCAGAAGCTATTAACCTATCCCGAAGTGCAGCAGGTGAGCTGGTTTCTAGGGACGGCTGCCCCCCGTTTTTACTATAATGTCTTGGGTGGTCAGCAAAACTCTCCAAACTATGCGCAAGCGTTGGTGCAAGTCCATCAAGCTGCCGATGCTGATTTTATCCAAGATTTACAGCAAGCTTTAGATGCCGCCCTGCCTTCGGCTCAGGTGTTAGTCAGGCAATTAGAGCAAGGGCCTCCCTTTGAAGCGCCGATTGAACTACGACTTTATGGCCCAGATCTAGAGCAGCTGCGATACCTAGGAGACCAGATCCGAGCAGTTCTTACCCAAACTCCACAGGTGCGTCATACTCGTGCGACGCTAAGCGAAGCTTTACCTAAACTTGGTCTAACGCTGGATGAAGAAGAAACCCGTCGTATTGGACTGACAAAATCGGAGGTTGCTGCACAGCTAGATGCCTATCTAGAAGGTGTTGTGGGTGGCTCTGTTCTCGAAGATAATGAGGAGATGCCCGTGCGGGTGCGAGTGGGCGATGATGTGCGATCGCGTCTGGATACTATAGACTCTCTTGATATTGTTGGACAGCAACGGGTGCCTTTTTCCACGTTAGGGCAGATGAGTTTAATTGCCGATCAATCTGCGATCGCCCGCCGACAGGGACAGCGGGTGAATACTATCCAAGCCTATATCACGGCTGGTTTATTACCCTCTCAGATCCTGGCAGACTTTCTAGAGCGTTTGGAGCAAAGTGACCTGAGCTTGCCACCGGGGTATCGTATTGAGCTAGGAGGAGAAGCGGATGCTCGTGGTGCCTCGATCGCCAACTTACTCTCCACGGTAGGTGTACTTTTTGTGCTGATGGTTTCCACCCTTGTGCTTTCCTTTAATTCCTTTGCAGCAGCAGGACTTATCTTAGCGATCGCTGGCTGTGCTGCCGGACTGGGTCTAGGAGCTCTTTATATCTCAGGCTATCCCTTTGGCTTTACCGCTATCCTAGGTACCTTAGGGCTAGTAGGGTTAGCCATTAATGATTCGATTGTGGTGCTGTCTGCTTTGCGCAATCATCCGTTAGCGCGCCATGGAGATGTACAGGAGGTGATTCATGTGGTCAGTCGTTCTACCCGCCACATTATTGCCACGACATTGACCACGTTAGTAGGTTTTGTCCCGTTATTATTTGATGCTACTGGATTTTGGCCACCGTTAGCTATTTGTATCGCTGGTGGCTTAGGCGGCACCACGATTTTAGCGCTGTACGCGGTGCCCAGTGCCCATCTGTTGCTGAACAGGTTTCAACGGATACCTCGCACTCAACAGGCGCTGCTAATGTCTAAGACTGGGGAAAATGACGCAGTTCCCAATCTTCATCATGACTGATGGAGTTGGTTGTAGATGGGAAGGGTTTGAGCGTAAGAATACCACACTGGAAGGCCATGGCTGATTCTGGCTAGAATCATTAAAGTGTTCTGAACTGCAAAGTGTTCTGAACTGCAGACTGAAAGGATCTAATTGCCTGCGTTAAGCTCGATAGCCATAGCGTTGCCGATTAATCCATGCTATAGGTAAGCTGTTGCATGGCCTTAATGATGCACCAAGTTCAAATGCTACATCCAAAAGCTTTTCTAGCTAAGCACAAACTGGATATAAGGCGAAAACAAATCAGGCTCTAGCAAAAATGCATCATGGCCCTTATCAGAATGAACGGTAATATATTTAACATTGACCCCATCCTGCTTAAGTGCTTGAGCGATCGCTGCTTGTTCTTCTGGATAGAAGCAAACATCCGAGTCGATGCCAAAGACTAAATACTGCTGATGAATACATGAGCTGAACATTCCTTGGGTTGAGCTGGGAAAATACAGGCGCTGCCACATGTCCATAATTCTCAGATAACTGTTTGCATCGAAACGCTCTGCAAACTTTTGCCCTTGGTGGTACATATAGGATTCGATGGGATGGGACAGGTTGTAGAACTGCCCAATCGGTTCTTGTACGGTGATCTCTTGTCGCGCTCGATGTTCCATAACATTCAGGGAGATGAATGTTTTGTGGGAAATCATACGGGCTAGAATGACTCCAGACTTGGGCGGTTCTGCATCGTAATAATCCCCATTCCTGAAATTGGGGTCATTTCGGATCGCTAGAATTTGCTCAAAGTTATGGACTCGATGCAACGGAGTGGTGGCTAACCCTGTCGCAATCGGGATTACAGTTTTAACCCGCTGAGGATAGCTGGTAGCTAAAATGAGCGCCAACATGCCTCCGAGAGAACCACCAATGACACCATGAAGACAGTCAATGCCTAAATAATCTAGCAAATGCAGTTGGCTACGCACCACATCCCCCGCACTGACTTGGGGAAACTTGCTGCCATAGGGTTTACCTGTCCTAGGATTTACAGACCGAGGGCCTGTAGAACCATAGCAACTGCCCAGATAATTAACACAAATAATGAAATAGTGATCGGTATTTAAAGCCTTTCCAGAGCCAATAAAGTCGTCCCACCATCCCAACACACAGTCTTCTGTCCATAATGGCTGTATTCCTGGAATGGAAACATTGGTGCCCGCTGCATGTTGACTGCCTGTAAGTGCATGGAAGACCAAGATGGCATTACTGGCATCAGCATTGAGTGTCCCGTAGGTTTCATAGGCTAAGGTGACAGATTCGAGCACCTCGCCAGATTCTAGCTGAAAGGGATCTTCGGCAGTCAACTGGAAAAATTGAGTTTTAACTGGGCCAATACTCATGGTAAATGGAAAAGCTATGGAAATGGGTAAGCTTGATTGTCGGTGACACGTCGGGGGCTAGGTTGAGGTGCATGGGGAGCGATCGCTACATGAGTGAACCTGAAAAGGCAGATCGTGATTCAAGTCAATCATTCAGCGATCGCCCTTTCAGATCAATCGTTCAATCCATATCCTTCAATCCATATCCTTCAACCTATGTTGTAGCGTGTTTTAGCGCTTGTTGCAGATCCGTCATGATATCCTCAACATCCTCAATGCCGATGGCTAACCGCACCAGTTCTGGCGCAATTCCGGCTGCTAGTTGATCCTCAGGGGATAGTTGGGAATGGGTGGTGGTAGCTGGATGAATGGCTAGGCTCTTGGCATCGCCAACATTGGCTAGATGGGAAAATAGATTGAGGTGTTCAATAAAGCGCTTCCCAGCTTCCGCGCCGCCCGTGATACCAAAGACAACCATGGCCCCAAAGCCTTTTTTCAGATAGCGCTGAGCCACGGGATAGGTGGGATCGTTCTCCAGTCCAGGATAGCGTACCCATTCAACGGCAGGATGCTCAGACAGGAATTGGGCAACCTTAAGAGCATTTTCACAATGGCGCTGCATCCGCAAATGTAAGGTTTCAATGCCCTGGAGAAATAGCCAGGCATTATCAGGAGCGATGCAAGCGCCAAGGTTACGCAGGGGCACCAAGCGCATCCGCAGAATAAAGGCGAGGGGAGAGAGATCGCCTAGATCGTGGGCATAGCGCAAGCCATGGTAGCTAGAATCCGGTTCACTCATCAGCGGGAATTTGCCTGATGTCCAGTCAAATGTCCCTGAATCCACCACAATGCCGCCAATGCCGGTGCCGTGCCCACCCAGCCACTTGGTGAGGGAATGCACCACAATATCAGCTCCATGCTCGATGGGGCGCAGCAGGTAAGGCGTTGTAAACGTACTGTCTACAATCAACGGTAGACCTTGGTCATGGGCGATCGCTGCGATCGCTTCTAGATCAGAGACCTCTAGACCAGGATTACTCACCGTTTCGCAAAAGACCAGCTTGGTTTGCTCCGTAATGGCACGACGGAAATTCTCCGGATCGCGGGGATCGACAAAATGCACCTGAATACCAAACTGCGGCAGGATGTCTTTGAACATCGTGTAGGTGCCGCCGTAGAGGTTGCTGGAGGATACCAGGTGATCGCCAGCTTGGCAAAGGTTGATAATGCTGTAGAAAATAGCGCTGGTGCCCGAGGCCAGGGCCAGGGCCGCTGCCCCACCCTCCATGGCCGCCACGCGTTTTTCGAGAACGTCTTGGGTGGGGTTACCGAGACGGGTGTAGATGTTGCCCAGTTCCTTTAAGCCAAACAAATTGGCCGCATGTTCCGTATCCCGAAACGTGTAGGAACTGGTGCGGTAAATGGGGACTGCCCGCGATAATGTGGTAGGGTCTGGCTCCTGACCAGCGTGCAGACATTGGGTTCCAAGTCCATAGGGTGTGTTCATCATCTTGCTCCGCAACAAACAAATAGCTTGGAAATTCTATCTCACGATTAGCCCAAACCTGAAACCTTACGGATTCTCCTCAGATCTTATCGCCCTCCCATGATGCTTGAATGTCAAGCGATGTTAAGTGCTGAAACCTTAAGCCTTAAATCCAGTCCGGTTGCATGGGCATGGCTGGAATGTCCTGCTTTCAATCCCCGCTGCGCCGCTCTTGGTCAAGGGGATGTTGCCTACGCTAACAGTTTTTTGTGGATCCTTACGCTAGGGTGGAAAGCGATCGCATGAACCTAGACAGGCTATGAAATTTCTGGTAATCAAGCATACGAGGTCGGAAGGCTTCGGTATTTATGAACAGTTTTGTCTCGATGCAGGCATCGACGTAGACTATGTTGAGCTAGCCAAGGGCGATCGCTTCCCCGATCCCCAACGCTACGATGGCCTATGGGTGATGGGCGGGCCGATGAATGTGGAAGATGTAGACCATTGTCCATGGATTGCCGATGAACTGGCGTTTATCCAAAGGGCGGTGCAGCAGGGGTTGCCCTACCTTGGCACCTGTTTAGGCGCGCAAATGCTAGCCGCAGCTATGGGGGGACAAGTGGGGTTTATGGCCAAGCCAGAGGTGGGCCTGTTGCCCATTACCCTCAATCCAGCCGGACAACAGCATCCTCTCCTCCGAGGGCTGGATGTTCAACCCAACGTCTTTCAATGGCATGGTCAGGGAGTGCAGCACCTGCCACCCGGGGCAACGGTGTTGGCCAGTTCGCCCCAGTGCCCCGTCCAGATCTATGCGGTGGGCGATCGCGCCTTTGGTCTACAGTTTCACAGTGAAGTTACCCCGGCGGTGATGGATCGCTGGGTCTCCATTCCCGACTATCGCCAAGAGCTAGAGCGATCGCTTGGTGTGGCAGGCCGGGAGGCATTTCATCAGGCCGTCTATGACCAGGCTGCCGCCACGGCCCGCGATGCCCATATCCTATTTGAAAATTTCGTGGCGATCGCTCAATCATCTAAAATTTCAGTCAAAGAGGTAGGTATTGAATGGTAGCCATCGTAGAATCAACCCCAGCTGAGGATCTGTCTGCACCGTTAGGACAGATAGTGGCAGAGTATCGCATCGCTCCAGGAACAGCGATCGCCTACCCTGTCCAAGCGGGACAGTATCTGCAAATCTTAGATGTGCGAGGATCTCAATGTTCAGATTTCCTAGCCTTTGCGGCGGCGGATGTGAGCGAGGAGCTAGATAGCACGGTCACCCGCACCCTGAATAACTTAGCCATCCCCACCATTGGGTTACATGGTAAATACTTTTCCAACCGAATGCGGCCCTTGGTGGAGGTGATTCAGGATACCTGCGGGCGGCATGATAGCTTTGTGTTGGCCTGCACGACGAAATATTACGAAGATGCGGGTTACCCCGGTCATCCAAGCTGTAGCGATAATTTTAACGGTGTGCTGCAGCCCTACGGCATCGCGCCACGTCCCGGCTGGGCAGCTATAAATTTTTTCTTCAATACCACGGTGGATGATTCAGGGGCGATCGCTTCGGGAGAATCCTGGTCGCGGGCGGGGGACTATGTGCTGCTGCGGGCCCATGAAGATCTGCTCTGTGCTAGTTCGGCCTGCCCCGATGATATCGATCCTGCCAATGGCTGGCAGCCGACGGAGATCCATGTACGCATTTATGACCAAGGGGAATCGTTTCCAAAGGCCATTGGCCGTCGCGCCACGGCGGAGTCTGGCCTGCGCCTCACCCAACCCAGCGCGTTTACCCCCTGCATCCAGCGCCTCACCCAGGATCTCTCGGACTACAACGGTTTTTGGGTGCCCAATCGCTTCACCCACCACGGCCTGCATGATGAATATTGGGCGCTGCGGGAGCGGGTGGTGTTGATGGATCTATCGGCCCTGCGCAAGTTTGAGATCGCTGGCGCAGATGCCCTACCGTTGCTCCAGCAGGTTTTCTCCCGCAATGTAGCAGCCTTTGCTGTGGGGCAGTCGGGCTATGGCTGTTTGCTCAATCGCCACGGCGGCATGGTGGATGATGGCATTGTGTTTCGCCTAGGAGAAACCGAGTTTCGCTATGTGGGCAACTGTGATAGTGATGGGGATTACCTGCGGCGGGTGGCGGAGCAGTTGGGGCTACGGGTGACCCTGCAGCCGGTGAGCGATCGCTGGCATAATCTAGCGGTGCAGGGCCCCGAGTCGCGCCATCTGCTGCGATCGCTCACGGAGTTTGCCCCCGCTAGTGGACTGAATGCCCTGGAAGACCTAGGCTATTTTCGATTTGCTGCGGCCACGATCGGTGGAATCCCCGTGGTGATTTCCCGCACCGGCTATACGGGGGAACTGGGCTATGAACTCTTTGTCCATCCCCGCCACGGCGCGGATCTATGGCAGCGGTTGATGACCGCCGGGCAGCCCTTTGATCTCTTACCCATGGGTATGGCGGCCCTGGATCGCGCCCGCATTGAAGCCGGCCTGTTGGCACCGGGTATTGAATTTGATGAGCTGGTGTCTCCCTATCAAGCGGGCATTGGCTGGGCGGTGGCGATGAAAGCTAAAGCCGACTTTATCGGTCGGGCAGCGCTGGAACGGATCAAGCCTTATCCACCTCGGGTGGCCGTGGGCCTGGTGCTGGAGGGCAATGAGGTGGCCTGTCAGGGGCAGTGTATTCATCCACCGGGCGATCGCGGTCGGATTGGCCAAGTCACCAGCGCCACCTTTTCGCCCATCCTCAACCGCAGTATTGCCATGGCCCAGATTGTGCCGGACTATGCTGACCTCGGTACCCGCCTAGAGGTGGGTGTGATGGACGGCATGAAGCGTCGCATGGCTGCTACTGTGGGGCCCTTAGCAGCGTTTGATCCCCAAAAAAGTCGAGTGCGGATATGACCTTGACCGTTGATTTACATCCAACATCGTTGATTGATCTAGCAGGACAAGATGGTTTGCAGGGTGCGATCGCCCTCTTTGGTGCCCAGGTGAATCGTATTGCGCCGTTTCAGTCTACATCTGTGCAGTGGCAAGGTGTATCCGGTAGTCTCTTGCGGCTTTGTGAAAACAACTTTCGCCTCCGCTGGCAGGGAGATGAGACCGCTATGATTGGGGCCCTGCAGTCGGCCGCTGGATCCATCTGGGTGCGATCGCTGCCTTGGTTAACGGCGATCGCCTACCCTGCCGCAATCCTAGACGACCTCGTCATCCCCATCACCCCTACCCCACCCCATCAGCTTACTGGCCTACCTCTACACTGCGCTGCCGTTGGTCGGTTAGAGGGGCGATCGCTCTTGGTGTGGCACTACGGTCTAGATGGTCAACCAGTGGTAGAACTCCAGATGGCGGCGGTCGATCAAGGGATAATCAGCCGCTTGCTGGGTGATGCTACCCATGGCTGACCCATCGGAAGCACATTCGGGCGTTGCAGAATCATACTCCTATGCAGTGGTGTGGCTGAATCTAAGCACCTCTAGCTAGAAGCTCTGAAACGCCATGCAACATGTTGCATAGCCATACTTCTATGCAGCCATGCCGTAATTTGCCGTGATCAGGCGCAGTCCCTAGATGAATCTCGCTACCCCCTTTGCTACTTTATGACTAATCAGTTATATTGTTAAGGGAGGTTACATAAGCTCTATTGCAAAACCCTGAAGCGTTGCCACATGCAGGGGATGCAATTCACTCATTCTTGGAGACTACTGCTATGAAAACGAATGTTGGTGCAATCGATCGCGTGATTCGCCTCGTATTGGCGTCTGTGTTGTTCTATCTGGGTCTGGTGCTCTACAGCGGCTCGGCTCTGGGCATTGGGTTGGTGGTGGCAGGCGGCGTATTGCTGGCCACCGCACTGGTTGGTTTCTGTGGTCTGTATCGCTTGCTGGGCATTCACACCAGCCAGACCCGCGAACAGCTCTAGGGACACCTACCTCCTCGTTGATGGAGTGCTCCTGGGTGGAGGCGATCGCCAAGGTCATCGCAGCCCTGAATCAGCAAGTCATGGGCATCTTAACCCACATCAATCGTGACTCGTGAGACTATTCAGCGAGGTATCGATCGCCTACTCACCCCAACGATGCCCAGCCTTGAAATTATATTATCTAAGGTACGAAAACGTTGTTTATGGATACAAATTTTCCGATTGAAGGGCCATCCCTATCGCGGCGGCAGTTGCTGAACTTTTTAACCGGAGCAACGGTTGCTGCCACCGCTGGATCAGCTCTCTACGTTGTGGGCAAGGTTTTTATGCCCCCCGCCGAGACAACTGGTGCGGGTGGAGCTATTCTGGCCAAAGATGTTCTGGGAAATCCCATCCCCGCCCGCCAAATTTTGGCTGAGGCACCGGGCAGCCGTGCTCTGGTGGCGGGTCTGGCTGGAGAACCTACTTATCTCATCGTTCAAGATAATTCCACCCTCGACCCAATGGGGATTGTTGATAACTGCACCCATCTAGGCTGCACGTTTCCCTGGAATCCACTGGATCAGCAGTTTCAATGCCCTTGCCATGGTTCTCTCTATGCCCCTGATGGCTCGGTGGTGCGGGGGCCAGCGCCGTTACCCCTTAAACTTGTTCATGTTACGGTGATTGAGGATAGCATTTGGCTATCTCCCTGGACTGAGGCTGATCCGCGGACAGGTAACATGCCTTGGTGGGTGTAAAAGCAGGGAAATCCATGGGTCGGAGTAGACCTCCGATCGCTCGTTTGCTCCATGATTCCACCACTCCATGACCCATCATCGATCTCCAGCAACTCTGCTAACGTAATCAAGGAAGAATCATGAAAATTGCCATTTCTAGCCAAAACCAAAATCAGGTGACAGGTCACCTCGGGCGCTGTCAAAAATTCTGGATTTATGACGTGGAAGGCACCACTATCCAAGATAAACAATTGCTCCAAATCACCAAAGAGCAAAGCTTTCGCGAGAGTTCGCCCAAAGCGCCTCACCCCCTCGATGGCGTTCAAGTGCTCATTAGCGGTGGCATGGGTCGGGGGTTGGCTCGGCGTCTGGAGTCTAAAAACATTCAGCCGTTGATTACCCCTGAAACTGACCTAGATGCTGCCGTCATGGCCTACCTATCCGGCACCCTTGCGCTCATGACGCCGGAGGAACATCACCAGCTCAAACATGGGGACGACCATGAACACCCCGATGGAGACAGCTCCACCTAAGGTAGCCGGATCCCGCCCTAGGACTGGAAGGTGCTAGGGCTGCACCTGGCTGTAGGCTGGACAGGCTTGGGCTTAGACCGGCTCAGCCTGAACGGGAGCCTGCTATCGCCTGGCATTGACGTTGTGCCAGGCAACCAGTCCTAGCTTGGTATTTTATCTAGTCTGGTTAGATGAGTTATTGATTCAAGGCTTTAGCAGTACCCGGATGTCTGTAACTCTCTTGTCAGGGGCAGCGGTGGATCGAATGCAGCATATCCCAGTCATCAAGAGTTAGCCGGATTGGATATGATATCCTCTCAATTTAGCTTCTCTTCATCCTAAATCTTCTTAATACTGGATCCTCTTAACATAGATAAAGAAATGCTTGTACATCGTTTAAATCGCACTCTTCGGGTTCTTTGCGTTAGTTTTGCTCTGGCGGTTCTACTTCTGTTTGGGACGGGGCAAAGCTCGGCCATAGCAGCACCGTTGGTTGACCGTAACGCGATCGCCCCGACCACCTCAGACACCTCCCTTGACCTCAACACCGCAGTTGATCGCGTACTTACCTCAATTCCTGCTGGCTACTACAAGATTGACGACGTGGCGGAACTCAAGCGCTTGCTGACCACCTCCCAAGCTCTACTGGTGGACGTGCGCGAACCCTCTGAGTATCAAGCGGGCCATATTCCTGAGGCGATTAATCTACCACTACGCAGCTTGGCCCAGCATCTTGATCAACTGAATCGCGATCGCCCCGTGGTGCTGTACTGTTCATCGGGCTATCGTTCGGCTATGGGTGTGGTGACGCTGCACCTACTGGGCTACGACAATGTGCAGGGGTTTCCGCCGAGTTTGGCCGGTTGGCAAGCAGCGGGAGAAGCGATCGC
>RECH01000357.1 GCA_007694125.1 Leptolyngbya sp. DLM2.Bin15
CCCTCTGGTGGCAACGAGATGATGTGCAGTATGTTGAGGATGCGCTGCACTTCAGCACCCACAACCTCAACACCATGGCCCACGAGTTGGGTACACCGCTCTATGTCTACAGCAGCGATCGCTTGCGGCAGAATCTAGAGCGCCTGCATCGAGTATTAGACGAACGGGCGATCGCCCACCGGATATTCTACGCGATGAAGTCCAATCGCTATGCGCCCCTGCTCACCTACCTAAAGCTCACCGGGCTTTGCGGCATTGATGCCTGCTCTCCCCAAGAGGTACGCCAGGCCCGCCAAGTTGGATTTCTGCCCTCCGAAATTTCCTTTACGGGTACGGCTCTATCCAACGCCGATCTTGATGAGTTAGCGCGATCGCCAGATTTGATCATCAACTGCGATTCCCTCAGCGGTCTTCGTCGCTTGGGCGATCGCTGCCCTGGTCGCGCCATTGGGCTACGGATTAATCCTGGCCTAGGGTTGGGGTATCGGGCCAACCCTCACCTGCGCTATGCCGGCACCAAACCCACCAAGTTTGGCATCTATCCCGACCAATTGGAAGAAGCCCTAGCCCTAGCCCATCGCTATGGGCTACAGATCCAGGGACTGCATGTCCATGCGGGTTGCGGCTATCTCACACCCCAGCTAGACACCTGGTCTGTCGTCCTCCAGCGCTGTCAGATGATGCTCGATCGCCTGCCATCGGTATCCTACATTAACCTAGGAGGCGGCTTGGGCATCCCCTTGGTTGCAGACGATGCACCCCTAGATCTAGAGCGCTGGGCAGATATCGTCGCCGAGCAGTTTGGCGATCGCCCCCAGCAGATTTATCTAGAACCCGGTGACTATATTGCTAAAGACGCTGGCATTTTGATCCTGCAAACAACCATGGTCGAACCCAAGCAAACAACGTGGTTTGTCGGCGTCAATGGAGGCTTTAACATCCACCTTGAACCAGCTTTCTACCATCTCCCCCTAGAACCTGTGCCAGCATATCGGCGGCGATCGCAGCCTGATTGGCCCGCCCGCGTCACCGTAACCGGTAACATAAACGAAGCCCTAGATATTTGGGCTGAAGATGTCGTGTTACCTCCTATACAAGAAGGCGATTACCTTTGCTTCTTGAATGCCGGTGGCTATGGTGCATCCATGAGTTCTAATCACTGTATGCGAGGTCAGTTTACAGAAGTTCTGTTGCCCCCTGCTGCTTAAACCGATCTGCTGCTCATCCTAAACTGTCCTGTTAAATCTCGTCACAGCCCATGATCTCTTCCCCACCACCCTCCCTATCAGATCTCCAGTCTCTGGCTGGAGCCATCGATCTTGGCACGCTATCGGAGACAGACGTGCGATCGCTGTATGCTGCCAGCCAGGACGATATAGCCGTCTTCCAGCGCTACCTCAAACGGCTCACCTGGGGCGATCCGCTGCCCTATATCACCCAGCAGCTCACCTTTCGAGGGCATACCTTTAAGATCGATCGTCGCGCCTATATTACCGATCCAGAGCTGACCTATTTAGTCGATACTGTCCTCCAAGCCATAGACACGTTTACTCAACAGCAGGGGCGATCGCCCCGAGTAGCAGAATTCGGCATCGGCTGCGGTAGTCTCAGCATTTCCCTAAAGCTAGAACGCCCCGACTTGGATCTGGTTGGCATCGATATTGACAGGGGAGCGATCGCCCTAGCCCAGGAAAATCTACAGCACTTTGGGGTTAATATTCCCCTGATTGAAAGCGACTTTTTTACATCCTGGCCATACACTAACCCACCTGATATCATTTATGGTGATCCCCCTTGGGGGGAAAGCACCGATCTTTATGATGAGGAACGCTCCGCGGCCTACTACCACGCTATGCCCTGTATGTCTGCCTATCCCGTGGGAGGTAAAGCTGCTGTCCATATGGGATTATTGCAGCACATCGCCCAACGCCGCTGGCCTAGTTTGCTCCTGCTCAACTGTGGCGTTTTGCCTCAACTCAGTTTGCGAGAGCTGCAAGCACTGACCCAAACCAGCACTATTCTCCATCCCACCCATCATCTCTCGATCCTGCGCTGCACGGTGGGCTAACCAAGTGCTGCTCTACAGTTTGATGCTCTCTACCGAATGCTCTCTACTGTGTTTAAAAAGCTATGTTCCAGAAAAGCAATGTTTTTAAGCGATCACGATTTATTGGATTGCGCGCGAAGATGCTCATTGGCTTTACCGCCATCTTCACAGGTATTTTCGCCGGAACCTATTATTGGTTCTATAGCTATGCTAGCACCCTAGCGCTAGAACGTCTGCGAGATAATTTAGTTAATACATACCGCATTGTCAATGCTGGCATTGATGGCGATAGCTTCGAAGCCTTATTAGAACAACCCTTATCCGATAATGGTGTACGCATCGAAAATAATCCCTTATATATCGCCCATCAGTCTTGGCTAGTCAAGATTACAGAAACCGAGCCGCGCGCCTTAGCTTATACCTATACAGCAGGGGATGATCCTCAGGAAATTATCTGGATTGGTGATGCCTATCGCACCATTCTCCCCGATCGCTCTCCCACTCAGTTCAAAGAATCCTATCAAGATGAGATTGGACTCTATGAAGGGCTCAGTCAGACAGGTGTGATCATGACCCCATCGCAAGATGAATGGGGCACCTGGATCATTGCCTATGGGCCCATCTACAACTCATCGGGGGAGGTAGTTGGAGCGCTGGGAGTGGACTTTAGTGCTAACTATTTACGGAGCGTACAACAGCAGGTGCGGATGGTTGTTCTCATAATTTTTGCGATCGCTTACCTAATTCTCATTGCATTAGTTTATCTTATGGCGCGCAAGCTGACTCAGCCCATTACCCGTCTCACAGAGATCAGTGAACGCATCGGGGATGGCGACTATAACCAGCGAGGACAGCTCGCCAAATTTCATCAACGTCGGCTACGCGATGAAATTACCCAGCTAGCAGCCGTTTTTGAAGGCATGGTCGATAAGGTATACCAACGTGAAGTCACCTTGAAGCAGCAAATTACGGAGTTAAAAATCGAGATTGATCATTCAAAACGCCAGCAACAAGTCCAGGAAATTGTAGACACTGACTATTTCCAAAGCCTTCAGAAGAAAGCACGCATGATGCGTCGCAATCGAGATGAAAGTAAAGAATAAGAATCAAATCTGGTTAGATGCACGCTATTCATTCAAGGCGGTGGCAGTACCCAAATATTGGTAGCCCCCTTGGCAAGGGGGCAGCGAAGCGGGAAATCGCAGGAAGGTTGTGCCGGGTTTTGACTCCGCTCAAGCCTCTTCTCATCAGGATTGGCGCATCGTTACGTCCTCCCACTGATAACCCGTTTGACGCTTGCTATAGCTTTGATGCGTTATCGGCGGCGTAACGCATCAAGATTTACGAGATAGTGCGTTACGGCTTTGCCCAACAGCACACTACAACGTGGCTACAACCCTATTCATTGACATCCAGCCTGGCTTCATATCTCACCTATCTACGACAAGGATGGAGATGATGGCCCAGTTTGATCA
>RECH01000295.1 GCA_007694125.1 Leptolyngbya sp. DLM2.Bin15
AGAGGGTTGAGCGTCATGAGAAGAGGGTTGAGCGTCATGAGAAGAGGGTTGAGCGAAGTCGAAACCCGGTACGGTTTGACCTTAGATGGTGCGTTACGGCTTCGCCTAACAGCACCCTACAACGCGGTTTATTGAGTCCACTTAGCTTATTTTCTTTTGACCCTAGACGGTGCGTTACGGCTTCGCCTAACAGCACCCTACACCACGGTTTATTGAGTCCACTTAGCTGATCGTCCTATGGCGCTTACCAAAGCTCAACTGTTTGAACTTAGCTGGTCAAGTCAAGGGGTGCCGCTCGTTCCATCGACGCCTCACATGACGGTGCAGTTCAATCCAGCCTCCCTGAAGGTGTCTTATTCCAACCAGATCCAAACTGACGGTAATAGCACCACCTCCGCAATTCAATCGGTGGGTAAGGGTGATTCTAAGCTGGCAGTGGAACTGGTGTTTGACGTATCGGGAGCAGGAGCCGCCAACTCCTTAGACGTACGCCAAATGACCAAGCATGTTGCTTATTTTATGAAGCCTGCACGGGATGCCAGCACCTCTGGAACCGCTAGCGGTCAATCTCAGGAGCGCTATCGAGTACCGGGACTACGGTTTCAGTGGGGCACCTTTTTCTTTGACGGCATTCTTGTATCCATGGATGAAACCCTAGATCTATGGTCGGAAGATGGTCGTCCCCTGCGGGCGACAGTAACGCTCAACCTGAGTCAGCCGGGTATCCATGTTGCTGAGCCTACTAATTCCGAAGCCACCACGCCCCCCACCGGTGCAACCCAAGGTGGTGTGACTCCTCTGACGCCTGCGACCCAAGGGTCTACTGTTCAGGATTTAGCGGCCCAGGCCGGTAAGCCCAACGATTGGAAAGCGATCGCTTCCCAAAACGGCATCGAAAATCCCCGCAACCTTGCCCCCGGCACCTTAATCGACCTCAATGTGAAGGCCAGGGGTTCCCTGCGTCCACCATCGCCCCCTGCCGTACCCGGCATCACCCGTACTATTCTCCAGCCGGGCACAGTTCCACCCTAGCCCCGACCTGGATCCCTAGAGTGATCCAAGTGCGATCGCTCCCCTAGATATTCATTACGAGGTACCGCTATGCCCATCATTATCAACGACATGGAAGTGATTGCCCCACCGCCCAGCCCGGCGGAGGTTCACAGCACCGAACCTGTCAACTTACCGCCGTCTGGGCCCACCCCCCGTGATCTTTATTGGGTCACCCGAAAGCTGATGGAACGACAGATGCGTTTGTATGCCCGTTAAGTCCCGCCTGTACCATGCTTGAACTTGGAGTCCCCCCTGGAATTGTTGCGGCCGAAGCTGCCCTCATGGTTGAGGGTGAGGCACAACCGCGCTTATCTGCTGCCCTGCTCGCCCTGACGGTGACGGAAACGACGGAGGGCCTGTATCGCTGTGAGGCACGGTTTGGCAACTGGGGCGATCGCGGCCAGGGCCCTGACTACCTCTATTTCGATCGCACCCTGCTGGACTTTGGCAAAACCCTCACGGTGTCCTTGGGGGCGGGGCTGGAGGAAGCAACGGTCTTTACGGGGCGGATCAGTGCCTTGGAGGGGCAGTATCCGGCGGGCGAACCACCCCAGATCGTCGCCCTGCTGGAAGATGCGGCCCAGAGCCTACGGCAAACCCGCCGCACCCGCACCTTTGAGCATCTATCCGATCGGGCGGTGTTTGAGAAAATCGCCCAGGATCATGGATTACAGGCCGACCTTGACCTAGAGGCCCCCACCTGTCCGGTCATTGCCCAACTGAACCAAAGTGATCTGGCCTTTCTGCGCGATCGCGTCCGCCGTTTGGGGGCAGAGGTTTGGGTCGATGGCACCACCCTCCACGTGCAAGGGCGACGCCAACGCCAGCAACGTAACGATCAACTCACCCTGGTGCTCAACCGGGGGCTGCTGGAGTTTAGCGTTATTGCCGATACTGCTAATCAGGCAACCCAGGTGGTGGTGAGTGGCTGGGATGTGCAGGGCAAACGTCGCCTAGAGCATACCGCCACCGATCGCACCCTGGGGAGTGAACTGGGTCAGGATACTAGCGCTGCGGGCATCGTTCGCCAGGCCTTTGGTGAACGCACCGATCGCATGGTTCAGCACATGCCCCTCACCAGTGCCGAAACCCAAGCGATCGCCGAGGCTAGCTTTCGGGCCCAGGCCCGCCGCTTTGTGGTGGGGACGGGCAAGGCGCGGGGGGATGCCCGGCTGCGGGTGGGGAGAGCGATCGCCCTGACGGGGCTGGGGCCGTTGTTCGACGGCACCTATTACCTCAGCGAAGTTCACCATTGCTTTAGCCGCCGTCCGGGGGGCGGCTACACCACAGACTTTGTGGTGGAACGACCCGGTCTTGGTTCCTAGGAGAGATACCCATGCCCAGTTTTCCCAACGCCGCATTTTTGCCGCCGCCGCCCCTCAGCGGTGAGGGTGGCCCCTACTATGGCGTCTATGTCGGGTTAGTCACCGATGTGCAAGATCCCCAGGGGCAGGGACGGGTGCGGGTACGCCTGCCTTGGACGACCGATGGTGAGGGGGAAGCCTTTGAGATTTGGGCTCGGGTGGCCACTCTCATGGCGGGGAGCGATCGCGGCACCTGGTTCATTCCCGAACCCAACGATGAGGTGATTCTATCCTTTGAAGGCGGTTGTCCCTGGTCGCCCATTGTCGTCGGGGCGGTGTGGAACGGGGTAGACCAGCCCCCCGAAACTATGGATAGCCAAAACAACATCCGGTCGATTACCTCCCGCAGCGGTATTCGCGTCACCTTTGATGACAGTGAGGGAGCTGTGCAGTTTACCCTAGAAACCCCCGGTGGTCAGAAAGTGGTCTGTGCTGACACGCCCGCCAGCCTTGAACTCTCCGACAGCAACGGCAACCAGATCACCCTTGATGCCAGCGGCATCACCCTCAACAGCAGCGCCACGGTGACTATCAACGCCACCCTGCTGAAGGTCTCTAGCAGCTTGGTAACCGTGGATGCTGGGATGAGTAAGTTTAGCGGCGTGGTGCAGTCTGACACCAACATTACCAACACAACGGTGAGTGCAACCTATACCCCAGGAGCAGGAAACATATGGTAACGGTACAGCGTATTCAGCAGCGACATCAGGTGGATTGGGTCACAGCCTCACCGCTGTGGCGATCGCTGCCGGCCCAGATCCCCACCCCAAGTCCGGCCTCCTGGCCTAGCCCCGGAGACGTAACCTTCCGCCAACCGGCCATTCTCCGGTTTACCACCGATACATTTATGGAGGATTTTTTGGCGATCGCGGCCACTGATCCGGAACGGTTACATGAATGGCAGGTCAAAAAAGAAACCTGGCGCATTCCTGCTCCCACGCCGGTTGTGCCGTCCAACGGTGTCACCGCTCATCCATCGCCTACACCTGAGTTAACCGAAAAACAGCGCCGGATTTTAGATGAACAAACTCCGATCAAACTGTATCAGCCAGCTAATCAGCGATTTTATCTAGTCACCGCCAATTTGGTCTGCCGTAGTCCTGGCTTACCCGATAAGATGCTCAAGGCCAATGCTGGAGAAACCGTATCCTTTGTTCTGCGGCGCGTGATCAACGGTCAGGAACATGCCCTCATCCAAAAACGCTGGTTTCCCATCCCCTCGTCTCAACTCCGCTATGGGCGGCCAGCTCAAGAGACGCTTCAGCCCGATGAACAGCAGTTTCCCATGTTTCCCGTCACCTACCATGCCGAACAGGACGGCCACAAACGGCGGCTCTTTGCAGGATTAGTGCCGGTATCAGGACGAGAGGCCTATGTGAATGCTGCGGTGGAAGCGGAACATCCGTCAGATTCGAGTGCTACAGAACTGGAGGCGATCGCCCCTCCGTCGGACAATTGGGTGGATCAGTTGATGACCGTGGTGGAGATGGATGTGCTGGAACCTTGGGATACCCTCGGTGAGCAGGTTGAACAATTTAAACCTAGGATTGCGGCGAGCCTTAACGAGATTGGAGCAAGTACGGCCAGCACAAGTCAAAAACTCAATGCGCTAGGGGATCTGAAAATCAATGTTCAACAACAGCGAGACCAGATTCAAGTTGCCTCCTGGTATCTACTCCTAGACTTTGCTGAGTTCTTAGCAACCTACCTCAGCCCTGTCTGGACAGTCATTCAAACCACTGCTCAGCCGTCTACCCTTGGTAGCCATAATCATCCTCTGCGACAGCTCTTTGACGTGTTACATCAAGCTAGATTTGAGCCAGATGACGTCTTTAACGTGCAGATCGGGCAATCTGCCAGTCGCTATGAACGACTGATTACAGGTAAGACAGAGCCAACGGCTGGCATAAGACTGACTCAGCTCTTGCAAGAGCTAAGCCAGACTGAACCCTCAACGTTTCTTGAAACGACAACCTTAACCTACGATACGACAGATCCGGATGTACCCCTCGATCCTCGTTGGCCTAGCCGACTGTCTCTCTGTGGTTCCCAGATCTATCCAGTTCTCGGTCAGCTACGGGATACCCGAGATGCAACCACCCGAGAAAGAACTGAGGACGGCCTGCTGCGCCGCGCCTTGATCCAGATCTTCCAAGATAATCCTAATGCCCGACCGACTATTCCCCTAACCCCAGAATCCCAACAGATTTCTAAATCTGCCTTTCGGCGCTCTAATGCTGCAACCAACCAGCCCGACTATTTCCAAATCCGCTGTGTCTTCAATCGTCCCCACTGCCCACCAGCTCTCCGGCAGGTGGTGAGTCGTCCTACGATCGCCTTCCAGATGGCATCCTACTTTGACCCCGATGCCCCCACCCGCTCCATCCGAATTCCCATGCCCGTGGACACAACCCCCGCAGGGCTGCGTAAGTTTTCCAAAAACGCCATGTTTGTGATTTCCGATGCCCTAGCCTGCCAAATTGAGGTGGCTCGCAAACTCACCCTAGGGGATTTGGTGCTCTCGGTGTTGCCCTGGCCCTTCCATCGAAAATTACCTAACCCTAGAACCGGTACCTGCAAGACGAAAGGCATTGATATTGGCAAACTTTGTACCTTATCGATTCCTATCATTACCATCTGTGCCCTGATCCTGCTGATGATCATGGTGTTAGTGCTGGACTACATCTTTAAATGGGTGCCCTACCTCATTTTTTGCTTACCGTTGCCTGGGCTCAACGCTAAATCCAAAAAGCCGGGGGAGGACTAATCCATGGATACTGGAAAACTGTTGGGTCGCAGCATTGCCTTTCCACCCCGGATTGGGGCGGATGGCCGCATGGCCTGGTCGGAGGGCGCACAAAATATTCGCGAGTCGATTCAAGTGATTTTGCAAACAGAATTGGGGGAACGGTTGATGCTGCGATCGTTTGGGGCAGGGTTAGGAACATTCTTATTTGAACCGAACACCACCGTCAATCGTTGTCTTATTCAAGAGCGAATTGAACATGCCCTGAATCTCTGGGAACCCCGGATCCGCTTGCAGGACGTGCAGGTGGATGCCGATCCCAACCATCCCCACCAGGTGATCATCACCCTAGACTATGGGCTGGTGTCTACCGGCGGCAATGAACGCTTAGCACTCACACTTCACTTAGGAGGTTAGAGGAACCGATGGCTATTCATGTTCCATCCCTCGACGATCGCGCCTATGCCGACATCTTGCGGGATGCCCTGGCCAGAATCCCGGTACACAATCCTGAGTGGACTAATTTCAACGACAGCGACCCCGGCGTCACCATCCTTCAGCTCTTTGCCTTCATGACCGAGAGCATTCTTTACCGCGCCAACCAAATTCCCGAACGCAATCGCCTCAAGTTTCTGCAACTCCTGGGTATTCCCGTTGCGGCTGCCACCGCCGCCCAGGGCTTTGTGACCCTCACCAACGATCGCGGCCCCCTCGATGCCCTTCCCCTACAGCCAGGATTAGACGTACGAGCCGGGCAGGTACGATTTTTAACCACCCAGGGTTTAGAGGTTTTACCGATTACCGCGCAACTGTTCTACAAACGTCCGACCACCACAGACCAGGCAGCCCTCTACCAACAGCTCTATGCTGACCTGCTCGACGATGATACCGAGCAGACGCCTGCCTTTTATGAAACCACCCCCATGGCCCAGCCCTCTGCTGACGGAACCTTACCGGTGCTTGATTTAGCCACCACGGTGGACGGTTGCCTGTGGATGGCGCTCTTGGCCCGTACAGCCGCAGAGCTACCCCAGGTGCGATCGCACCTTGTGGGTAAGACCTTAACAGTTGGCGTGATGCCGTGGCTGGAGGAGGATCAGATTAAGGTGGCAGCCGGGGAGGTCAACCGGCTGGAGGACGAACCAGCGATTCATTGGGAAATTGCTGATGCCAGTCGCAATCCAGGCTACCGCCCCCTAACCACCCGCTCGTTTGGGCCGCTGCTCTCTGCGCCTGGCCTCATTGAACTCACTCTACCGGATACGATCGCTCAGCTTACCCCTTGGAACTTTGCTGCCCTAGGTTTGAGTACGGAAGGCACGGGAGATTATCCTCCTTCCCTCGCCGACACGAACCTAGGCGATCGCCTCGTCACCTGGATTCGGCTGCGCTTGGATCGCTCTGAGCAAACCCCCACCTCCCTCAAAGCTCGGATGAGCTGGATGGGCATCAACGCCACCCAGATCCAGCAACGAATTGCCGTCACCGGAGAAATGGTCGGTACCGGTACCGGTGAACCCGATCAGCAGTTCCAGCTCGCCAATCATCCGGTGTTGCCCGAAACGGTGGTGTTGACGGTGGGGGGCGATCGCTGGTCTACGATTCCTGACCTGCTGGCGGCGGATCCAGAAGTGCCCGTGGGCCGTCCTCGTCGGCCGCTCTATGCCGCCGAAATGGTATCGTCTTCCTCCTCCCGCAGTCGGGTCTTTACCCTAGATCCAGAATCGGGCACCATCACCTTTGGCGACGGCATCCACGGGGCAAGGCCGACCCAGCAAATTGTGGTGAGCTATGCCTTTGGGGGCGGCAAACAGGGCAACGTGGCCCTGGGAGCCATCGACCGCAGTCCCCAACTGCCTGCCGGGTTTAAGGTCACCAATCCGCTGCATACCTGGGGAGGCGACGATGCCCAAGATACGGCCAGCGCGGAAAAAAGCATCGCCCGCTATGTGCAACACCGCGATCGCTTGGTGTCGGTGCAAGACTTTGAAGACATTACCCGTCGCACCCCGGGCATCGATCTGGGTCGGGTGGCAGCCATCCCGTTATTTCGTCCGCGCTATCCCGATCCAGAGCAACCAGGGCAGTGGATTGGCCCCATGGCCAACTTTCCTGGAGCCGTCACCGTGATGGTCATCCCTGCCCATGCATCAGAGACCGCCTACCCCCGCCCCGATTCCCTCTTCCTCAGCGCCGTTTGCCATCACCTGCAGCCCCGCCGCTTGGTTACCACAGAGCTGTATGTGCGGGGCCCCGACTATATTAACCTATGGGTTTCGGTGGGCATCATGCCCCAAGGTGGCTATGCGACCGGGCCGCTGCGGGAGGCGGTGAAACAGGCCCTCTATCGGTTTCTGTCGCCGCTCTATGGTGGGCCGGTGCCCAAGGGGAGCGATCGCGGCTCTGGCTGGCCCCTGACGGTGACGGTGTCGGCTGCAGAATTGGCCGCTGTGGTGGCCCGGGTGGAAGGGGTGCGCCAGATCAATGATGCCCTGCTGCTGGGCAGGGGGGCGGAGCCGGTGTCTAGGGTAGGGCTATCGGGGCTAGAACTCCCCCGCCTGGCTCGCCTATCCGTGGTGATTGGCTCGGCGGTGCCCTTGGCCCAACTGGGTGACGATGGCAGCAGCAGCACCACGCCGCCATCCCCAGAGACTGAGTGGGTGCCGATTCCCATTTTGCCGGAGCGGTGTTAAGCCATGAAAGACGTTAACAACCATCGGTATCATCTGCTGCTGGGCCCCGCCGACTGGAGTCGTTGCCAGACAGAGTCGTCCACCGGGCGGCGGTGGGAGTACAACCCCGATCGCCACGGCGTACAACTGCAGGCGGAACTCTTGCCCCCACCCCAGCCAGAAGAGGCGATCGCCCTTGATCCAGCCCAGCGCCGGGATAGCGATCGCGATATCTATGGCCATTGGTATTGGATTGATACCAGCGGCACCCAGATTCAAGTCCGTTGGGCCGCCGCCCAGACCACCGAGACCCTCTATCCCCTGCCGGCTCCGGCCTGTCCACCCACGGGGGATCCCTTTTACCCAGCCCAGCCCCCAGCGCCAGCCCAGCCCGAACCCCTAGCCGGCCTAGCTATCCTACCCGATGGATACCTTGTAGTTGGATCACCCACCACGGGCAGTTTACTGGTGTTGGATCTCTATGCCCTCGATGGTGGGGTGTTGCGTATATCCCTGGATGCAGGTGCTGCCCAATCCCAACGTCCCCAGCCCTTTGACCTAGCAACGCTACCCAGCGGCGGGTTGCTAGTCCTCGATCGCGTTAACCATAGGGTTTGGCGACTGGATCGCACCCTGCGTCCTGTGCCACCCCCCGCCACTCTGCCCCGAGTGCTTTCCCTATTCCAGCCTCAGATCGGCACCCCCCGCCACGACACCCCAGTGCCGCCGCCCACGCCGATCCAGCTCCATGCCGATACTGTCCAACCAGGGGCGATCGCTCCCCTCCCTGACGGCAGTTTCTGGATTTTGGATCATCCTGACCATGGCGCTGCACGCCTTTGGTATTACCCCATCAACGGGGGTGCGCCCCAGGTTCAGGTTCTCAACACCGCCTCGTTGGTCGATCCTGGAGCCGATGATCTGGATCTCGGCGAGATTCACGCCTATGACCTCGCCTATCAACCCAATCCCTCTAGGGATGATCATGACAGATCCATGGGCACCTTAGTGATGGTTGAAGCAAGCGGTCGCCAGGCCTTTGCCCTGACGGTGCGCTCCCTCACGCCCTTAACTCTGTATCTAGAACGCCACTACTATCCCCTGCGCCATAGCCGGCCGGTGTCCCTCATTGCCGACTGGGCATCCGGTGATGTCTATTATCAACAGCTTCGAGAGCCATCTGGGGAAGTATCTGGGGAGTCCCTCCGTCACCGCTGGCTACCGATCCGGGCTCTACCGCGCCAGCGCTACGAACTTCAAGAAACCCTGATTTTACCGATCCTCGATGGCAAAGACCCCGACTGTGTCTGGCATCGTCTCTGCCTGGATGCCTGCCTACCGCCCAACACCACGATCCAGATCGAAGCCCAAGCGGCAGAGCAACCCGAGGCCTTAACCTGGGCAACCCGTTACCGGCAGCCCAGCCTGTATCGACGGCCTAGCAGCGAACTGCCCTACTCTAGCCTCTGGAGTACAGAAGAGCTGAATGATCATACGGGAACCTGGGAACTCCTATTCCAAGATGTGCGGGGGCGCTATCTACAACTGCGTCTGACTCTGATCGGCAATGGTCGCACGACTCCCTTGCTGCGGGCTCTACGGGCTCACTATCCTCGATTTTCCTATCTCCAGGAATATTTACCGGCAGTCTACCAACAGGATGCAGCCTCCGCCAGCTTCTTGGAGCGCTTCCTGGCCAACCCTGAAGGAATCTTGACGTACCTTGAGGGACTCATTGCCCAAATGCAGACCCTGTTAGACGTCCATACCGCACCGGCGGAAGCGCTAGACTGGCTGGCGAGCTGGATCGGCCTGGCCCTGGATCCGGCCTGGAACGACCATCAGCGACGACTGCTGATTGCCCAAGCGCCCTACTTTTTCCAGCGACGCGGCACCCCGGCTGGGCTGTTGCAGGCCATTCTCCTAACCCTCTATCCCGATTCAGGGCCCAGCATCTTCGACGATCATATCGCCACCCAATATCCCACGGTTCGCATTGTGGAACGGTTCCTTACCCGTACGCCCCAGGAAACAGCGATCGCTGATCCTACGGATGAACGCCAACCTCCGCGATCGCTCCCCAGCCCTGAAACCAAGAGCCGCGCCCATCGCTTCACCGTGATGGTGCCCACAACCTTGACGGCCACAACCCACGCCTTGATAGAACGCATCATCGCCCTAGAAAAGCCTGCCCACACAGCCTTCACCCTCCAGCCCTACTGGGCCCTATTCCGGGTCGGCGACGTTCGCCTAGGGCTAGATACAGTTCTGGGGCAGGGGGGGCAGTTTGAACTCTTCCGCCTAGGGGAGTCTGCCTTGGATGCCGCCGCCCTAGGGACAACGTTCCCCTACAGCCTCACGAACCGTACCGTCATTTCTCGCTAACCCTACCACCCGGAGCAGCGCCATGGTTCACCCATTTTATCTTTGCCCTCAGCTCAAAAATCTTCACCACCGCGAGCGCTTAAACTATGTCCTGGGCCAAGTGCTAGGGGTCAACGACTTCCAGCAAGAACAGGTCTATTTTCTGCATAAGTCCCAACTCCACAACCGCAGTCTGCATGGCTACGGCACCGTATGGGGCCTGGCGGTGAGCACGGCTCATACTGGAGAAACCTTAGAGCTGCAGGTGGCTCCGGGCTTTGCCATCGATCCCCAAGGGCGGGAGGTTTGGGTCGATGCCTTGCAATGTGCCAAGCTCAACGATTGGCTAGCTGCAGCCGTCACCGATGACGCAGCGATCGCGAATTGGCAAACCTTACAGCCCGTGCCGGTTGCCGATCCAGACCTATCCGAAACGCCTGAAGACGGGCCCGTCCCAGAGTCCGAGGAGCTTGTTGCCGTCTATGTGACCTTGTGTTACCACGCTTGCTATACCGGTAAACAACCGATCCTAGGCGATCCCTGTCGCAGTGAGTCGGGGCAGAATGGCGTGATTCAAGACACCCGCCTTCGCGATCACTTTAAGCTGCAGTTGCGGGCTACACCACCGGTGCAATGGGAAGAAACCTGGGTACGGGCGATCGCCTCCCTCCTAGCCCAGATTGACATTGATCCGGATATCCCTGAGCTGGAAGACGAAGCGATCGCTGCCCTCACCCAAACGTTGCGGGATGGCCTAGACGATCCGGCACGAATTCCTACCCTTGATGCGACTCTTCCCCAAAGCCAAGCCGATTCTGTATTGCGCGATTTGTTTCGCTACTGGGTCACCCATACTCGCCCCAGCCTCGATCACCTGCACCATCCGGTCTTGAAGGTACTGGATAAGATTCTCATAGATGAAACCAGTTCTGCACCCAGCGAGGAGGCGATCGCCGCCCAACTGGCCCAATTTACCCAGGCTCTAGATGACTATCGACGTTCGCAGCAACTTACTGAGATTGATGACCTAGAAGCCGTGACCGTCCCTGGTGAGATCTCCACTCGCTACCGCCGTGCTGTCCTCCGCCATTGGGATGCAACCTCTACTGGCACCGATCAGAGCGTCGAAGATGACTGTATTTTACTTGCTGCCGTTCAGTTTTCCCTGACAGGAAACCAAGTGGATGAAAGCACCTTATCTATTGTAGATTTACAGCGTCCCTATCTGCTACATACTCGCTTACTGCAGGAACTGGTGCTCCAGACTATCGTTCAGGGAGCCGTGAGCGAATTGGTGCTAGACTCTGGCACAGTGCGGTACCAAGCGCTTGAGGATGATAGCGATGAATCCGGTATTTTTCCCGTCGATCCCCTGCCGTCGGAAACCATTGCCTTTGATGTCGTTGTACCCAATCCTCGTCTTGGAACAGGTACAGTTCGCTATCAAAATCCACGCACCATAAGAGATAACCCTGGCGTGTTTCCGGTCACGCCTCTAGACAATGATGTCAATGTTGCCTTTAACGTCGTTGTTCCAGCTCCACCTGTAGGCAATGGAGTTGCGCGTTATCAAGCTAGCCCTGAAGAGTCAACCGGGGTATTCCCAGTTCCCCCGGATCTCGGTAACGCCAACGTGGCCTTTAATGTGATTATGCCTACCCCGCCAACGGTGCTGCCGCCCTTGGGGAATGGCGTGATCAGCATGGAGGGTGATGAAACGGCTGGCGATCGCTCTGCGGGTGTCTATCCCGCCGCTGCTCCCCGCACCGATGTTGCCTTTGATGTCGTACTGCCTAGACCTGAAGCCAACCGTACACCTACCCCCCACCTGGCATTACGCCCCATGGAGATGCTGCTCTTTCGCAATGCCAGAGAAAACCTGATCGTACCCAGCAGCCTGCCTTCCAACCCTGGACGTCCCGTGACGCCAGCTAATCCCAGCACCATCAATGGCTATCCAGCCCTGGTATTTGAACCAACTGTTGGATCCGATCCGGCCTATCAAGTAGCAGGCTTTAGCATCCTGCGCCCCCCTGCCGCTGATCCTGAGCTTCCTCCAACCCTGCGCCTCTATTGCACGGCGCTCAGAGGATCTGTGCGTTGGCGGGTGGCGTGGCGATGGTTGCGATCGCTCCTCCCCGGAGAAAGTCTGCGTCCTGATGCACAGTTAACATCGGATAACTTCATAACAGCGACCATCGAGCCCTTGTCTCTATCCGATTTCCACTTACACCAAAGCTCACCTCTGAGGTTAGACATCAACGCGGATGAGCCAGATTATTTAGCCGTGTATTTACTACCAGAGTTAGACATCAATGAACGTGAGGAACAACTGTATTTGCTAATGGCTGACCTGCGGTGGGAGGTTTAAATGAACATGCATTTCTTAGAAACCGTCTTTTCGGACAACGGCATCAAATATCCTAAATTCTTCGATGGACGCATTCTGACCGCCGAAGATTTACGGGATGAGCAAACGGCCAACCTTCAGCGATCGCGCCTCTTGGGGCAAGCGATTGGAGATGGTGTGGTTCATGGTTTACAGGTGTCGGCGGATGGCGATCGCCGTGCGCTTCGGATTAAGGGTGGATTAGCCATCAATCGCCAAGGCGATCCCCTTCAGCTTGTGAGGGATACCACCCTTACCCTAGTCTCCAGCCAGCGGTTGACGCCCAGTATCACTACCCCCTTTATTCCCTGTAACCTTCCGACTGAAAGCACTCTAACTGGAACCGTTGCTACCGGATATTATCTTCTCGCCATTACACCCGCTACGCGACTGTCCACAGCCATGGCTCCCAACGCTGGACTGAGTGGCGATCGCCCTGGCTGTACCAACCGCTATGAAGAGATGGGCGTACAGTTTAAGCTGGTCTCAATTACCATCCAGGAGTTTGTTCCGTCGTCCTCATCAGGACTGAATAACCGCAGTCGCCTAGCACATCTATGTTTTGGCACACAGCAGCGCTCAGCCCATGCCCAGGATCCGATGCATAGCGTTCCTGACTATGGTTTGGTCTATACGCTACGCCAAGCCAAGCGCTTGACAGACTGTGACGTTCCCTTAGCATTATTTTATTACCAAAACCAACAACTCGAATTCATTGATACCTGGGCAGTTCGGCGGCCATGCCTACAAAACGGACAGGACGATGCTTGGGGGCAGCCATCCTATCCCTTAGTGGGCGATCGCCAAACGCTGGAAGCTCAGGCTTTCTTGCTGCAATTTCAACATCAGCTTGACGATATTCGATCAACAATCGGCGTTAATATTAAAGCCATCGACTACTTTGAGTATCTGCCTGCCTTCGGGTTCTTACCCACCGGGCGATCGTCTATCATCAATGTCAACAATCTTATTCGAGATAGAATTCAATCCCGACAGGTTAGACGAACATCATTACCTGGATTTAATATCAATACGTTCTTGGCTGGCACAAGATTCCACCATGTGAGTCTTGCCCCTGAACAAATCCGCGACATGCTTCATCAGTCTTTCCACTATCCTGCCATTGATCCACTCCGTGATGACATCAATATTTATCCTGTTGCACCTAGTCCTAATCAAGAATCCTACGTTGTATTCATGCGTCGGACTTTAAGCCGACAACACAGTACAGCATCAGGAACGTGCACCTACAGGCTCACACCCAGTAATTGGCAAACCAGCATCACTCAAATGAACCATGGGGTGAATGATATTCATATCTGCCTACAGGCAGGGGTGTACAATCTTGCCCAACCCCTAGTGATTAAGAACAAGGGTCATGTCAAAGTAACCGGAGCTGGCTTAGGGACTCGCTTATTGTGCAATCAGGCAGAAAGAGTACTGGTGTTTGAAAACTGTCAAAGTGTCATCGTTCGAGATCTCTATGCCCAAAGCGGCGTTGCACAAACCCCCGAAAAGAGGCAGCATCTTCAAGGGGCCCTCCACTTTTATAACTGCCAAGATGTCAGGGTTGAACATACATCGCTGCGCTGTGCTAACCACTCTCAACGCACAGCAACCTGCCTGACGGTACGTAGTTCTGAAAGTAGCACGGTACGCATTCAAAACTGCAATCTTCACATGGGCGATCGCCAACTAGGAATCTTGATTGTCAATGCGCGCTATGCCCAAGTAGACAACAATCATCTGACCACCACTCAAGCAGGAACACCAGCATCTCAAGGCATTGTTGTAGGAGGAAGCATTGCTAACGATATACGAATTTTGAACAATAGAATTGAGCATACCTTGCAAGGCATTCATCTAGGTCTTAGCCAGCGTGAACCTAGTCGAGGCTCCCCTCTTTCTATTGAGAACCTTTTAATTGCAGGTAATACCATCTATGTTTCTTTTCCTAATCTATCAGGAGGTGTTAACGAACGTCATGGAATTTTTGTGGGTAATTGCAAGAGTCTTGTGATTGAAAACAACTACCTCTCTCTGCAGCGTTTTAGAGGTACAGCAGCTTCTCCGATTGACAGTATTCGGGTTCATGGATTTCTAGGTAGGCGCATCATCATCCGCCAAAATCATTTGACTCGCATTGGCACCTTCGGAGGATTTTCGCGACCTGTTAATGTCACAAATCTTAGTAGCCCTCCTGCTAATGCTATCCTCGAACATAATTTTTTCGAATGATTGAATGAATAGTAGTAGGGTGCATCCCACTTTTGTCGCCCAAGTCGGGCGAGGGACGTTGAATCCAGCTCCCCTTCTCCCTTTTTTGGGAGAAGGGGTTGGGGGATGAGGGTCAACTTGCGAAACTGGGATGCTCCCTAGTAGTAGCCTAGAGTTAGGATCTCAAAAACCAGATTAAATCCTAGATGACCTACCCTCATAGACGCTTTTTGACCATCAATAAACGTCCTTAATGACCTGAATTTAAATCCTGAACAAACCAAATTTAAGATGTGTATTGATCTGAATGAAATCGTTAATTTTGGTTAATTGATCTGTTGCTTCCTAGTCTTTTTTGATAACTTAAAAGTACAGATGCTTCTTATGGTATGAGACGGTTGAAGCTTAACGTGTAGTCGGACAAGTAGTGAGACTTAAGATGCCATGGAACGATACGCTTGAGACATTTGAGGAAACTCTCATGAGACTTAGGTAGCTATTGAAGAAGTGCGCTTGAGAAACAGGAAAGTTTGCTGGCGTGGCCTATATCGAAGGGTTCGAATCCCGTATCTGGAACTAATGGGGGAGTGGAAGACTACTCCCCTCAATTGATTTAAATGGGTGTATCTCCAATCGTAGGATCTAATGTTGATTGAACTTAGGTTAATGAATCTGGGGGCTAATTAAATAGATCTAAAATGCGCTGTTTTGTAATACCAAATTTATTTGAAGATGCACGTGATTGTAGGATGCGTCGGCGACAGTATAGCGCATTATGGATGAGGGTTTGCGGTGCGTTACGCTTCGCTAACACACTCTACATTCAATGTTGCTTCATCTTAAATTGGTATAAGGGCTTTGATGTGTTACGGCTATGCCTAACACATCCTGCCGGCTAATAATATCCAATCCAGTAAAACATATCTCAACCAGGCTAACCCCAGCAATATGGCTAACGTCATCATCTACTCTCCAACCGGTTGAGCCCGGCACCTGAATCCATTTATCAGTTGCTATCTTATGAGTCCTTCTATCTTACCTTCACTCACCGTCAACCGGGTCAAGCTATCTTGGATGCCGACAGCCAATCTTGCCCAGCGTCAGGCCCAACAGCGACACCTCAGAAAGCTGCTGGACAACGTTTCCCTATCGTTGACGATGCCTCCTCATGCCATCCTGGTGGTGCGATCGCTCCCTGACTCTTCTCCTGGCAGTCTATTGGCTATCAACCGGCAGGGCCATCACGATTGGCAGCGGGCGACCCAACAGGCGCTGAACGATTGCTGGAGAACGGCTCTGCGTCCCGCGCGATCGCCTATCCCACCCCATGCTAATAGCGTTTGGTTTGTGGACGAGGCGGAATGGTTGGCTTGTCTGTCACGGGATCTATATCTGGGTGTGGCAGGCGATCGCTGGTGGTGGACAACAGCACTGCGGCGTTCTCAGCACCGTTCTGGCATAGCAGCGATCGCTGATCGATGGCGCGAGTCAATCCAGTGGCTGCCGGCCATGATGCCGCTGCTGTTTGACCTGGATCGTTCGGTTTTTATAGCTATTTTAACGGAACTATCCTCCTCCCAAGCCAGTCAACTGTTAGACCAGCTTACCCAAGTCTATCAGTGCTCTCTGCCTCAGATAACTTCTCAGGATCTTGATGCCCTTCAAT
>RECH01000014.1 GCA_007694125.1 Leptolyngbya sp. DLM2.Bin15
CAACAGTAAAATTCTCAAACGACTTCCGTAAAAATGCAACTAGCGCCGTCTGGGCAGGCGGCTGTGCTGCTTCCAGCATAATATTTAAGCAGAAGTTCTTGATGGATGCCTTTGCTGTAATTCCTTTGGGGTGAAGCGTCTGATTTAGCAAGGCTGTAACTGCTGCTGGGTTGCCTTGTTTTGCCTGCTGGATGAGAGTTGCTTTAGAAGACGTTGCCATAGGGTACTCCGAGAGGGCGAGTTGTGAGGAGTGGTTTCCTAGAATAGGATGCCCGGTTTGTTGCCCTGACTAACATAAGAAACCGTTTTTTAGAATACAGATAACGTGCTAGTCCTTTTGCCTTTGTGGATGCCGTGGGTGCGATCGCCCTTTGGTGGCATGATAGATCCTAGGGGAATGGTGATAGACGAGGAGCCGTATGGACACCAACACAACATCCAGCCAGCCAGAGCAGGATCCACAGGGGAATGCACCGTCTGTTGAGCAAACGGGCTACTATAGCGACGCGCCTGAGATGGGGGGTGGGTTGCCGGTGCTGCAATATTGGGCGGAGCATACCCTATCTCTGGAAGGGCCAGACCTATGGCGAGCGCTGACCCATAAGAGTGCTTGTCTATCCTGCGCTTGGGGCACCGGGGGACAAAAGGGTGGATTTACCAACGAGCTAGAAGAACCGCTGCAGCGCTGCATGAAAAGTGTCGAAGCAATTTCAGCGGAACTACAGCCGCCGGTGGCATCCCATTTTTTCGATCGCCATTCTGTTGCTGAACTCCAGCAGTTAACCTCTCTTCAGGCCGATCGCTTGGGCCGCCTTAGTTTTCCGGTGATCCTGCGGGCGGGGCAGTCTCACTATGAGCGTATCTCGTGGGACGAGATCTACCACCTGACCGTGGATGCTTTTCAGCGACCGCCGGAGCGCGTGGCCTCCTACAGTTCTGGGCGATCGTCAAATGAGGCAGCATTTTTACTGCAATTGATGATGCGGGCTCTGGGATCGAACCATTTGGCGGACTGCTCCGATCTCTGCCATGTGCCTTCAACGGTGGGTCTTAAGCAAGTTTTTGGCTCGGGTACGTCCATGGTCAGCCTGGAAGGACTGAAACAGGCGGATTGTGTGGTATTGCTGGGGTCGAATGCGCCGGCTAACCATCCTCGGCTGATGAATGAACTGATCCATCTACGCGATCGCGGTGGTCGGGTGATTGTGATTAATCCGGTGATTGAGGTAGGTTTGGTGAAGTTTGCGTCGCCGGCCTTTCCTCGCCAGCTCTTGTCGGGTTCTGACATTTCGTCCCTCTACCTCCAGCCGATTCCTGGTAGCGATACGGCGCTGCTGCTGGGTATCCAAAAGGCATTGATTGAACGCAATTTAATTGACCGCGATTATCTTCAACGCCACACCGAAGGGTGGGAGGCGGTGGTAGACCAGGCGCGATCGCTGTCCTGGGACGCGATTACAGCCACCTGCGGTGTGTCTCAACTGGAGCTAGAGCAGGCTGCGCTGATGATTGGTGCTTCAGAGCGGGTGGTCTTTGCCTGGGCGATGGGCATCACCCAGCAGAAAAATGGGGTGGACAATGTCCATGCGATCGCCAATACGGCGCTGCTAACGGGTAATGCGGGTAAGCCGGGCGCAGGCACCATGCCCATTCGCGGACATTCTAATGTGCAAGGCTTTGGCTCCATGGGGGTGACGGCCCATCTGCGGCAAGATGTGCAAACGGCGCTGGAAACGTTGCTGGGGCGATCGCTCAACCGTACACCGGGCTATCGGGCCCGAGACTTAATGGATGCAGCGGATGCGGGGCAGGTCGATACGCTGCTTTGTTTGGGTGGTAATGTCTACGCGGCAAATCCTGACCTCAACCAAGCTAAGTCGGCGCTCAGTAAAATTGACACGGTTATTTATCTATCTACGAAGCCTAACCTCGGACATTTCCACGGTCTCGGACGCACTCATACTCTGATTATTCCGGTGTTTAACCGCTTTGAAAATCCCCATCGCACAACGACCGAATCCGGGAATAACTTCGTGCGACTTAACGATCCGGGTAAGACTCATCTCAAAGGTGCTGACCTGATTGCCGAAGTGGACTTTCTCAGCGAACTGGCCCATCGCCTCCATGGCGACCATCCCGTTAACTGGCGGCTGTTGCAAGACACTCGCTATATTCGTCAACTGATTGCCCAGACTATTCCTGGCTATGAAGCGATCGCCACGATCGATGAAACAAAAACTGAGTTTACTATCGGCGGTCGTATCTTTGACGAACCCAAATTTGCCACGCCCTCTGGTAAGGCATCCATGTTTGTGACGGAGTTGCCCCAACTGAGGTTGCCCGATGCCCAAAGCTTTGCTGCACCAGCACAGACGGCTGGACGGGTCGTTGCCTTGATGACCGGCCGCAGCTATTCCCAGCACAATACGGTCGTGTACAAAGAGGGCGATCGCTATCGAGGGATGCCCCACCGCCACTGTATCTTGATGAATCCTGCCGATGTACAGCAGGCGGGATGGCAAGAACATCAACGGGTGACGGTTCAGGGAGATGCGGGTCGATTAGAGAATATCGAAATTATCTTTGGAGCCGTGCGCTCAGGGGCTGCCTTCATGTTTTATCCGGAGGCCAATGTGCTGTTTACGGCAACTACCGATCCTAAGTCCGGCATTCCCGCCTACAAACGAGTACCGGTCTTGGTCTATGCGGCCCAGTGATCTGAGGCATCGGTACAGCCTACCTAAGATGCCCTGAATGGGAGCGCGAGGCTTGAAAACCTTGTCCTGCGCCGTAGGAGACGGTTCTAAACTCCACTTGGTTGGATGTGGGACTATACAGGACATAGGTGGCTTGCTTAGGACGACGCCCCACATTACCCACACCCACCACCCGGCGAGGCTGCATGGTTTGTACCTGAACAGTAGCAGGTTCATCTAAGGTCGTCACGCTAGATTGGAGGGTGCCGTCTTCAATCCAGCATTCAAACGCTTGCCCCGATCGCCCACAGAACAGATGATCTGCATCTGCACGAATTAAACGATCGCACAGTTGAATGGCGGGTGTTTCCGGAGTAAGTTCATCGCTGTAGCTCACGGTGCTGCCGTGGATCAATAAACAATCCAATTCATGGAACCCAAAATCAAGCGATCGCAGCCATTGCACTGCGTCGCGACTGAGGGACTCCCATAAGGTTTTCACCGCGTCTGCACCATAGGCTGTCAGGAGTTCCGGCACGTTCATCTGTAGACCTATGCCATGGAGGTTAAAACACTGTTCCTCCCACCAGCCGGTGCAAACCTGGGGTGATAGTTCATGGTCACGGGGCGATCGCAGCCGCTGCACCACGGCTTCATTCTCTCCCTGCAAACCGACCACATCCCCAAGAATATAAAGAGAATCCACCGTTGACCACCGCAGATCGGCTAGCACAGCCTCATAGGCCGCTAAATTACCTTCAATGCCGCTTAAAATTGCCCATTGTCCTGTCATAGGT
>RECH01000013.1 GCA_007694125.1 Leptolyngbya sp. DLM2.Bin15
TGGTACGAGCGGTTAGCATCTGGCTCTCCTACTCCAGTGAACTCTAGCTTCGAACTTACTCAAACTTACTCAAACTTAATATCTTCCACCGATAGACCCAGCTCCTCGATCGCCACATCCGTTCCCTTACCATTGAGGGATGGCCCCGTATATTTCATCGGCTGTGCGCCCTCTAGCGTCCAGGTCATGGCAATGGTGCTGAGATCTTCACTCTGGAGCTGAATCGTCACTTGCCGACGGGCGTCTTCGCCGTTACGAACTTGATTGAGCCATTCGGTTAAATCTAAGGCACCGAGCACCCCTCGCTTGAGAGAGACATCCGTCACCTTGTATAAGCCTGGAATTTTCATGGGAGCGGCCCGCTTTTCATTGCCCGCCCGGTATTCCTGCATGGTGATTTCCACCCCCAGACCGGTGACTTCTTGGAAGCCAGCTTTGGCTCCATTGGTACCACCGCCCAGATCCACTAAGTATCGAAAGGCGCTGTAGGGGCGTTCCCGTTCCGTTGCCATGGTGCTCTCTCCTTAGATAGATAGATCAAACGATAGGTTGATACGGTCAGAATGATGGGGAATCTTACCGGCGATCGGCAGTCCACTGACCAATGCGGAAGATCACAAATTCCGCCGGGTAGAGCGGCGCAACGCCAATCAGACAGATCATTCGACCGTTATCTAAGTCGTTTTGGGTCATAGTGCTGCGATCGCACCGGACAAAAAAGGCTTCCTCGATCTTGCTGCCCGATAAATGTCCCTCACGCCATTCGTTTTCCAAGAATCCCTCGACGGTGCGCCGTACATTGTCCCAGAGCCGTTCTCCGTTGGGTTCGAAGACAGCCCATTGGGTTGATCGATCAATCGACGCTTCTAAATACACAAAATAACGACGGATATTCAGATATTTCCACTCTGGATCAGAGCTGGCGGTACGTGCGCCCCATACGCGAATTCCCCGTCCTTCAAAAAACCGAATACAGTTAATCCCGAGGGGATTTAGCACATCCTGCTGAGCCTTATTGATCAACATTTCCATGCCGATCGCTCCGCGCACCACCTCATTTGCCGGTGCTTTATGCACCCCGATCTGCACATCATTGCGGGCATAAATTCCTGCTACAAAACCACTGGGAGGTAGGTTAATTTCCTGATCGCTGACCGGATCTAAAACCCGTACCCAAGGGTAGTACAGGGCAGCATGGCTGGTATCTAACCCTGCCCGATAGTTGCGCACCCCGGAAATGGCTTGATCATTAGGACTATCCAACACCGCCACCCGGTAGCGCAGCCGTTCGCAATGGGAGATGAGATGCTGGCTGATGGTCAGAATTTGGGTGCTGCGATTCCCCCAATCATAGGAATAGCCTGGCGCAGCGATAATTGAAATCTCTTCCAAATCTGCCAAGGATCGCAAGCCGCTCTTGGTAGGCGTATTATCATCCCCCATGCCTTCGTAGGCAGGAGGTTGGGGCATCTCGCCATCACTGCCGCCGCTGAGGGTGTAGGTCTGCACCTGGGTCAATTGATTCCCGGCCAACACCGCTGACCAGTCCTCTAGGTTCAAGATCTGGGCCACCAACTGCGCTGGATTAATCTCACCCGCACCATTCAGCACGATGGGCGTTTCCAGCGCCTGGAGGCGATTGCTGATCTGCTCCGTCGGTGCAAAAATAGCGGTTAGGCTATCCCGTTGGCGCTGCGGTAGGTTAGACAGGGTGAGATTATCCCACACCATCGTTTGAGAGAAGCGTCCGGGTAAGGTTGCTTCCACCGTAAGCTGAACTGGATAGACGCGATCGCCCCTTGGTTCATCCAGTTCACCTAGAGCAAAGGCATCGCCCACGGCAGGTAAAAAGAACCAATCTCCTTGACGACGCTGAACCGCATGGATCAATGCTCTGCTGCCCTGCTGAATTAAGACCAAATCTCCATCCCGCACCTGGCGGATCCTGGGATCGGTGGAGGTTCCGCCTAGGACGCTGGCACCCAGTCGCCCCGTTACGCGAATCGACAGATTGCCGGCCGCGCCTGGAAAACGAGCCACCCACTGGGCATCAGCATTGGCGATCGCTAACCTTGCTTCGACCCGTGCTGTCCGAGCAGCGGTGCGAATGGCATCGACGGCGATTGTGCTGGCTGTGACAACGGCGATCGCTGCCGTGGTGACGGCGGTGGCATCAGTCATGGCCGTTTGGGCCGTGGCCGCATCGGTTACGGTGGTCATCGATGTGGCTAAGGTTACCGTTGGCGTTGCCAGATTTTCTGCTGCTGTTTCTACCGTCACCGCAGCCTGACTGGCGGTAGTTCCGGCCACGGTCAGGGCTGTTGGATTAGAGCTAAGACCGGCCAAGGTTTGGTTGTTGCCCATATTGATCCCAGCTTGATAGGTATTGCCTACGGTGGACTGGGTATCGATCACCTCTGACTGTCCAGTAACGGCAGCCTGGAGTTGGGTATCGGTCGCATCTATGATCGCTTGCCATGTCGTGTCAAAAGCATCCTCCAGGGTTGGCTTCTCTGGAACCTCAACCTCGTCAAGGTTGGTAATCCATTCCTGAAGCTGTTCACCCACGGTAGCCTCCCCTGCACCATAGTCGTAATTCAACGTGGGAGCTGCCACGCTGACGAGGTCTGCTAGGGTTTGTTCGACAGCAAAGCGCAGGATGATCAGGGCGGCCGCTTGGGCTTGGGTCAGGGCATGGGCACTGGTTTCGAGGGCATTCAAAACCCGGTTGCTAGCGCCTAGGGCCGTGGCATCCACGGTAGCGATCGCTGCTATGGGGCTAGGAATCGGTGCGCGGGCCAGCGTGGCATCGAGATCCGAGGCTGTAAAGGCCCGGGCTACATATAACCGAGAGCCACCATTATCAAAAAACGCTCGTACCCCATGGGCTAGGTAATTGGTCACGGGGCCGTTCTCATAGACGAGTGGATCAAGCCCGCCATAGATACGTTCAAACTGACTAAAACTAGTGATTAACTCCGGTTCCCCATCCAGCGGGCCATAACGGGTGGCTCCCACAAATCCAGCGGTGCTCGTGCCCACCCCTTCAATGGATTTGGCGCGAAAACTGGTTTCTTCAACGTATACACCGGGCGCAAGATATTCCGGCATGGGGCACTCTCCTTGTGCAACAAACGGGCAATGAGCGGTCTACGTAGGTAAGATTCGTAACACAGACTCTTGTGGCACGTTGGCCCCTGGCCCTCGTGCTGTTCTTAAGATCAGCGGCTGACCAAACTGTAAATTGATTGATAGACTATCCCGCGATCGCAGGCTTGGTGTTGCGCCCGCTGTCCAGCGATCGCCAATATGGGCTGGGGATTGGGTGAGCAATGCCTCTAGATCGGGTACGTCACTACCAGGTAAGCTAGGTGTTGCCTGATACTGCACTGTTATCCGTAGAGCAAAGGTTTGCTGATCCAGGGAGGGGTAGGGCGTAGAGGCAGACTCTGGTTCGGGCACCCTCGGATAGGGCATGGGCATGGCGACCT
>RECH01000292.1 GCA_007694125.1 Leptolyngbya sp. DLM2.Bin15
AACGCGATCGCTGCGGCTATCCCGCCCCCATTGTCGATCACAAGGTGCAGCAAAACCGCTTCAAAGCTCTTTACAAAGCTCAGAAAGCCAACGATTAACCCCAAGCTGCCATGGAGTTCACCTAGCCGGGTGTATCGAGGTAGTCCAACAGATTGGCAAGCTAGGAGAAGCGATCGCTCCATGAGTCACTCTATGAGTCACGACGTGGATTCCCATAAGGATGAATCATAGCAAATCCGGTTAGACACACGATTCATTTAAGGCTGTGGCAGTACCCAGATGTCTGGAGCCCCCTTGCCAAGGGGGCGGCGAAGCGGGGGATCGAAGGCAGGATGTCCCAGTCATCACCATTCAACCGGACTTGATATCAGTCCATCCCACCGCCATACAAGTCACTCCTTTTTTTGTGCTACAACTGTGCTACAAATGTAATATACTGCCTTGGTGCAGTATGACCGTTGGCTAAACCGAGAACAGGGTATGGCAAACTTTCGCGACATCCTACGTTATTTCAAAGACTATCGAGCGATCGCCATCTACAGCATTGCGATCACCAGTCTTTTTGAAGTTATTGATCTTGTAGTGCCCTATATCGTTGGGCAGGTGATTAACATTCTGTCGGGGCAGCCCATTGACGCCATTCTAAACAGGATGGTGCAAGCTCTGGCGACGCTGTTCCAAGCCACGCCGGGGCAAGGGTTTACCCTGGGCAGTTTATTGGTGATGGTGTTTTTGGTGACGGTGGTGCGATCGCCCATCCAGCCGTGGGTAGGGCTTTGGTTCCACTGGGACATTCCCCTACGGGCTCGCCGCGACCAAACCCAGCGCACCATTCAGAAAATCCTCACCTTGCCCCTAGAGTTCTATGACGAACATAACCCTGGCCGCATTGCCGGTCGCTTGGCGCGGGGGTTAAGTAATCACACCTGGGGTTACCCAGAAGTGGCGGGTCAGTTTATTCCCAAGCTGGTGCGGGTGATGGCGATCATTATCTTCATTGCCCTGCTCGACTGGCCTATTGCCTTGCTGATCTTGGCATCGTTTGTGGCGCTGCTCACGTACCTCTTCCTGCAGCTACGGCGGTTAATTCGGCGAGAAGAAGCCCTCGATCGCTACATGGAAAGCACCGAGAGCCGCACCTCTGAGATCATCACCAATATCAAAACGGTGAAAGCCTTTGCCACGGAACAGGATGAGCTGCAGCGCCAAACCCAGCGGCTCAACCGTGAGTTGAAGGTGGTGATCCATCGCATCCACAAGGGCTATGTGGTGCTCTATACCCAACAGCGCTTGGTGGTGCAGGCGAGTACCTTTGCGGTCTTTGGGCTCACCCTCTGGGCTACCCTAAACGGGCGCATGTCCATTGGGCATTTCATCACTACCTACACCGTGGCTAGTATGGCCTACGCGGAGCTGGAGCCCTTGAGTATGCTGGCGGAGGTGTTTGCCCGCCGCTATGCCTCGCTGATGCGGTTCCATGAGTTTATGAAGCTGCCCACGGGGAGTGATGCCGCTAGCTTAGACCATGGGGCTGGCATTCGTCAGTATCAGTTCACAGGTAAGGTTGATCTATCCCATGTCACCTTTGGCTATGAGCGCGATCGCCCCGTCCTCAATGACATTAACCTGTTGATTGAACCCTACCAAACGGTGGCCCTCGTGGGGCGATCGGGATCGGGTAAATCTACCTTGGTGAAGCTGCTGTTCCGCTACTTCGAACCCCAAAGCGGTCGGATTTTGATGGACGGGCAAGATATTCGCCAGCTAGATGTATCGGGCTATCGCAAGCGGTTAGCCATCGTTCACCAGGAGGTAGACGTATTCAACGGTACGCTGCTGGATAACCTTACCTACGGCAACGGCAAGGCCAGCTTTCCGCAGGTGGAAGAAGCCTGTCGCATTGCCCGGGTGGATGAATTTATCCATCTGTTGCCCGATGGCTATTTCACCATTGTGGGGGAACGGGGCGTGCGGCTTTCCGGCGGGCAGCGGCAGCGGCTGGGCATTGCGCGGGCGTTGCTGATGGATCCGGATGTGCTGGTGTTTGATGAAGCTACGTCCAGCCTCGACTATGAGTCGGAGCGTTCCATTCAGCTTGCCATGCGCAGTATTCTAGGCACCCGCACCACGCTGATCATTGCCCACCGCCTAAGTACGGTACGGGAAGCCGACAAAATCGTCGTGCTCGACCAAGGGCAGATTGTAGAAGTGGGCAACCACGAAGAGCTCCTGCAGCAGGGTGGTCTTTACCATCGTCTGCATACCCTGCAGGAAACCGGTGAACTACTGGCTTAGACAGTTGGGTGAACTGATCACAGAGCGATCGCGTCCTTCTTGCTTGGCGAGATACAGGGCGCGATCGGCTTGTCTGAGCAATGAGCTGGCATCACTGTCTACGTGAGGAATGGCGCAGGCGATCCCCAAACTGACGGTGACTACGGAACTGGCCTGGGAGCGATCGTGGGGGATGGCCAGCGATCGCACCGCCTGCTGAATCTGATTGGCAACCCATTGCCCACCGCTCACATCGGTATTCGGCAAAATGACCGCAAACTCCTCCCCACCGTAGCGAGCCAGCAGATCGGCGGGGCGCTTCATGATTGTCTGAGCGGCTTGGGCAATGCGAATCAGGCAATCATCCCCGCACTGATGGCCATAGTGGTCGTTGTAGGGTTTGAAATAATCAACATCGAACAGAATTAGGGTCAGCGGTTGCTGTTCTCGGGCTAGCCGTTGCCATTCGTGCTGCATCTGTTGATCAAAGCGGCGGCGGTTGGCCACCTGGGTCAAGCCATCTAAGTAGGCGAGGGCATCTAGGGTTCTATTGGCCTCTTCCAGGGCTAGCTCAATGGTTTTGCGGGTGGTGATGTCCCGCACGGTGATGGCGAACCCATCCCCCAGCTTGACAGCTACAAAGTGATACCAAGCAGCGATCGGCTCCCGCGGGTAGTAAAAGTCTTGTTCGAGGGGTGTTCCTGTTTCTACGACCTGCACAAATTCGTCAAACAGGGTATCGCTAACCTGCTGGAGAAACTGCCGGATGCAAGGCTTGCCGATCAACTCGTCTTGACGGCGGTTGAGAATCTGACTGAGGACAGGATTTAGGGTCAAACATTGAAAATCGTAGATGACACTGGTGGCCGGATCCCGCACGGCCTGCAGGGCGGCAATGCCATCCAGCGAACTGTTGAGGATACTCGATAGCAGAGCCCGCGACTGATATAAAATTTCTTCTGTCTCCGATCGCTTACGAATTTCTTGCTGGAGCTGGAGCTGCTGACGGCGGATGGTGAGCTGGTTTTCTAAACGGGCGATGACTTCACCGAGCTGAAAAGGCTTGGTAATATAGTCCACTCCGCCCACGTCAAAGGCTCGCACTTTATCGATCACTTCATCCAAGGCGCTGATGAAAATAATTGGAATGTCTTGGGTGCGGACATTGGCTTGCAGGGCTTCACACACCTCATAGCCATCCATATCTGGCATACGGATATCCAGCAAAATCACATCTGGAGGCTTGGCCTGGGCGGTCTTGAGTGCCATCCGCCCTGTGGAGACACTCCGTACCTGATAGCCGCGCTCAGATAATAAATCGGTTAAAAGGCGCAGGTTCTCGGGGATGTCATCCACGATCAGCACAGAGCCTTGATTAGGATCATGGTTAGGAGTGTTCATCCTGGATGTGAGACTCTAAAAACAACAGGATGGCTTCAAACTGAAATTGATTGACCATCGTAGTTAGGGGTTGGGCGATCGCGTCTTGCTCCGGCGGTAGCTGTTCAATCAGGGTGATCGCTGTGTGGACATCTGCTTCTAGGACGGTTTGATAGAAGGTTTCTAGCCAATCCCGTGGCAGTTCAGTGAGGCGATCGCTCCAGGTTTGATCCAGCGACAACGATGAAGCGGATGGTTCAGTGGACTCTTCAGCATAGCGGTACTGAACGCCAAGATGACGGGCGATCGCCTCAAAGATCGTGCTTTCTTTAAAGGGCTTGCGAAGAAAGTCGTCGCAGCCTGCAGAGAGAATCACGGCCTGTTCTTCTTCTAACACACTAGCCGTGAGGGCAATGATGATGGTGGACTGTCCAGGGGTGGCTTTGATCCTCCGAGTGGCCTCATACCCATCCATCACTGGCATCCGTACATCCATCCAAATTAGGTGAGGCTGCCAGTCTTGCCAACAGGCGATCGCCTCTTGACCATTGCTGGCCTCACGCACCTCAAAGCCAATGGGCTGGAGCAGCTTCATCAACAGTTGGCGATTGGCGTCTTTGTCATCCACCACCAACAGGCGATAGGTGGGCTGCCCTTCCACTAAACCTATCACCCGCGATGGCTGCACCGCATCGGGAATAACCGCAGTTTGGGCAGGTTTTACCTGAATAGAAAACCGTGCGGTTGTCCCCACATTGACCTGGCTCTCGATCTGAATGTCGCCGCCCATCAAGCGCACGAACTTACGGCTAATGTGCAAGCCTAGGCCGGTGCCTTCTTGCAACATGCGGCCGCTTTGGGTTTGGTTAAAGGCGCTGAATAGAGTCGGGATCTCCTCCTCGGCAATGCCTACCCCCGTATCGGTTACCGTAAAGGTGAGGGTATATCTGTCAATCTGTGGATCTTCGATCTGTGGATCCTCGACCTGCGGATCCTCGATCTGTTGACTCTCGATCTGTTGACTCTCGACCTGCAGATCATCTTGCCCAACCTGTGGATTTTGAACCGCCACCGTCAGGCGTACGGAACCCTGTGAGGTGAACTTAAGGGCATTGCTGAGGAGGTTGATCAAGACCTGCTGCAGTTTGACATCATCACCATGGATGTAGCGCGGTAGGGAATCGGGATAGTCAACCACTAGTTTTATCCCCTTATGCTCAGCCCGTAGGTATAGCATATCTTCCAGATCATTCAGCAAGCGATGCAGATCGACATCTCGGGTACTGAGGATGACCTTATCCGCTTCAATTTTCGAGAGATCTAGAATGTTATTAATTAAGGTCAGTAAGTAGTCGCCACTGCGGTAAATGATGCCAGCATGTTCTAGTTGCGCCTTGGGCATGGTATCTGCTCGCATCATCAACTGGGAAAAGCCAATGATCGCATTCAGGGGCGATCGCAATTCATGACTCATGTTGGCAATAAAAGCACTTTTGGCCCGGTTCGCACTTTCCGCCCGTTCCTTTTCCAGTTCTAGCTTCTGGTTACTGTCTTCCAAGTCCGCTGTGCGTTCTGCTACCCGCTGTTCTAGGGTGGCGATCGCTTCCTGCAGCCGCTGGGCCATCTGGTTGAAGGAGGTACCCAACTGCTCTAGCTCGTCAATGCCACTCACCTCCACGGTTTGGTCGAGCTGCCCGCTGGTGATGGCTTTGGAGGCGCGGTTCAGCTTCAGAATCGGCTGGGCAATATACCGACTGGTGATCAAACCGACGGTAATGGCAATGGTCAGGGCTACGAGGCTCAAGGCCGCCGTCTGCCAAGTACTGGCGTAGATTTGATCCATGAAGTCTAGCTCTGGAATCACTACCACCACCAGCCAATCTAGACCCCGCTCATCGCGAAAGGGTTCGACTTGGACAAAATGCCGGCCGCGATCGCCCAACCCTAGGGTAAACGACTGGCCTTCCTGGAGGGATTGGAAATCTCCGAAGCGGGCCACCAGTTCCCGCGATGTTTCTCGGATCAGCTCATTGTTAATATCAACGGCTTTGAGGCGCTCGGGGGCATTGGTTTCATCTAAGATAAGAATGTCATCATCAGGAATGGAGCTGGCTACTAGGTTGCCGGTATGCTCAATAATAAATGTTTCGCCAGACTGACCCACCTGTAGCTCATTGAGAAAGGTATCAAGCTCAACGGTCAGCAAGAAGTCGGTTGAACAGATTCCCAGCAGTTGCTGCGTGTTGGGATCATAGACGGGGGTGCTGGCGGTAATCACCGGCACGAAGGCATCAAAGTCTAAGTAAACCTCGCTCCACGTCGGCACCTGCCGCGCCTGGGTTAGTTGGTACCAAGGGCGCACCCGTGGATCATAGGGGCGATCGCCCCGCCGCTTGTAGCGAGCCCGGCTGCCATAGGGATCCAGCTCATAGTAATCAAACAGCCATTCTGTATTAGCGTTAGACACCTGCAGTTGGATGGACTGATCTTCATTGGAGTAGCCCACGCCCATGAAGGCTCCGTCTTCTGTGGCACAGTAGACTAAGTTGGTGGTGGGAAAGGCCTGAAACTGTTGCCAGAGCAGATACTCTCCCTGCATCTCTGCAACCTGGATGTCCTCTTGTAGGAGAGCGATCGCATTCACGCTGTTGATTAAAAACGGCATCTCCACATAGAGCTGCGTTTCTTGGCGAATGCGCAGGGTTAGCTCGCTCATCAACTGAGTAGCCAGGTTATAGACCGCAGATTGGCTATTGCGGAATGATAAATAGCCAACCACCCCCACGGTTCCTACGACCTGCAGTGTAAACGGTAAGATAAGTGCCACATACAGACGTACCTTAAACCGGCGAGGGCGGCTACCCATAAATCTTACGTCTCCGCTTTAAACCGAAGCAGGGGTAGGAGAAACGGGTTCAAGCAGCAGCTTGGTGCGCTTGATAGGCTCAGATAAGGGAGTAGGATAGTTTCCTGTAAAGCAAGCTGAACAGAAGCTGGTGGTATCTTCCCTTGTTTCTTCTAACATGCCTTGCCAACTGAGGTAGGCTAGGGAGTCTACGCCAATCTGCTCCTTAATGGCCTCAACGGAGTGGGTGGCGGCAATCAGTTGGTTTTGGCTATCGGTGTCTATGCCGTAGAAGCAAGGATGGGTCACCGGCGGCGAGGAAATTCGCATATGGACTTCCGTTGCGCCTGCATCCCGCAGGGCCTTCACAATCTTGCGGCTGGTGGTGCCCCGCACGATGGAATCATCCACCATCAGCACCCGCTTGCCTTCTAACACATCCCGTAGGGGGTTGAGCTTCATGCGAATGCCCGACTCCCGCATCGACTGGGTCGGCTGGATGAATGTGCGCCCCACATAGCGGTTTTTGATCAGCCCTTCTGCATAGGGAATCTCCGACTGCTGCGAGAAGCCGATGGCTGCCGGGATACCCGAATCTGGCACGCCAATCACAATATCGACATCCGCTGGCGACTCTAGGGCCAAGCGTTTACCCAGGCGCATCCGGTAGCTGTAGAGCGACTCGTCATGCATGATGCTATCGGGGCGGGCGAAGTAAATCATCTCAAACACGCAGAGTTTGCGCGAGGATTGGGGTGCCCAATGGAAGGAGGCCATGCCCTCTTCATTCAGCCACACCACTTCCCCGGGCTCCACGTCGCGGATGTATTCTGCACCAATAATATCGAGCCCGCAGGTTTCCGAGGCCAGCACATACCGACGGGGTTTATCTACGTCATCGCTAGGCAAGAGCCCAATCACCAACGGACGAATGCCGTTGAGATCCCGCACGCCCATGACGCCATCGGGGGTGGCGATCGTCAAACTAAAGGCACCCTGGCAACGACCAAAGGCACTGATGCTGCCCTCTAGCCAAGTCTTGCCTTGGTTCACCTCTTGGGCGATCGCTAGGGCAATTAGCTCCGAGTCGGTGGTGGTGAGGATGTCAAACTCCGAGTCGGTGAGTTCCTCTCGCAGGTCGGCGGTATTCACCAAGTTGCCGTTGTGGGCGAGGGCGAGGGTGCCTAGGCGTGTTTCCACAAGGGCCGGCTGGGCATTGGAAATACGGCTCGATCCGGTTGTTGAGTAGCGGGTGTGCCCCACGGCTAACTGTCCTGGCAGCTTGTTCAAAATGCCTTCATTGAAGACCTGAGACACTAGCCCCATGTCTTTGTGGCTGTAAACCTGGGAACCATCAAAGGTGGCAATGCCTGCCGACTCTTGCCCTCGATGTTGTAGTGCGTAGAGCCCAAAGTAGGTTAGCTTGGCCACATTTTCTCCCGGTGCATAGATGCCAAACACACCACAGGCTTCTTCGGGTTTATCCAATGGCAAGTCATCATCCCAATGGAGATCGGAGGAGAAACAGTCAGCAGAGTTAGGCATCATGAGAGGTTGGGTGCTCTTTTTGCTCAAGGGTTTAGGGGTCGAAGCAGGTGGCTAACCCAGATCGAACTCAACGGCACCGAATCCCTAAGCGCTGCCCTGCAGAGGGCGTCAACTCTTAGGCTTTAGATTGGGTGGGTGAGGCTGACAAGAGTTAACGAAACCTTAACGACGTCTCCTTCACGATAACAGTAAAGTTACCGCAATTCCCCGAGGGAATACATCAGACAACCTACGGATTTCTCGCCCTTGTTACTGAAGACGGCGGGCGATCGCTGTTGACCAGCAGGTATCCATTGATGCTAGATCGGCTGCAATCACCGTGGTTCCTTGCTCCGTAGCGATCGCCAACTGTTGCTGATCGGTGACCGTACCCAAGACCTGCCAGTGGCCCGCAAGCTGTTCCTGCAGGTAGGCTTCCCAGGCTGGCACCTGATCGTTGGCCACCGAGACCAGAATGCGGGCACCTCCCTCGGCAAACAGGATGTGATCCCAGCGTTGCTCTGGCGCATCCTCCACCGGTAGCTGGATCGCTGCGCCCCGCTGCCCGCTGATGCAGGCTTCTGCGAGGGCGATCGCCAACCCACCTTCTGCACAGTCATGGGCGGAGCGCACCCAACCCTGGTGAATCCCCGTGCGACAGGCCTGCTGCACCCGTTTTTCCAGCTCCATGTCTACCACCGGCGGACAGCCGGCCACGGTTTCATGCACCACGGCTAGGTACTCAGAGCCACCCAGGGTGAGGCTTTCGGCAACGGTACCCACGCCAAGGCCCAGCAGATAAATGCGATCGCCCCCCTGCCGCCAACCCTGACCGCAGATGCGACCCAGATCGTCCACTAGCCCCACCATGCCGACTACTGGGGTGGGATAGATGGCCTGGGGTTGTCCTTGGGAATCGAGGGTTTCGTTGTAGAGCGAGACGTTGCCGCCGGTGACCGGGGTGGAAAAGACGCGACAGGCTTCGGCTAAGCCGCGACAGGCCTCGGCCAGTTGCCAGTAGCCGATGGGCTTTTCGGGACTGCCAAAGTTGAGGTTATCGGTGACCGCTAGGGGCTCCGCTCCCACGCAGCTCAAATTGCGGGCTGCCTCGGCCACCGCCGCCTTTGCGCCTTCGTAGGGATGGAGATACACATAGCGGGCATTGCAGTCCACCGTCGCCGCCACGCCTTTGGTGTAGGTGAGGGGCGATCGCTCTGCCCCTTGGGGCCGCAGCCGCACCACCGCTGCATCTGCCCCGCCGGGCATCAGCACCGTATTGTTTTGCACCTGGTGGTCATACTGGCGGTAGACCCAGTTTTTGGAGGCGATCGTCGGTGCATCGAGCAGGGTGAGCAGTACCGAAGTCCAAGAGGATGGGGCGTCGGTTTGCAGACCCTGAACGGTGCAGGCAGGCAGGGTAGACTCTTGCCAAGCCCAGGCCGTGCGGGCATAGTCTGGCGGCGTTGCCAGCAGTTCCCGGTGGTAAATGGGGGTATTGTCCGACAGCGCCGTAGCCGGAATCTCCGCTGCCACACCGCCCTGGAAGAGAATGCGCACGATCGGCTCCGCAATCACCGAGCCCGCCACCACCGCCTGCAGTTCCCAGCGATGGAAAATGTCGATCAGTTCCTGTTCTCGTCCCTTCGCCGCCACAAACAGCATGCGTTCCTGGGATTCCGACAGCAGATATTCGTAGGGCACCATGCCGGTTTCCCGCACCGGAATCAGATCCAAATCTAGTTCAATGCCCACACCGCCCTTGGCTGCCATTTCCGCCGTGGAGCAGGTGAGCCCCGCTGCACCCATATCCTGGGCTGCCACCACCGCGCCGGTTTTGAACGCTTCTAAACAAGCTTCAATTAGGGATTTCTCCAAAAAGGGATCCCCCACCTGCACCGCTGGGCGATCGCTCTCCGATTCATCACTCAGTTCTGCACTGGCAAAGCTGGCACCGCCCATGCCATCCCGTCCCGTGGTGGAGCCCACATAGAGCACCGGATTGCCCACACCGATGGCTCCTGATTTGACAATCTCTGTCGTTTCCATCAAGCCTAGGGCCATGGCATTCACCAAGGGATTGCCGGTATAGGCCGGGTCAAAGCAGACTTCCCCGCCCACCGTGGGCACCCCGACGCAGTTGCCGTAGTGGGCAATCCCCGCCACCACGCCATGCATCAACCGCTGGGTGCGGGCATCCTTGAGGTCGCCAAAGCGCAGGGAGTTCAAAATTGCTAGCGGACGAGCGCCCATGGTAAAAATATCCCGCAAAATGCCGCCGACGCCGGTGGCAGCGCCTTGGAACGGTTCCACCGCTGAGGGATGGTTATGGGACTCGATCTTAAACGCCAGATGCAGGCCATCTCCGAGGTCAACCACCCCAGCATTTTCGCCCGGGCCCACCAAAATGCGATCGCCCGTGGTGGGAAACTGGGACAGCAGCGGCCGCGAATTTTTGTAGCAGCAATGTTCCGACCACATGACGCCAAACATACCCAGTTCAGCCTTGTTGGGATGCCGACCTAGGCGGCTGACAATGTCGTCATACTCGCTGGGGGTGATGCCTTCGGCGGCAATTTCTGCAGGGGAAAACGGGGCGGAGGACACTGACATAGGAGATTTGGCGATCGCAACAGTCTCCCATTTTATAGGCATTCGGCAGCGTCGTTAGAGATTCTTAGGATGTTCCAATCTTGACCGCCCAGCGTGGTAATCTAAGCTGCAATTTCGATGACTCCTGCACCCGTCCCATGTTCAACGACGCGATCCAATCCGACAGCCTCGCCCAGGCCAGCCTCCTCTCCCCAGCCCTGACCACCGAGATGCTCGATGGGCTACGTCAGCATCCTCCCCTAAAGCTGGGCATCCTCGCCTCCGGCAGCGGCAGTAATTTTGAAGCGATCGCCCAAGCCATTGCCGACCAGCACCTCAACGCCCACATCCAAGTGGTGGTGTACAACAATCCCGGAGCCAAGGCCGCCGACCGCGCCGCCAAATTTGGCATTCCCGCCGTGCTGCACAACCATCGCGACTATGCCCAGCGGGAAGACCTGGATCGCGCCATTATTCAAACCTTTCAAGACTACGACGCCACTTGGCTGATTATGGCGGGCTGGATGCGCCGCGTCACCCAAGTGTTGATTGACGCCTTTCCCCAGCGCTGCCTGAACATTCACCCCAGCCTGTTGCCGAGCTTCCCTGGCACCCATGCCGTGGAACAGGCCCTAGCCGCCGGAGTGGCGATCGCTGGCTGTACGGTGCATCGGGTGGAACTGAAAGTAGACAGCGGCCCAATTATCATGCAGGCTGCCGTACCGATCCTCCCTGGCGACAGCGCCGACACGCTCCATCCCCGCGTGCAGGTGCAGGAACATCGACTCTATCCAGCAGCGATCGCCCTAGCGGCCTGGCAAAATCTGCAGCATGGCCACGACATCTAAACGTAAGTTCGACGGGCGTACTCTTCATCTGTAGCGTGCTGTTAGGCGAAGCCGTAACGCACCGTTTAATGCGGCTTGGATGCGTTACGCTGTCGCTAACGCATCCTACAGACGACTGTCTGAATCAACGAGCTTGGCTAGAGGGTCTAGTCTGGTTGACGGACACCACTCGAAGACCCTCACCCCAAACCCCTCTCCCAGAGCGGGCGAGGGGCTTTGAAAACCTTCCTTGCTCCCCTTCTCCCCTTGTGGGAGAAGGGGCTGGGGGATGAGGGAAAGAGATGGGGCAGTCCATCAGGGATCTGGTTAAACCCGAGTGCGATCGGTGAGGATCTCATAGCCGTTCTCGGTGACCAGTACCGTATGTTCAAACTGGGCAGATAGGCTGCGATCCACCGTCACTACGGTCCAGCGATCGGCGAGGGTGCGGGTAAACTTCGAGCCAGCATTCAAAATCGGCTCGATGGCCAAGGTCATCCCGGCTTTTAATTTCACATTGGGCAGATCATGGGTGCGCACGTTAAACACCGACGGCTCTTCATGGAGATTGCGCCCAACCCCATGCCCCGTGAAGTTTTCTACCACCTTAAAGCCCTCAGCCTCGGCATGATCCTGAATTGCGCCAGCAATATCCAGCAAGGAGTTGCCCGGCTTCACCTGCTCAATGCCCTTGTAGAGCGTTTCCTCCGCCACCCGAATCAGCTTGGCTGCTTCCGGTGACACCTGCTGCACGCCGATGGTGATGCAGGAATCGCCATGGAACCCCTGGAAATAAGCGCCCGTATCCACCTTCAGCACATCCCCTGCCCGAATCACCTGCTTGCGGCTGGGAATGCCATGCACCACTTCATCGTTAATGCAAGCACAGATCGATGCGGGAAACCCGTAGTAGCCCTTAAAACTTGGCGTCGCGCCCATCTCCCGAATCCGCGCCTCTGCATAGGCATCTAAATCCGCCGTGGTCATCCCCGGCTGCACCCGTTCTGAAATTTCCTTGAGCACCGTGGCAACAATCGTTGCTGATTGGCGCATGATGGCGATTTCGCTGGACGACTTGACAATCACGCCCCGCTGCTTACGAACGCGTGGGGTAGGATCGGGCTTGGGTAAAAGGTCGGTGAGGAAATTCATGGGCGATCGCAGGATAGGGTCAGTACGATTCAGACGAGCGGCAAGCTGGGGAAAGGGTTCCTTCAAATTCTATCTGCCCCCAACTCGTAGGAGCAAAACTCTTCCCAGAATGCGCTTCTCCTAAGGTATCGCACCGCTGCCCCAGTCGCACAGGATGAGCACAAGACCAGGCATCCGTCCTCACGAGCCGACCAATACACGTTACAATCTGTTACAAATACAAGTTGAAACCTACGTCGTTTATTGAGTCGTTTTATGGCATTACAAGAAGGCATCAAAGCTCCAGATTTCACCGTGAAAGACACCCACGGCAATACGATCACCTTGGCAGACTATGCCGGTAAGCATGTGGTGCTCTACTTCTATCCTAAGGATGACACCCCTGGCTGCACCAAGGAAGCCTGTAGCTTCCGTGATAACTACACGGCCTATCAAGGTAAGAATATCGCTGTGTTTGGTGTGAGCACGGATAATGAAGCTTCTCACCAAGCTTTTGCCAGTAAGTTTGACCTTCCCTTCCCGCTCCTTGCTGATACCGATGGTACAGTGACTAAAGCCTATGATGTAGATGGCGGCGGCTATGCTAAGCGGGTCACCTATGTGATCGGCACGGATGGCATGATCACCAAGGTTTACACTAGCGTTAAGACTGATACTCACGCCACTGATATTTTGGCAGATTTGGGTCTATAGATCTCAGTCTATCTGAACAACAACTGATAAGACAGATGTGGGGGCGATTGGCTAAGGAGCGATCGCCCTTACCTTTTATTGAAGTGCGCTAGGGAAACGAAATACCTATCGCCTTATGCCATCGTAGCGATTTCGGTCAACAGTCCGTAAGGCTGTGGCCAGTTGTCGAAGGCGATCGCTAACTTCTACGTTGAGTTCTCTGGGTCTCAGATCGCTGGGAAGTTCTGCCAGTAGGCGTGGATTTTCTTGGAGCCATTCATTCATAGCAATACCGGCCCATGTTCCGCCTTTATCTCGGAAGCTATCCACTAGACTTTTTAGCTCTTGAGTACAGTAGGCTTCAAATCCTGCCGCGTCAAAAATGGCGTGACGCAAGTATTGCTCAAACGCATTGATGTCATTTTTTACTTCAAAGACAACATAGGCTTGGGGCGATCGCAAGGTCACGCTAGACGATTCGCAGCTGTCCGGATTGTCAGAAGGGTGGTCGATTACGCCTAGGATTTCCTGACGTAAATCAGCATCAAACAGTAAAGCGGATCCATATTTCACATATCGCTTAAGGATTTGAAATGCTGGTTCCTCGCCGCTGTAGTAGTTATCGACTAACTCAATATCAACGCCAAGTGCCCGAACAATTTTCTCGCGGGTTTCGCTATTGACTGGCCCTCGAATCAAGGCTTCAGCTACGGGACGGGCAAATCGCAAGAACAGGACGCTCAAGCTATTTTCCAACTTCACTAAGAAATACTGATCTGAGTCCTCAATCAGGCTTGCTTTAACCTGTGAACTGCCCCACAGTAAACCGGTCATATAGTCAACCAGCTTCATGGCTTCATCTTGAAGCTCGATGGCCAGTTCATTGGCAAGCAACAGCAGGGTCTTGGTGACTTCAGGATAGACGCGCTCACGCCATCGATAGTTTGCGTTGGCGCTGTCAAATACAGGGTTGGAATTGGCCGCAAAAATCTTATCTTTATCTGCAAGAACGCGCTCTTTCAAGTCTTGAAAACTAGATTCAACGAGCTGAAGATAGCGCTCCTTAAATTTATGACTGCTAGTAGACGACTCAACCAAGGATTCCACCCATGTCTGAGTGTCAGGTGCTATGCCCAATTGCTCACAAAACATCTGCAAGTCTGCCTGGATGTCCTCCCATTTTTGACCATACCACCATTCCTGGAATCGAATGCGGCGACGCTCTTCCTCTGCCTGCTTTGCATCTTCAACATTTTCTGGATGTGTTTTGCGAACTAAGGTGCAGATTTCCTCTGCCGTTTCCAGAATGGTTTTCAAGAATGCATCGCACCGTCTTTGCAATACGGAGACTCGCTCAGTGTTGATATAGTCAAATATGCGTGCTTTGATCTCAGGAATCCCTGTTCCCTGCTGTTTTAGGGCTTCTTCGTCTTCAATGCCAGTCAGGCGTTTGATGCGATTGGCCAGGTCGCTGGCTGTCCCAATTTCTAGCTGGGTTTGCTGATCTGCTAAACCATTGAGTACTAAGTATGCGCCAGCAGAGCCTGAAACAATGCGCTGACTTGATAGCTTTGTGCGCTTAACCCAATCTTCAGTGGCTTCTTTAATATGTTGTTGGAGTGCTTCAGGGCTGGCTTGAGCATCGATGCGACTTAGGAAAACAAAAAGCTTGTCTGCAACGGTGACGTTTTTGTCTCCAGCTCCAGTATATTTTATGATGTCTAGTTCTTTCTCTCGAAGGCTCGTAAACCGTTGAACTAAGATCACGGCATCACAGTCTGACAGCATCTGCTCTGCTTCTTCCACATGCTTTGCCAAGCCTGAGTCGAGTCCAGGGACATCATAGAAAACAATACCTTCCGCCTGAGCTAGTTTGCTGGTGTATAGCCGTGCTTCTTGAACGGCATAAGCATATTCCTCATCAGCGACATAGGTTCGTAGTTGATGTTTGATATCCTCCAGACGTAAAAATGAGTGGCTGGAGTTACCATTTCGTCTTACCTTGTTGAGAGCGTCTTCATGCTTCTCAATCGTTTCCAGATCTTCGGAGGCACCTCTAGCTTTAAGATCTTCCTTCAGTTGAGAAAACTGGTGATCGGTCTTAACCTGTACTTCAAGGCGTTGACTGCTTTCCTCAGCAACCGAGTAGATTTGTGTTGTCGTGAATGTGCATCTTGCAGCTTTTGCAGGCAATAGATCACATTCCAGCCATGCGTTGATAAATGTGCTTTTTCCAGCCTTTTCTAAGCCAACGACGGCAATCCGAAATTCACGTTTTCTCAAGCGTTCAAGCTGACGCTGAGCGGGTTTCTCTTCTGCCTCCAGCTTTTCTCTCAGCCGTGCCGGAACTCCCGCCTGGGGAAGCATCGCCAGATCAATGGCATACCGACATACCATCAGGGCTTCACTAAGCTGTGCTTCATAGTAAGAAGATGCTGTTTTCCAATCCATGGTTGTTCTAAGCCCTTAAATGCGATGGAATGTATCTAAGCCAGATAGATCTTCGAGGAGAGAAATTTTTCGTATAGTAAATATTGCCTCAGGCTCCAGATTGCTCTTCAAGGCATAGGGGATACTTTTGCCCACCATTTCTTTACCATCACTGATTTCAATTCTCACGTAAACTTCCCGCTGATTGTCGAGGGGTATTTCGGCACCGGGAAGAAACGACAGCCCTTCTTCATATGAGCTGACACCATGCTCTGTACACAGAAAGTATGATGCATTATCAATTAGACGTTCTATTGTATCCCTGTAAATTCTCTGACCTGTCTGACCTGGGTTAATCTCACGAGCACCAGAAACTACATGTGATGGTACAACTAAACAGAGAGATACAGAAACTGGTTCGCCTGGTGGAGATGAGGATCCTGAACTTCGACGTGGTGCTGATGAGCCAGTTCCGCTTGTTTGTTGGTAGTTGTCTAAGAATTTGAGACAGGCATACAGTCCTACTAGAATGAGAGCACCTGCTACTATCCACTTCACTACATTATCAAGTCCCATGTTACCTTCCCGTAAATATCCTGAATATAGGATTTCTGTGTTGTCTGATATGAACGTCATCCATTGGTCAATTGCAGTTTGATCCTCTCCTTTTGATGCACGTTGATTAATGCCACAC